>NZ_CP109603.1:1727777-2042222 GCF_025905425.1 Pseudomonas putida | reverse complement strand
TGCCACGGATCAAGGCGGCGGGTGTGGACTATGAATTGCGCGGCATGGAAAAGCCTTCCGACCATGCGCCGATTTGGTTGGAGCTGGGCTGATTTATAGCATCCAGAGCACTGGCGTTGTCGGTGCTTTAGATGCTCTGGAGCCCCTGATGCTTGTACACTTCACGCTTAATAGATCACCTATCAGAATTACCAGTTGCGCCCTCAGGCCCACCCTAGCAATATGCCCCCAACAGTGGCCAACCTTGAATTCATCATGAGTTCCAACAACCCGCTAGGGCTATTTTTTTATCAAAACGGCTATCTCGTTCTTGAGATAAGCGACACTACCACTCACACCTTCCTACGGCACCAAGACATTCCCTTAGCGCAAGCGTTTAAAAATGAGGCAAGTAGCCAAGCGATGCCACTGATTGCCGACCCGTATAATTCCATCCTACGCACGTTCGAGGAGGAGCCTGTCGCTGTCACGTATACGCCGTATGGACATTCCCCTGAACCTGAAGCTCGTCAACTTCTTGGATTCAATGGGCAACGCCGATCCATTGTGACAGGCCATTATATTCTCGGTAATGGCTACAGACTCTACTCCCCCCACCTCAACCGTTTCTGTTCACCTGATAGCTGGAGCCCATTTGGTAATGGTGGGTGCAACGCTTATGCCTATTGCGGTGGCGACCCTATAAATAGAACCGACCCCTCTGGGCACATGTACAGGTGGCAAAGTGGAATTATCCACAATGCTCGAGGGCGGCAACCTGCGGGTATTCAATTAATCGGTAACGCACCTCTTAATCGGCGTCGCGGATCGACTGCGTCCTCCACAGTTTCATCAAGCGAAAGCCTAAACTCAAATGCATCTTCGCGCTCCAGATCCAGGTCGCCTCTTAATAGAGAACGCAACCCTCATGAAACCTCAATGCAACGGCGCTCCTCAGTAGGATCGAATGCGTCAACCGCCACAGCCCCTTTACAGACATGGTCGCGTCGCGACTCAAGTTCAAGCACAGACTCAGGCACGACTGTTAACGAAGCTGGTGTTCCGCTCGACTTTATGTTTGATTCCAATGACCGCATCGGCAGAGACGTACTAAGCCATATGGCCAGCCATACCAACGTGCCAAGCGATAAGGAAATTTTTTTCAGGTTCAACAACCCAAGCACCACCGTTGGCATGCCGACTGGTGTTGAGCTACTCGAACTCAACTCTCCTAGCCATACCATCGAACGGATAAATATGGCTCGCATCAATCAACTCAAGAGACAGTCTAGGGTTTGATCGAACATTCCAGCGCGATGTTGATGGTCACCACCCGTCGCTCAGGGGAAATCTACCTCGTAAATGCCTCGGGCAGCGCGGGTAGGTAAAGCGCTTTCGATCGGTCGCACGTCGTCCAATTCCCACGCCAACCAGCCTTCTTCAAAGCGGCTTGCACAGGCGGCTTGCATGTCCGCGAATACGAATGGCCGAATAGCTTTGACACGTACTATCGCCACAGCGGTGCCATCGGCATCTTCTTCACCATCAACATGCAGGAACCGCCCGTTCTCAACAATTAGCAGATCTTCCGTAGGGTCGAGGTTTGCATACCAGCGACGTACTTCAAGGGTTTTCTCACCTGAAGCAATCCGACTACCATTCGGTCGGACAATTGATAAAGCTTTCATGACTTCCTCCTTAGAATTCGCCGGACGCTTACAGTTATGGGTCATTACAACCCCAACCGCAACGCCTCCCCTACCCCCGCCCCACGCGCATCGTCCGCCGCACTGACCAACGCAAAGTTGTACGCCCCATGCGACCAGTACCGCGCCTCCAGTTGGCCATCCACCCGCTGCCCATCCGGCATGCGTTCATAACGCTCACCGGGCGAGCGCAAAAACAGGCTGATACGTTCCCCCTTGCCATCCTGAAACACCAAGAGCGCCGCCGGCCCTTGCTCGTTGCTGAGCAACCGCGCGCCCACCGGCCTGAAGCCATACCCCGCCAGGTCCGGCAACTGTCCCACCCGGTTGAAGTGACGCCCCAGCCAATCACGCAATTGGGTCGGGTCGCTGGCCTGGATGTCCAAAGCCTCACTACCGGCAAACAACCGATGAGCCTGGACGGCGTCGGCCATGGGCAGGTCCACGCTGGCCAACAGGGCCTCGCGTGCCTGCCAACCGCCCACACCGCCAACGCCAAGTGCCAGCACTAAAACCGCCGCCGACGCCCAGCGCCGTTGACGGCGCTGGCGCAGCCGCTGCTTTAATTGGCCCAGATCCAGGTGCATGGCGCCCGGCTGCTCACCCAGGCCGGCCAATGCCGCGCGCAGCCGCCGAGCATCGCTGCGCCAGCCCTCGACCCTTGCCGCTTCCTGCGGGTTGGCCGCCAGCCAGGCCTTGACCTCAGCCCGGCGAGCAGGCGCCAGACGCTCATCGATATAGGCATGCAGCTCGTCTTCACTGGGGATCAGGCGCGTCATTTCAGTCTCCGCAAGGCCGGGGATTGGGGGTTGCCCTCGGTCAGTTCGCGCAAGGCACTGCGGGCGCGCGACAGGCGCGACATCACAGTACCAATGGGGATGCCCAAGGCCTGGGCGGCCTCCTTGTAGCTCAAACCTTCGATGCTCACCAGCAGCAGCAAGGCACGCTGCTCCGCCGACAGCCGGGCGAAGGCACGCAGGTCGGCCTGGGCCAGGACGATATCCTCGATGTTGCCGCCAACCGGCTCGCTTTCCACCTCGGCACGGCCGAACCAGGAGAGCCAACGGGCATGCAGGCGGTCACGGCGTTTGCCGTCAAGAAACAACCGGTAAAGGATGGTGAACAACCAGGCGCGCAGCGCCTCAGCCTCACGTTGCTGGCCATGACGGCTCAAAGCCCGCTCGACAGTGGCTTGCACCAGGTCGTCGGCGCTGCCCGGTTCACGCGTCAACCACAAGGCAAAGCGGCGCAGACGCGCTAGCAGTTCGCGCCACTGGTGTTCGTCCAGATCGTGCATGGCAATTTCCCGGCCTCTGGGGTTGTCAGTGTATGAGGCAGACGCCCGGCAACAAAATCTATTCCCGCCGAGGGAATAAGTTTTCCCCTGCGCCGTCGTACCGGCACCTTCACAGAACTGGACGCTGACCATGAACTCACCTTTGCACGGCCCCGCCAAGGCGCTGCGCCTGGCGGCCATCGGCGCTGTCATGCTGGCCGCGGGCGCAGGTTTTGCCTATGCCGCAGGCTGGATCGGCGCACCTGCCCTGACGCCAAAGCGCATCATCGACACCTTCGAGGCCCAAGCAGGGCACTACCCGGGCTACCGCAAAAACCACGCCAAAGGCCTGTGCGTCAGCGGCTACTTCCAGGCCAGCGGGCAGGCCGCCAGCCTGTCCACGGCGCGGGTTTTCAGCCAGGCACGGGTGCCCGTGATCGGCCGTTTCGCCATCGGTGGCGCCAACCCGTTCGCACCCGACACGGCAATCCCGGTGCGCAGCCTGGCGCTTCAGCTAACCACCGACGACGGGCAGGTCTGGCGTACCGGCATGAACAACCCGCCGGTGCTGGCGGTAAGTACCCCCCAAGCGTTCTACGAACAAGTCCTGGCCAGCACACCGGACCCAGCCACCGGCAAGCCGGACCCGGCCAGGCAGAAGGCCTTCTTTGCCGCCCACCCCGAAAGTGCGGCGTTCCGCCAGTGGGCTGCGAGCTACAAGCCAAGCAACAGCTTCGCCAGCACCCAGTACCACAGCATCAATGCCTTTCGCCTGATCGACGCCGCCGGGGCGGCCCAGCCGGTACGCTGGCAACTGGAGCCGCAAAGCCCTTTTACCGCGCTGCCTGGGCAGGTGGACGACAAACAGTTCTTGCAGCATGACCTGCAACAGCGCCTTGCCCAAGGGCCGCTGCGCTGGACCCTGCGCCTGGTCCTGGCCGAGCCTGGCGATGCCGTGGACAACCCTGCCAGCCCCTGGCCTGCGCAACGGCCCAGCGTGGATGCCGGCACCCTCGTGCTCGAACAGGTCGACGCGCCTGAGCAAGGCGCTTGCCGCGACCTTAACTTCGACCCGCTGATCCTGCCCCACGGCATCGAAGCGTCCGCCGACCCGATTCTTGCCGCACGGTCGGCCGCGTATTCGGAATCGTTCAACCGTCGCAGCCGTGAATCGCTCGGCACTGGAGCCCGCCCATGAAACCCGAAGCCTTCCACCCCCTCGCCCGCTTATTGCACTGGCTGATGGCCGTGTTGATCCTTGCCATGCTGTTCATCGGTGTGAGCATGGTCAGTGACTTATCACTACGCCACCCCGTGCTGATCAGCCTGCACAAGGCAACGGGCCTGGCTTTGCTGGTGCTGGTGGTTGTGCGTATCGGCCTGCGCCTGGCCCTGCCCCACCCACCCTTGCCACGCGACCTGCCACCGCTGCAACGGTTCGCCGCCGGGGCCTCGCATGCGCTGCTCTATGGTCTGATGCTGGCCATGCCACTGCTGGGCTGGGCCATGCTGTCGGCTGGCGGCTATCCACGGCCCCTGCAGCTACCTGCCATCACCCCGCATGACCTGCAGCTGTATGCCGTGCTACGCCAAGCCCACGGCTGGGCAGGCTACCTGCTTTTCGCGACGATTGTGCTGCACCTGGGCGCGGCGCTGATGCATGCCCTGGTGCGCCGCGACGGCGTCTTGCGTAGCATGTGGCCTGGCCCCCTGCGTCGCAGCAACTGAGTCATGGCAGCCCAGGGAGTTCGACATTCAATAATTATTCTTATTAAGATCAGCGTACTTATCGCTGAACCTCTCTGGACTGCCCTATGAACGTCGCAAAGGATTCTGCCACTCTCGTTCCTGCAAGCACCCTGGACTTACGCCCACTGCTGCTGGCCAACATGGCCTGCACCATGTCGATGATGGCCTTCGTCGCGCTGATCGGCCCGATCGCCCGCCAACTCGGCATGGCCACCTGGCAGGCCGGCGCCGCCGTGACCGTGGCGGGCGTGGTCTGGGTGCTGCTGGCTCGCCCGTGGGGCCGCGCGGCCGACCGGCTGGGACGCCGGCGCGTGCTGCTGCTCGGCAGCGCAGGTTTCACCCTCGCCTACTGGCTGTTGTGCCTGTTCGTCGAAGGCGCGCTGCGCTGGCTGCCAGGCGCAACCCTGGCCTTCATCGGCCTGATGCTCGCGCGCGGTTGCATCGGGGCCTTCTACGCCGCTATCCCGGTGGCCTGCAACGCACTGATCGCCGACCATGTCGAACCACAGCGCCGGGCGCGGGCCATGGCCTCGCTGGGGGCGGCGAATGCGGTCGGCCTGGTGCTTGGGCCGGCACTGGCTGCACTGCTGGCACGGCATAGCCTGAGCCTGCCGTTCCACATCATGTCGCTGCTGCCGGTGTGCGCGTTCTTCGTGCTGCTGTTCACACTCAAGCCGCAGGCACTGGCCCGCAGCCATGCGCCCAGCCCGGTGCGACTGAACGACCCACGGCTGCGCCGGCCTTTACTGGTGGCCTTCAGTGCCATGCTCAGTGTGACGGTGTCACAGATTATCGTCGGCTTCTTCGCCCTTGACCGCCTGCATCTGGGCCCGACCGAAGCCGCCCAGGCCGCCGGTATCGCCCTGACCACGGTGGGTGTGGCACTGATGCTGGCGCAGGTCCTGCTGCGCCAACTGGAGTGGCCGCCGTTGAAGATGATCCGGGTAGGCGCCAGTGTTTCGGCAGTGGGCTTTGCCTGCGGCGCGCTGGCGACCACGGCGCCCTGGCTGTGGGGCTGTTTCTTCGTCGCCGCCGCCGGCATGGGCTTTGTCTTCCCGGCCTTTTCGGCGCTGGCGGCCAATGCCATGCACGCCTCGGAACAAGGCGCCACAGCCGGCTCGATCGGCGCCGCTCAGGGCATGGGCGCGGTGATCGGGCCACTGGCCGGCACCCTGGTGTATGCCCTTGATCCGCGCTTGCCGTTCCTGGCAGTGGCGGCGCTGTTACTGCTGGTAGGGCTATGGCCGATGCCACGCGAGCCACGCGCCTGATAAGCACAGCGCGCAAGCCTCAAGAGTGTGTTTTAATGCCTCGCTCATTATTTTTGACACCTCTAATTACAAGGCGGCTATGGACACGGGGACGCGACTCAAACTGGTGCGTGAACGCAACAACCTCTCCCAACGGGAACTGGCCCGCCGCAGCGGGCTGACCAACTCGACGATCTCGCAGATCGAACAGAACCGCGTCAGCCCTTCGGTCAGCTCCCTGAAAAAACTGCTCGAAGGGATCCCGATGAGCCTGGCGGAGTTCTTCAGCTTCGACGAGCCGGTGCGGGAAGAGCGCTTCGTGTTCCGCGCCAGCGAGCAGCCAGACCTGGGCCGTAACGGCCTGCGCATGCTGCTGGTCGGCGCCAGTGTCGAGGCCCGGCAAATGCGCATGCTGCGTGAGCTGTACGCACCGGGTGCCGACTCGGGCGAGCCTATCGTGCATGCAGAGGGCGAAGAGTGCGGCCTGGTCACCCGGGGCACTGTCGAGCTGTGGGTCGATGGCCAGGTCAGCGTGCTCAACTCGGGCGATGGCTACTACATCCCCACCACCCTGCCACACAGTTTCAAGAACATCGGCCAGGATGAGGCTGAGATCATCAGCGCCAATACCCCGGCGAATTTCTAATTGTGAATCGGAGCGGTGCAGTGAGCACCCGAGAAGCCTATCAGCGCTTGCGCGACGCGGCCCTCGGTGTTCAGCCCCTGCAAATCAGGGCCCAGCACGGTGAAGGCCTGGTCGATGTGGTGATCGAAGGCTGGCAGATGACCCTGGCCCTGGACGCCGAAGGCCTTGCCCATTGCGTCCACTGCCAGGCGCCCAACGGCGACCAGGCCGGGCTTGATGACTGGCACCGCTACGGCACCAACCCGGCCGACCTGCTCAGCCTGTGGGAACGCACTCAGCTGGAAACACGCCTGGCGGGCTGATGCAGCGCGTCCTCGACAAAGTCCAGGCGGTCTTGCCCGAAGAACATCTGCTCACCGACGAAGCAGGTCGGTGCACCAAACACACCGCGTGCCACCGCGTCCTCTGTCGCTTGCTTGAGCGCAGCCTTCACCTGCGCATCACCTGCCAGTGCACTGAACGCAGCCAAGTCGAAGCCGGCCTGCTCCAATGTCTGCTGCAACACTGCCGCGTCACCAAGATTACGCCGCGCCCCCCACAGCCCGTTGAACAGTGCCGTCAACAGCGCCTCGAAGCGCTCCGGGTGTTGTAATTGCGTGCCGATCACACCCCGCATCAGCATCAACGTATTGAGCGGGAACCCCGGCGGTAGCCCGAACGGTACGCCGTAGCGCTCGGCAAAGCGTGCCAGGTCGGTGAACAGGTAGCGGCCCTTGGCCGGGATCATTGCCGGCGAGGCATTGCCGGTGGCCTGAAACACCCCGCCCAGGAGCATAGGCCGGTAGAGCAGCGTTGCGCCTTGGCGAGCACACAGGCCAGGCAGTTGGGTCCACGCCAGGTAACTGGCCGGGCTGCCCAGGTCAAAGAAGAATTCGACAGTCTTGCTCATAGGTACGGTCCTTGATCGATGAGAGGGTTTACCAGCGTTCCATCCAGGGGCGCAGGTCCAGCTCGAATGTCCAGGCGTCGCGCGGCTGGGCGTGAAGGAACCAGTAGTTATCGGCGATGTGGGCCGGGTCGAGGATGCCATCCTGGTCCTTGAGGGCGTAGCGCTCGGGGAAGCTGTCGCGAATGAACGCGGTATCGATGGCCCCATCCACCACCACGTGGGCCACATGGATATTACGCGGCCCCAGCTCCCGCGCCATGCTCTGGGCCAAGGCCCGCAAGCCGTGCTTGGCGCCGGCAAATGCGGCAAAGCCGGCGGCGCCCCGAGTGCCTGCGGTAGCGCCTGTGAACAGAATCGTGCCGCGCTCACGCAGCACCATGCGCCGAGCCACTGCCTGCGCAGTCAAGAACCCGGCAAAACAGGCCATTTCCCAGATCTTGAAGTACTTGCGCGGGGTTTCATCCAGAATACTGCACGGCACATTAGCGCCAATATTGAAGACAAACGCCTCGATCGGGCCAATATCACGCTCAATGGTCTCGACCAGCGCCGCCACCTCTTCTTCGTTGCGCGCATCGGAGCCAAAACCATGGGCCTGGCCGCCCGCTGCACGGATTTCCTCCAGCAACGGTTGCAGTTTGTCTGCCTGTCGGCGGGTAACACAGGCGACGTAGCCCTCCCGGGCAAATCGCTTGGCGATCTCGCCACCGGTGGCATCCCCTGCGCCGATCACCAGCACTACTTTTTGTTGTCGAGTCATGTGCGCCTCTTTGGTGAATGATCGTTTAGTAAACGAACGCTATGTTATGATCGCCCCTATCGTCAAGCCAGCGCGCAGAGGTTCATGAATGCGCTATACCCCCGAACACAAACAACAAACCCGCGAGAAGCTGTTGGCCACCAGCGGTGCGTTGGCCAAACGCGGCGGTTTCACCAGCACCGGCGTGGCCGGGCTGATGAAAGCCATCGGCCTGACCGGCGGCGCTTTTTACAATCACTTCCCGTCCAAGGACGATCTGTTCACCGAAGTGGTTCGCCAAGAACTGTGCAACAGCCCGCTGGCACGCCTGGCCAGCCAAGGTGCCAGCCGCGAGCGCCTTGGCCGTTGCCTGCAGCAGTACCTGAGCCTGGCCCACCTGCACAATGCCGAAGGTGGCTGCCCATTGCCGCCGCTGGGGGTAGAAATCGCACGTGCCGAACAACCGGTGCGCGAGGTGGCCGAGCATTGGCTGGTCGAGTTGCACAAGGCCTGGGGGGCAACCCTTGAGGATGAGGAACTGGCCTGGGTGTTGATCAGCCAATGCGTCGGCGCCTTGCTGGTCGGGCGCATGCTGGCCAGCGAGGCGGTGCAGTCGCAGGTACTGGATGCCAGCCGCAACTTCGTCGAAAAGGCCTTGAATGAAAGCCCTTAGCCTGTTGTTTGGGCTGCTCCTGAGCCTGCCGGTAGTTGCTGAACAGGCCTGCCCGCCGGGGCAGTACCAGGTCTGCCTGATGGGGTGTTTCTGCGCCCCGGTCGACCCTGGGCAGGCGGGGCAGATTCTAAAGGACGTGGAAACCATGGCGTCGACCAGCCTGGCCTACGCATTGCGTCAAGCCCGCGACGAGGCCAGCACCAGCGGCAGTGAACCGATCCCACTGCACATCCGCGCCCAGCTCGAACCCTGGTATGACTTCGCCGTGCTCGATGCCGCACGCTTCAGGGTGGGCAACGAGCAGCAGATGAGCGCGGCCAATGCCATGCTGCAGAACCCCGATGTAAACGCCGTGACACTGATCGACACGATCATCTTCCGTCATGCCAGCGATGCCGAAGACAACGTGGCCCTGTGGGCGCACGAGCTCAAGCATGTGCAGCAGTACCAGGCACTGGGGGTCGAGGAATTCGCCCGGCGCTACACACGTGATTTCAATGACCTTGAAGGGCCGGCCTACAAGATCGAGGCCGACGTTGCCAAGGCGCTGCGAGCGCGGAGTTCAGGCCAGGCCAGGTGAACTTCCCCGGCTAAATCAATGGAGGTGGCGTTTCAGGACGCCGCCGAGGCCTTCTCGCCCACCTCCTCGCGGCTGGCGTAACGCTGTGCCAGCACCGCGCAGACCATCAGCTGGATCTGATGGAACAGCATCAGCGGCAGGATCATCGCGCCAATACCACTGCCCACGAACAGCACCTGGGCCATTGGCACCCCAGTGGCCAGGCTTTTCTTCGAGCCGGCGAACAGAATGGTAATGCGGTCTTCCAGGTCAAAGCCAAGCAGCTTGCCGAGCAGACGGGTGCCATACAGCACCACCGCCAGCAAGATCCCGCAGACGACAAACAGCCCTGCCAGGTGTTGTGGCGATACCGTGTGCCACAGGCCAGTCACCACCGCCTCACTGAACGCGGTGTAGACCACCAGCAGGATCGATCCCTGGTCCACGACCTTGAGCCAGCGCGCGTTGCGCTTGACCCATGCGCCAATCCAGCGGCGGGCGATCTGCCCGGCAACGAAAGGCACCAGCAACTGCAGGGTGATCTTCAGCACTGCATCCAGGCCAGAGCCAGTGTCACCGCTGGCGCCCAGCAACATCATCACCAGCAATGGCGTGAGGAAGATACCCAGCAGGCTGGAGGCCGCAGCACTGCAAATGGCGGCTGGCACGTTGCCGCGGGCCAGGGAGGTGAACGCAATGGCCGACTGCACCGTGGCCGGCAACGCGCACAGATACAGCACGCCCAGGTACAGCTCGGTGCCCACCAGCGGCACAAACAGCGGCTTGAACGCCAACCCCAGCAACGGGAACAGTACAAACGTGCAGGAGAACACTAACGCGTGCAGGCGCCAGTGCCCGGCCCCGGCGATGATCGCTTCGCGCGACAACTTGGCACCGTGCAGGAAGAACAGCAGGCCGATGGCAAGATTGGTCAGCCAGCCGAAATACACCGCACCGTCACCCGAGCAGGGCAGCACAGTGGCGATGAGCACCACCCCGAGCAAGGCCAGGGTGAAATTGTCGAATAGCATGCGCAAATATTTCATCACAGGTTCCGTCTTGTCATTGTGCAAGGGCAGACGATAAGGTCTGCGGCTTTTCTTCGCTAACGCCGGAACCCCCACCGGTGTCGCTGAACGGACACTTTCCAACAAAGGACCTGCCCATGCCCCGCCTCCGCTTGGCTTCGCTCGCTGCGGCCATCACACTTGCCCTGGGCCACACAGCCGCACAGGCCGACGACACGCTGCAAGCCCGCGTCGATCAAATCATTGGCCCGCTGATGCACGAGCAAGGCATTGCCGGCATGGCCGTGGCCGTGTATGCCCATGGCCAGGCCCACTATTTCAACTATGGCGTGGCCAGCAAGGCCGAAGGCACGCCTGTGACCCGTGACACGCTGTTCGAGGTCGGCTCGCTGAGCAAGACCTACACGGCCACCCTCGCCGCCCTGGCCAGCGCCGAAGGCAAGCTGGACCTGAACGCCCCCGCAAAGCGCTACCTGCCTGCGCTGGCCGGGGCGCCATTGGGGGACGCCAGCGTGCTGGAGTTGGGTGCCTACAGCGCCGACTGCCTGCCGTTACAGTTCCCGGATGAAGTACAGACGCCGCAACAGGTCGTGGACTTCTTCCGCAACTGGCAGCCGCGTGCCGAGCGTGGTACTCAGCGTTGCTATTCCAACCCGAGCCTGGGCCTGTTCGGCGACTTGGCTGCACGCGCGCAGCAACGCCCCTTTGCTGCCCTGATGAACCAGGGCCTGCTGGCGCAAATGGGCCTGAAACATACCTACTTGCATGTCCCAGCCAGTGCCCAAGGGCTCTATGCCCAGGGCTACGATGCAGAGGACCGGCCTGTACGCGTAAGCGCTGGGCCCTACGCCGATGAGGCCTATGGCATCAAGACCAGCGCCAGCGACCTGCTGCGCTATGTGCGTCTGCACATGCAGCCAGACGGGCTGCCCCCTGCTCTGACCCAAGCCATCGACATTACCCAAATGGGCTACTTCCAGGTCGGCGCCATGACCCAGGGCCTAGGTTGGGAGCGTTACCCGTATCCGGTCGAGCTGAACACCCTGGTCGATGGCAACAGCCCACGCCTGATCCGTGAGCCCCAGGCAACCACTCGCCTGGTCCCTGCCCGCCCGGCCCTGCGCGAGGCCTGGTACAACAAGACCGGCGCAACCAATGGTTTTGGCGCGTATGCCGCTTTTATTCCTGCCGAAAAAATGGCCGTCGTGTTGCTGGCCAACCGTAATTATCCGAACGAAGACCGCGTGCGTGCGGCCTACCGGATTCTTGATGGCCTGTGAAGGCATGGGCAGATTCTGCACGGCGTGCACGCTGGATTGTCGAACAAAATGACAAGAATGTAGTGCCTAAAAATATTCACTACAAAACTGTTGACGCCGTTCATCGCCCTTGGGCATGATGAAGCCGTCTCCCTGATCGGGAGCGGTGGCAAGGGTGTTCCAGACGGCCTGCGCGGTAACGCAGGCCGTCCGTGGAGAGGGAACTGTCCAAAAGGCAGCGTGTGAAAGCCCCTGTTGCGATGCTGCTGTAGCAGCCTTGGTAGTGCGCTACACCGTGGTAGCGCCAACTGTGAAAATCACCTACGAATGGGTAATGGGGGCTTTATGATGAACTTGAACAACAATCCCACAATCGACCAATTGGCCCAGCTGTTCGCCGTGCGCAAGGACAGCCTCGACGACCATCTGCTGTGGGTTAGCCAAACCGGTGAAGTGCGTCTCGACCGCCTGCCACCAAACTCCATCGAAGCTGAATTCGAAGAGCACCTGCCGAGCATGCGTGCCCGCTTCAAGGTCTACCGCCGTGGCCAAGGCTACGTCGGCAAGAAGGCCGCCGCCGACACCGAGTTCGTTGGCCGCGTGCTGCAGACCCTGCAACAAGAATGGCCAGCCGCCCGTGAGCGGCAGGCAGTCAAGGTGATCGAACCGCTCAACTGAGTGGCCTCACCTAACATTGAGCCCGGCCCGCAAAGGCCGGGCTTTTTCATGCCCGCCGACGGGGCCGCGACATGGCCGGCAATGGCAAGGCGCCAGTGGCCAGTGCCCGGGCCCGCTCGACGCCCCAGACCAACGCACGGGTCATGGTCTCGCCAGGGCGCGTCGGGTAGTACTCTTCCAGCAATGCCCGGCCATTGCCTGCGTACACGCCGAGAAACAACTGGGTGGCGCCGAGGCGCGACAGACGCACCTGCACGTCGAGCGTGGTGCCGTCACTGAGCGCTTCATCGTGGCTGCGGCTGTGCAGTTGAGCGTCGGCCCACTGCCAATAGGTCCCTTCCCTGACTCGCATGAGCATTCAATCTCCCTTTGCTGAAATGCCGCGCCAGAAAACCACATCCGCAGCCGTCCGGCGAGCGCAACCCAGCGATGCCATGAGCAGCGTCAACGAATAGCAACAAAAACCCCGCCGTTCGGCGGGGTTGCTGGAGCGGGATCACTTCTTCAGCGGAACCCGCGGCATGAAGCGGCCCTTCTTGGTGCGCTGCAAATGTGCAGGCTGAAGCTGTTCCGAATCATCCAGCGTCATGTTGGCGAAGCCCAGGCGGAATGCCGACTGGCCGCAACGCACTTGGCTGTTGATCGGGAATGCGTCGTTCAGGTCTTCGAAAAAGGATTCGCTCATGCCCTGTCTCCCTCCAGTGGCGGTCGCGCCGGCAAGCAGATGGGGGTTGCCTAGGTGAACGCGCCCGGTAAAAGTGAGACTAGCTGGTCATTTGCGGACCGAGCGGACAAAAGACCCGGAACTGACCAGTGGCACATGGCCTTACTTCAATTTGACCGCCGTGCCCGTGGCGAACACCACGACCATGCCACCCTGTACCGAGGGCATGCTGATTTCAAAGTCCACACCGACCACGGCATCGGCGTGCAACTGCCGTGCCCGTGCCTTCAACTCCTCGGTGGCCTGTTCGCGGGCCTCGCGCAGCGCGCTCTCCAGGCTCTGTGAACGGCCCCCGAAGAAGTCACGAAAACGCGCGAAGAAATCGCGCACAAAGTTGATGCCCTGCACCGATTCAGAGCTGACGACGCCCAGGTAGTCAGCAATAGGACGGCCTTCGAGCTGGCTGGTGGTGGAGATGATCATGGAAGTGCTCCGTTGGCCTGGCGAAAAGCACCGATTCTAACAGAGCACAGGGAACCCCGCGTCAGGGTACGCTGGCCGTGCGCAACCGCTGTCCGAGCTTAGCGCCAAACACATTTACCAACAGCCCGACCATCACCAGCAACGCCCCCCAGCCCTGCAACTCGGTCAGGCGCTCGCCGAGCAACCAGGCCGAGGAACTTAGCCCAATCACCGGTACCAGCAGCGAGAATGGCGCGACCTTGCCCGCCGGGTGGCGCGACAGCAGCGTGCTCCACAGGCTGTAGCCGAGCATGGTGGCGACGAACGCCAGGTACGCCAAGGCCAGTACCGAACTCCAGCCGATGTTGGCCAGGGCGTGGCCGATGCGCTCAGGCCCTTCCAGCCACCACGACAAGGCCAGGAACGGCAACGGTGGAATCAGCCCGCCCCAGATCACCAGCGCCACCAGGTCGACCGAGCCGAAACGACGCGTGATGATGTTGCCCACGCCCCACATCGCGCCCGCGCACAGGGTCAGCACCAGCGCCAGCATCGGCACATGGCCGCCGTCCTCACTGCCGATCAGCGCCAACCCGCTGGCGGCCACCAGCAACCCCAGCACGCTGGCAACGCGCAGTCGTTCGCCCAGGAACAGCGCGGCGAAACCCAGGGTGAAAAATGCCTGGGATTGCAGGATCAACGACGCCAGCCCTGGCGGCATGCCGCTGTACATCGCCTGAAAAAGAAAGGCGAACTGCCCCAGGGAGATCGTCGCGCCATAGGCGATCAGCCAGCGCCACGGCAGCTTCGGGCGTTTAACCAGCAACACCGCCGGGAAGGCCACCAACAAGAAACGCAACGCCCCCAGCAGCATCGGTGGCAGGCCATCGAGGCCGACCTTGATGACCACAAAGTTGACTCCCCACGCAACGATCACCACCAGGGCGATCAGCAGGTCCTTGAGCGGCATTGCGACATCCTTCTTCAGGCTTTTCGACATATTTCGTTACAGCATAAGGCTATTCCTTTTCGACGGACCAGCACAGTTACGGCTCAGGGTTGCGCAACAGTGCCACTGTTCCAGTATCCCTACGGGTGACAGGCGTGCTTCAGCCCCGGTAATCCGGCGCCACCCGTTCCAGCATCCGCAACAACGCCGCCCACGCCAGCGCCACGGCATCCGGGTCCGACAGTTCGCCCTGTTTCAAGCCCTTCATTGGCGCGTTGAACTGCCGCTCGGTACGCTCACACACAGCGGCCGGCGGCAGTATCAACGGCCCGGCACTCTGCGCCGCCAGCTGGATCTCGCAGGCCTTCTCCAAGTAGTACATGCGCAGGAATGCTTCGGCGACGGAACGCCCGGTCGTCAGCAGCCCATGATTGCGCAGGATCATCACCGGCCTGTCACCCAGGTCGGCCACCAAACGCTGCTGCTCATCCAGGTCCAGGGCAATGCCTTCGTAATCGTGATAGGCAACCTTGCCATGAAACTCCATGGACATCTGGTTGACCGGCAACAGGCCACACGCCAGCGCGGCCACCGCACACCCGGCCCGGGTGTGGGTGTGCAGCACGCAATGGGCGTCTTCGCGGGCCGCATGGATAGCGCTGTGAATGACGAACCCGGCCGGGTTGACCGGGTGCGGCGTTGCCTCTACTGGCTGCCCATGCAGGTCGATCTTCACCAGGCTGGAGGCTGTGATCTCGTCGAACAGCAAACCGTAGGGGTTGATCAGAAAATGGTGGTCCGGCCCAGGCACACGCAGGGATATGTGCGTGAAGATCAGGTCGCTCATGCGAAAGTGCGCGACCAGGCGGTAGCAGGCGGCCAGTTCCTGACGCAAAGTCTGTTCGGTAAGGGTCATTGATCGTTCGTCCCGTTAGAAAGACAGCATTGAACGTAGGCTATTTGGTGGCCCAGGCATTGAAGCGCTGCTCCAGCTCTTCGCCATGGTCAACCCAGAACTCCACGTTCATCGCCAGCGCCCCCTGCAGGTTTTGCGGCGAGGTGGGCACCCAACTGGCCAGCGACGGGGCGAGCTTGGCCGCTGCCTGGGTATTGGTCGGCCCATAGGGAATCTGCTCGACGTAACGCACCTGGGTATCAGGCTGGTTGGCATAAGCGATCAGCCGTTTGGCCTGGTCGACGTGCCGCGAGCCCTTGATGATCGCCCAATAGTCCATGCCATACAGGCTGCCCGGCCAGACCAGCGCCAGTGGGCTGCCCTGCTGGGCCGCCACGGCGATACGCCCGCTGTAGGTGGACGTCATTACCACATCGCCAGCCGTCAACCACTGGGCCGGCTGTGCGCCCGCGTCCCACCACTGGATAAAAGGCTTGAGTTCGCTGAGTTTGGCAAACGCCCGATCGACCCCGGCGGGCGTTGACAGCACCTGGTAGACGTCCTCCACCTTGACCCCCTCGGCCAGCAAGGCGAACTCCAGGTTGTACACCGCACGTTTGCGCAGGCCGCGCTTGCCCGGGTACTTGCTGACGTCCCAGAAGTCGGCCCACGAAGCCGGTGCCTGGGCCAGCTTGTTGCGGTCATAGGCGATAGCAACGCTCCACACCAGCGCGGCAGAACCACAGTCCTGGGCGGCGTCCGGGATCAGTTCGGCGGCATGGCCCAGGCGTTGCCAGTCCAGATGCTCGTAGATGCCCTCATCGCAACCGCGCATCAGGTCGGGCCCCTCGATCTGCACCACGTCCCAATCGACGTTACCGGTATCGGCCATCACCTGGATACGGGCCATTTCGCCGTTGTACTCGCTCTGGATCAACCTGCTGCCGTCCTGGGCGCTGAAAGGCTTGAAGATCGCCTCATCCTGGGCTTTCTGACCGGCGCCGCCATAGCCGACCACGACCATCTGCGGGGCGGCTTGCGCACTGCCTAACCCGAGCGCCAGAAGCGCTGCGCAAAGGCTGGTTCTGCGAGGGAATGCATGCATCGAGGTTTCCTCCTGCCGGTGCCCGTCGGGCCCGATTTCTTGTTGTTGTGAGGTCACGCCCTCGTCAGCGAGGGTGAGGAAAACCTAGCCCTGCAAAAGTAAAAAAACAAGTTGATTTTTTACTATGGGTACACTTTCATAACCAAAACAAGAACAACACCACACCGGAGCCGCCTGTATGCAAACCGCCTTCCCCCACCTGTTCGAAGCCTTGCAGATTCGCGGCAAACGCCTGAAGAACCGCATCATGTCCACGGGCCACGATACCTGCCTGCCCACCGACAACCTGGTCAATGACAAGCTCATTGCCTACCAGCGTGCCCGGGCCGCTGGCGGGGTCGGTCTGATCGTGCTGCAGGTGGCCGGTGTACACGACAGCGCCCGCTACACCTCCCACGTGCTGATGGCCACCGACGATGCCTGCATCGAAGGCTACCGGCGCCTGGCGCAAGCCTGCCATGAGCACGGCACGGTGGTCTTGTCGCAACTGTTCCACCCTGGGCGGGAGATCATGGAGTCTGCCGATGGCTTGCTGGCGGTGGCCTATTCGGCGTCGGCGGTGCCCAATGAACGCTTCCGGGTGATGCCACGTGCGCTGGACCAGCCGATGATCGATGAAATCATCCAGGGCTATGCCAGCGCGGCCCGGCGCCTGCACCAGGCGGGGCTCGATGGCGTCGAAGTGGTGGCCAGCCACGGCTACCTGCCCGCGCAATTTCTCAACCCGCGGGTCAACCTGCGTACCGATGGCTACAACGGCGCACTGGAACAGCGCCTGAGGTTTGTGCGTGAAGTGCTGGCAGCAGTACGCGCAGCCACCGACGAGCAGTTCATCGTCGGCCTGCGCATCAGCGCCGACGAGCGTGACAGCGAAGGGCTGAGTGAAGATGAGTCGCTGGCCGCCGCCGAAGCGCTGCAAGGCCAGCTCGACTACCTGCACATCGTCGCCGGCACCTCGGCCTCTCTGGGCGGCGCAGTGCATATCGTCCCTCCCATGGCCATCGAGCCTGCGTACCTGGCGCGGGAGGCTGGCACGTTCAAGCAGCGGCTGAACATTCCGCTGTTCGTCACCGGGCGCATCAACCAGCCCCAGGAGGCAGAGCTGATCCTTGCACGCGGCCAGGCCGACGTGTGTGGCATGACCCGTGCGCTGATCTGCGACCCCCTGATGCCGACCAAGACCGAGCATGGCCAGGTCGAAGACGTGCGCGCCTGCATTGCCTGCAACCAGGCGTGTATCGGCCATTTCCATCGCGGGCTGGCGATTTCCTGCATACAGCGGCCAGAAACCGGCCGCGAATTGCAGTACGGCCAGATGACGCCAGCCACCACCCGCAAACGCATCCTGGTCGCAGGCGGCGGCCCAGCGGGCATGAAGGCGGCCGCCATCGCAGCCGCGCGCGGCCACCAGGTCACCCTTTATGAAGCTGGCCCACAACTGGGTGGCCAGGTGCTGCTGGCGCAACTGCTGCCCCGGCGCAGCGAATTCGGCGGCGCCAGCACCAACCTGCAGCGGGAAATGGCCCTGGCAGGCGTGGAGGTGGTGCGCAACACGCGGGTCGATCGCGCACTGGTCGAGCGCGAGCGCCCCGACCTGGTGATTGCCGCCACCGGTGCCACGCCCTACTGGCCGGCCTTCGAGCGTGCCGGTGACCTGCACGTGGTGGATGCCTGGCAAGTGCTGCGCAACGAGGTAAAACCCGGTCGTTCGGTACTGGTCATCGACTGGCGCTGCGACTGGATAGGCCCCGGCATCGCCGAGCGCCTGACGCGCGAGGGGCATCAGGTGCAATTGGCGGTCAACGGCACCCACTGTGGCGAAAACCTGCCGCTGTACGTGCGCGATCAACTGGCCGCCGAGCTGCATCGCCTGGGCATTCCCATTACCCCTTATGCCCGCCTCTATGGCTGCGACGACAACACCGTGTACCTGCAGCACACGGCCAGTGGCGAACCGATGATCTACGAAGGCATCGACACCCTGGTGCTGTGCCTGGGCCACCAGCCCAACGACACGCTGGCGGCGGAACTGGACGGCCTGGTGCAAGTGCGACGCATCGGCGATTGCCTGGCACCGCGTACTGCGGAAGAGGCGATTCACGATGGCCTGACGGTTGCCTGGGCGCTCTGAGGCTGTACATACTGCCGCTTTCCCGACGGACCGACGCGCATGAGCCAACCCCTCCAGCCCCCTTCCGCCACCGACGACGGTGGCGCCGCGCCGCAGTTCCTGGGTACCCGCATCCGCGGCCTGCGCAAGCGCCGCGGCATGACCTTGGCGGAGTTGGCCGCACAGAGCGAACTGACTGCCGGCTACATCAGCCAGCTGGAGCGCAACCTGTCCTACCCGTCGATCCCGGCACTGTTCAACATCGCCCGCAGCCTGGGGGTCACTATTCAGTGGTTCTTTGCCAGTGAGGCCACGACCGCACCCGAGGACCAGGGTTACGTGGTGCGCCGTAACAGCCGCCTCAGCGTGCACTATGAAGACGGCATCGTCGACCAGCTGCTCACGCCCCAGCCCAACCGCCAGCTGGAGATGCTTCACTCGCGCTTTCCACCGGGCACTTACAGCCAGCAAAGCTACAGCCATGACGGTGAAGAGGCAGGCTACCTGCTCAGCGGCAGTTTCGAGCTGTGGGTTGGCGAACGGTACTTTCAGCTGGGCGAAGGCGACAGCTTCAGCTTCTCCAGCCAGGAGCCACATCGCTATGGCAACCCGGGTGACGTGGATGCGGTGGTGATCTGGGTGATTACCCCGCCGACCTTCTGAAGCTGATTGTCCGCAATACCTTGTCTGGTTAGAAAACGGGCACTTCGTCGCCCGTGGCATCGGTGTGCGCAAACACGGGCTACCTTGATTACCCGGACCTTCCAGGAGCACAACGATGAAAAACATCCTGATCATTGGCGCGGGCTTTGCCGGCCTTTGGAGTGCGCTGAGCGCCGTACGCCAGCTGGAGCTGAACGGTCGCAACAATGCGATCGAGGTGACGCTGCTTGCGCCCCAGGCCGAACTGCATGTGCGCCCGCGCTTCTACGAACCGGACGTGCACACCATGGCCGCGCCGCTGCAGGCGCTGTTCGACGCGGTGAGCGTACGCTTCGTGCAAGGCACGGCCTTTCACATCGACGAAACCACCAGGCGCGTGCGCTATCGCACGCAAAGTGGTACCGAGTGCGAGCTCGGCTATGACCGGCTGATCATGGCCTGCGGCAGTGTGCTCAACCGGCCGGACATGGTCGGTATCGAGCATGTTTTCGATGTCGACAAGATCGACAGCGCTGCGCGCCTGGAGGCGCACCTGAAGTCCCTCGCCAGCCTGCCGGACACGCCTGCCCGTAACACCGTGGTGGTAGCCGGCGGTGGCTTCACCGGCATCGAAACCGCCACCGAATTGCCAGCGCGTTTGCGCAGTATCCTCGGTGAGCAGGCAGCCCTGCGCGTGGTGGTCATCGACCGTGGTGCCCGGATCGGTGCGGCCCTGGGAGAGGGCATTCGCCCCGCAATCGAGCAGGCATCCGAGGCCTTGGGGGTGGAATGGATCTGCGGCGCGACGGTGGCCTCAGTGGACCCCGACGGCGTACTGCTGGATAACGGCCAGCGCATCGATGCCAGCACTGTGATCTGGACCGTGGGCTTCAAGGCTAACCCATTGACCGAGCAGATCAGCGGCGAACGTGACCGCCAAGGTCGGCTGCATGTGGACGGCAACCTCAAGGTCAAGGGTAACGACGCGGTCTACGCGGCAGGCGACGTTGCTTATGCCGCCTGCGACGAGGTGGGCAACCATGCGGTGATGTCCTGCCAGCATGCGATTCCGTTGGGCCGCTACGCCGGCAACAATGCGGTTGCCGAGTTGATCGGCGTGGCGCCGATGACCTACAGCCAGCCCAAGTACGTGACCTGCCTCGACCTGGGCGCCTGGGGCGCGGTGTACACCGAAGGGTGGGAGCGCAAGGTGTCGCCACCGGAGGACAAGGCCGAGGCCAAGGTGCTCAAATCGCAGATCAACACGGTGTGGATCTATCCGCCTGCCGCGAACGATCGCTCGGCGGCGCTGGCGGCGGCTGACCCGACAATACCCGTAGCCTGATACGGCCAAATACGCACAGGCCAGTGCTCAATTGTGGGCTTGCCCCGCGAATGATGCGAGGCGGTGCATGGCACCGGCTGCGCCGGTGTTCGCGGGGCAAGCCCGCTCCCACAGAAGAACATTGAACGAGACAAGCCCCGCTTACCGCAATCAGGCAGCGGCAAACAGCTCGTTGGCGATCTGTGCCTGTGCGGCGTCGATGGCCTGGCTGCGGTGCTCTGGGCCGTAAGCCAGGCCGTGAGCGCGAACGATTTCCAGGTCGGTGACACCGATGAAGCCCAGGAACACCTTGAGGAAGTCCTCATGGCCGGCACCGGTCGGTTGGCCAACGTGCAGGCCACCGGCGGTGGATACCAGGATCACCTTCTTGTCGCCGCACAGGCCTTCAGGGCCGGCTTCGGTGTAGCGGAAGGTCTTGCCAGCGACGGCAACGCGGTCAATCCAGGCCTTGAGCTGGGTCGGCACGGTGAAGTTGTACATCGGCGCACCGATCACCACGGCGTCGGCGGCGAGGAATTCTTCCAAGGTTTCGGCGCTCAGCTTGGCTTCGAAGGCCTGGGCCGCGTCGCGCATGTCTTCGGGGGTACCGGCGGCTACCAGGGTGGCAGCAGAGAAGTGCGCGATGGCGTCGGCAGCCAGGTCACGGTAAACCACTTCCAGGCTCGGCTCGGTGGCTTTCCAGGCTTCGACCACTTCGCGGCTCAGCTGGCGGGAGGCGGAATTGTCGCCCAGGATGCTCGAATCGATATGCAACAGTTTCATGGGACTCTCCTGTAATGAAGACCGCAGCGGTGGGCGATCACGATGGGGAGAATCCTACCGGGATGACGAATAGCTGATAAGCAGGCAAAAATGCGTTAGTTTGTCCCACTGGTGGAACAGTGAGACATTCCCATGCAAGACCTTAACGACCTCTTCTATTTTGCCCGCGTCGTCGAAGCCGGCGGATTCGCCGCTGCCGGGCGCCAACTGGGCATCCCCAAATCCCGCCTGTCACGGCGTATCGCCGAGCTCGAAGAGCGCCTGGGAACCCGCCTGTTGCAACGCACCACGCGGCAACTGAAGCTGACCGCCGTGGGCGAGCGCTACCTGCACCATTGCCAGGCCATGCTGCTGGAGGCGGAAGCCGCCGATGAGGCTGTGGCCAGCATGAGCAGCGAGCCGCGCGGGCGGTTGCGGGTATCCTGCCCGGTGGCACTGGCGCATGCCTTCTTGCCAGACGTGATCACCCGTTTTCTCGCACAGTACCCGCTGGTGCAACTGGACATGGTGCTGCTCAACCGCCGAGTCGACCTGATTTCCGAGGGCATCGATGTTGCCCTGCGCGTGCGCGACCTCGGCGATGAAGACCCGGCCCTGGTCACACGTCGGCTGCGCCAGGCGCAGATGCAGCTGGTTGCCGCGCCGGGCTTTGCCGACCACATTCGCGAGCCAGGCGAACTGGCCTCGTTACCAGTGCTGGGCGCCGCGGAGGCTGACCGCCTGGTGCACTTCCGCCTGCTGGGGCCCGATGGCCGGCAACAGGAAATCGCCCTGGAGCCGCGCTTGGCCATCGATGATTTCGTGGTGCGCAATGCCGCAGTGCGCGCCGGCCTGGGTTTCACCGCGCTGCCTAGCATGTTCTGCGAAGAGGAGCTGGAACGCGGCGAGCTGGTACGGCTGCTGCCGGACTGGTCATTGCCGGGTGGGTATCTGCAAGCGGTGTACCCCCACCGGCGCGGTGTGTTGCCGGCAGTACGGGTATGGATTGATCATCTGGCGGCGTCATTCGAGGCCTGTGGGGAGCGCTATGTCTAAGCAGAAAATGACCGAAGCACAGGTGGCGGACTTCTGCCTGAACCTGCCAGGTGCGCGGGAGGATTATAAGTGGGGTGGCATCCGGGTGTTTTCGGTGGCGGGCAACAAGATGTTCGCGGTGCTCGACCTGGCGGGTGCAGGGTTATCGTTCAAGGTCGCCGATGAGCTGTTTCTGGGTTACTGCGACCGCCCTGGCGTGCGGCCTGCGCCGTATCTGGCGCGGGCCCGGTGGATCAGCATGGCGCCCCCTTACCCGATGGGGCGCGATGAACTGTGTGACCTGCTGCAGCGCTCGCACCAGTTGGTGGTGCGAAAGCTGCCGAAGCGGTTGCAGGTGGGCTTGTTGACCTGATCGTTGTGTCAGATCACGGACAGCAGGTGGCGCCCCAGAAACAGGTAATCAGCCCAGAACACCTGGTGCAGCAGCACAATCCCCCAGAACACCAGCTGATACGACACCTTGCGCGTCTTGTGCCGAAACAGCTGCTGGGCAACCAGGGCACCGGGCCAGCCGCCACACAGCTCGCTGGCATGCAGCACTTTCTCAGGCGTGCGCCAGGCCTGGGTGCGTGCCTGCTGCTTATCCTGCCAGTACAACAGCAGGCTGATCAGGCTCACCGCCGGGTAGAGCGCCAACGGCAACCAGGACTGGTCGTTCCAGGCCATCTGCGCGGCGCCCAAGCCCGGTAGCAGGCACAGCACGCCCAACACCAGCAGTTTCAGGCGCACATTGCGTACGCCCTCCTCGCTTTGCGCTTTAGCCATGTCAGCCGTTCGCCGTCGACCAGTCGACCCAGCCGAACTGCCAGGTCGCCAGAATCAGCAGGCCAAAGGCAATCCGGTACCAGGCGAACACCGCGTAGCTGTGGTTGGCAATGAACTTGAGCAACGCACGCACGGCGATCATGGCGAAGATGAACGAAGTCACAAAGCCGACGGCGAACACCGGCAAGTCGCTTGGCTGGAACAGGTCACGGTACTTGTAGCCCGAGTACACCGCCGCGCCGACCATGGTCGGCATCGCCAGAAAGAACGAGAACTCGGTGGCCGCCTTGCGCGACAGGCCGAACAGCAGGCCGCCGATGATGGTCGAGCCGGAGCGCGAGGTGCCCGGGATCATGGCCAGGCATTGGACAAAGCCGATTTTCAGGGCATGGCTCCAGCGCATCTCGTCAACATGGTCGACTTCCACGCGGTGCTCGCGGCGCTCTGCCCAGAGCATGATCACCCCCCCCACTACCAATGCCGCAGCCACGGTGATCGGGTTGAACAGGTAGTGGTGGATCAAGTCGGCGAACAGCACGCCCAGCACCACCGCCGGCATGAATGCCAACAGCAGGTTGCCGGTGAAGCGCCGCGCCGCAGGCTGGCTGGTAAGGCCGAAGACCACGTCTAAAATTTTGCGGCGAAACTCCCACACCACCGCCAGGATCGCGGCAAGCTGGATGATGATGTTGAACGCGATGGCCCGTTCGCCATCAAAGCCGATCAGGTCGGCCACGATGATCTGGTGGCCGGTACTGGAGATCGGCAAGAATTCCGTCAGCCCTTCGACCACGCCTAAGATGATTGCCTGGAAGGCAGTCCAAAAATCCATCATTCCCCCGATGGAGCGCTGCTGCTTGCAGGCCCCTTGTTCTTGATTTGCTTGAAGTTACCGCACGCGGCCCGGCTGTTTTACAGCGACTGTTGGGCGCAATGCCAGTGGAAAAGTTCACGCCGCCTAAAGGTTTCATCTTGCGCGGCCGAAATCCTATCAGAGCCGCTTTGCAATGGCTTGCGCCGGCTGCTGCAGAGTACGACTAGACTAGCACTTAGCCATTAGTCGAGTGGGGCCCTGTCGCAAAGCATGCTTGGATGCACCTGAATAACAAGAACAAGGCGGGAGTGCCTGGATGAAAACCCTGAGATCGATGTCGATCAGCCGCCGTCTGTGGCTGATCCTGCTGGTGGCAGTCGCGATGCTGGTGGTTCTGGGCCTGCTGATGCTGCGCCAGATCCACGGCGACCTGTACCAGGCCAAGGCGGAAAAAACCCGCCATGTGGTGCAGACCGCCGCCGGAGTACTGGCCTATTACCAGGGCCTGGAGGCTGCCGGCACGCTGAGCCGCGATGCCGCCCAGCAACAGGCGCTGCAGGTGGTGCGCGCGCTGCGTTACGACCACGACGACTACTTCTGGATCAACGACCTGGGGCCGAAGATGATCATGCATCCGGCCAACCCCAAGCTCGACGGCCAGGACCTGTCAGCCATCCGCGACCCCGACGGCTTTGCCGTGTTCAACGAAATGGTCAGCCTCGCCCACAGCCAAGGCGCCGGGCCGGTCAACTATCGCTGGCCCAAACCCGGTGCCAGCGAACCGGTGGCCAAGACCTCTTATATACAGCTGTTCAAGCCGTGGGGCTGGGTCATCGGCTCAGGTGTGTACATCGATGATGTGCAAGCCGAATTTGCCCGGCAGTTGCGCGACGCCTCGCTGGTTGGCCTGGGCATCGCCCTGCTGATGGCCCTGGTGGTCATGCTGATTGCCCGCAGTATCGCCCGCCCCTTGCAGGAGGCCGTGCAGGCCATGGGGAACATCGCCAGCGGCGAAAGCGACCTGACCCGGCGTCTGGACACCCACGGCCGCGATGAAATCACCCACCTGGGCGAGCACTTCAACCGCTTCAACGGCAAGCTCCAAGGGGTGGTCGGCCAACTGCAGGGCGCCGCCCACGACCTGGCCCGGTCCGCCGGGCATGTCGGCGACAACGCCGGCGCCGCGCAGCAGCACAGCGCCCAGCAGTCGCAGCAGATGGACCAGGTCGCCACCGCCGTCAACGAAGTGACCTATGCCGTACAGGACGTGGCCAAGACTGCCGAGCAGGCGGCGGGGGAAATGCGCGCGGCACAAGAACAGGTGCAGCATGGCCAACAGGCCATTCACGGCAGCCTCGAACAGATCGATCGCCTGTCACTGACCATCGACCAGGCAGTCCAGGTGATTCGTGACCTGGCCGGGCACAGCACGCGCATTGGTGGCGTGCTCGACGTGATCCGCTCCATTGCCGAGCAGACCAATTTGCTCGCCCTCAACGCGGCAATCGAAGCAGCCCGCGCCGGCGAGCAAGGCCGTGGCTTTGCCGTGGTCGCCGACGAGGTACGCCTGTTGGCCCAGCGCACCGCCCAGTCCACGGCCGAGATCCACACCATGATCGAGCACCTGCAAGGCCAGTCGGATGCGGCAGTGCGGGCGATCGACACCAGCAGCGAGGCCTCGCGCCAGACCGTCGAGCAGGCCCGCGAGGCCGGCGCCAGCCTGGATGCCATCAGCCAGGCGCTGCACAACCTCACGGCGCTCAATGCGTCCATCGCCAGTGCTACCTTGCAACAGTCGCATGTGGTCGAAGAGATCAACCGCAATGTGCTGGACACCGCAGGCTTGTCCCAGCAGACCGCTGAGGCAGCGCGCCAGTCGAGTGATGCAGGGGTGGCACTGGGCCGGTTGAGCGAAGAGCTGGAGCAACTGTTGCGCCAGTTCCGGGTGTAATCCCCTGTAGGAGCGGCCTTTCGCGACGCAAGGCCGCTCCTACACCCGTACTACTCCTTCGATTATCGACAAGCTACAATCGCGCCCCTCTTCTCGCCTCTCCAAGGATCGCCGATGTCCGGCCTTGAACTCATCGCCGCCGTACTCGGCGTCACCGCTGTCTGGCTCACCGTCAAGCAGAACGCCTGGTGCTGGCCGATCGGGCTGGTCATGGTATCGATTTATGGCTGGCTGTTCTTCGAGGTGAAGCTGTACTCGGGCATGTTGCTGCAAGTGGCCTACGCCCTGTTGCAGTTGTATGGCTGGTGGCAATGGAAGCGCCCAGGCCGTGCGCACGATGCCCGTCAGGTGACACGCCTGCAAGCACGCGCGCTGTGCACCGGGCTCGCACTGGGCGCACTGCTCAGCCTGACCCTGGGTGCGGCCATGGCCAACTGGACCGATGCCGCCCTGCCCTGGCTGGACGCCACCCTGACCGGCTTCAGCCTGGTCGCGCAACTGTGGATGGCACAGAAGCGCCTGCAATGCTGGCCGTTGTGGTTTGTGGTAGACATCGTCTATGTCGGCCAGTACCTGCATCAGCAGCTGTATTTCACCGCCGGCTTCTTTGCAGTCCTCACCCTGATCGCAGTGCGCGGCTGGTTGGAATGGCGCCGTGACCCCGCGCTGGTGCACGCATGAAGGTGCTGGTGCTGTGCGGGCCGGAATCCAGCGGCAAGAGCTGGCTCAGCGGTGTGCTGCAGGCGCACTTCGGTGGGGTGGTGGTCGCCGAATACGTGCGTCATTTCATTGATCAGGAAGGCCGCGATACGTGTTACGCCGACATCCCAACCATCGCCCGCGGCCAGCTTGAGTGGGAAGACCGCGCTCGCGCGCAAGCGCCTGAGCTGTTGATCCTCGACACTCACCTGCTCAGCAACATGCTGTGGAGTCGCGCCCTGTTCGACGACTGCCCCGCCTGGCTGGAACAGGCTTTGCTTGCCCGGCACTACGACCTGCATCTATTACTGAGCCCGCAAGACGTGGACTGGGTTGCCGATGGCCAGCGTTGCCACCCTGATATCAGCGATAGACAGCGCTTTTTCGACGACAGCCTGCGCTGGTTGCAGCGGCACCAGCAAAGGGTTCAGGTGATTAATGGCAATTGGCCGCAACGCCAGTTGCAGGCGCTGCAAACAGTCGCTACGCTGCTTGATAGCGATACGCCAGCCTGCCCGACTGAGTGTTAATTCACTGACACACTCAGGTGGGTGATAGCCCCCGCAAATGCGGGGGTTCCCCCCATTTCGGGGGCAGTGTCAAGTCAGTGAAACACCCTTGCAAAAATCCCTCCAGGCTGGGCCCACACAGGCTTCGGCCCCTCAGCGCTCGATGATCTGTATCAGCCTTGATACAGAAAACGCGGCACACGGCCAGTGCATTCGCATAACCATTTGATTTAAAAACAAAAGCCAAACACGGCACAGCTTCTGCTCTCTTCTTCGCATCGCTGAATCGGACCAGCACGCCAAAGAAGGAATTGCCGTCGTGGGGATACTTGATAAACGCGTCTATCGCCTCTTGCTACTCGGTTGCGTTCTAGGGTCAGGGCTGACCCAGCCTGTTCAGGCCGAAAACGGCATCATCATCATTACCCGCGATGTGCAGACGCGCAACGCGACCATCCCGCCGATGATTCCCGACCCAAGCCCGACCACCGTCAATGCCAACCCCTCTGCGCAGATCCTCAGGCAGACCCATGAATTGAGCGATGGTGACTTTGCCAGCATCAGCAGCGGTGCCGGCATCAGCGCCCTGGTCAATCAGCAGACCAACAACCTGGGCGGCAATCTGACCCATCAGACGCAGCTGCCCAACCTCGCCGGTGGACGTGGTTCAGGTTCAGGCAACGGCATCTCCAACATGGTCAACTCAAGCGTCCAACGCGGCCTGGCCCCACTGCAAATCCTGACCGGAGGCAAGTGAGATGAGGCACACCCTGCTGCTTCTGGCCACGCTCTGCAGTGCGCCAGCCTTCGCTCAATCCCCCGTGATCAACAACGCCGACATCGACAGCTCGGGCAGCCGTTACCAGGGCAACCTCACGGTCAACCAGGCGGCCGGCGACCTGCAGCAGCAAGCCAACGCCCGGGCCATCGCCGTGGGCCATGAGGCCAGCGCCACCACACAGATACGCCAACGGCTCGGCACCCCTGTCGACGGCGCCATGGATGCCACCTCCAGCATCCAGGGTAACGCTTTCAGCCAAGGCAGCGGCGCTCTGGGGGTCAACCAGAGCGCGGGTGCCGGCACCCAGCAAGCCAACGCACTGCGCATCAGCCTCAGTACTCAACCGCAAAGCATCGACGACAGCGTCCTCATGCAACAGAACGTGGCGCTGCTCAACAACTCCGATCCAACTGACGCTGCACCCGGCCATCGCCAGGTCACCACCAGTGACCAGGCATTCACCGGTAGCCGTGGGGTGATTCAGTTGAATCAGAGTGCCGGGGTGGGAAACCGAATGGCCAACACCTTGAGCATACGGGTCGCGGATTGACCCAAACAGTTAAGAACAACACTTAACCTAAATAAAGTACGGAGAATCACCATGAAACCCTCGATGGCAATAAAGCCTCTGGTTTTCGCAATTGCTGCGGTCATGGCTGTTGCTGTACAAGCTGGGCAAAACGATCGGCGCAATGACCATCACAATGGCCACCATAACAACGGTCATCACACGCCTCCACCCACCAAGATCCCTGTGTATGCAACGGCCAATGCCCTCGATAGCCAGAGCAGCACCGACAACACCATCACCAACCAAGGCACCATCAATGAAGCCGAAATGAGCAGCTCGGCGACCGGTGCCAGCGGCAACGTTGGGGTCAACGTGGCAGCCGGTAATGGCAACCAACAGGACAACGCTGCAGCCATTGCCAACGCATCTTCCGAGTCGAGCCTGGATAACAGCTTCGTGTTCGGGACTGCCGAAGCAACTGCCGATGTCCGCCAGTTCAGCGATGGCAACCGGGTGGACAACTGGTCTACCCAATCCTCTGCGGTGATGAGCGGTTCGGGTGATGGCGCCTCCGGCAACGTCGGCGTCAACATTGCGGGCGGCGACCTCAACCAACAGAAAAACACCATGGCGATCGCCAACACCAATGCGCCATTGGGCAACGCCACCGCCACCGCCTCTGCCGAGCAGAACGGCCCAGGCCTGATCGTGAACAACAGCGCCGACCGCACCTACCGTGTGGATACGCTGACGTTTACCACTACGGCCAGCGGTAACGCCTCTCGCGAAAAAAATTCGAACCTGAGCGTCGACAAGAGCTCTTCTTCGAGCTTCAACGTCAGCGGCTCTAACAGCTGGGATGCCAGCGGCTCAAAAAGCGCCAACGCCAGCGGATCTCGTAGCAAGGATTCGAGCTCGAGCTACACCGCTTCTCTGACCGCAACCCTGGACGCTGCGGCTAATGCTTCGCACACCGTCACCACTGATGATGGCCGTCGTGAGCGCACTCGCAGTGAAACTGTCGATGCTTCGCTCAACGCTTCGCTCGACGCAACCATCGACAAATCGCACGAGAAATCGTCCAGCTCTTCGTTCGAGAAGTCCTATGACTCTTCGTTCGAAAAAGCCTTCGACTCCTCGTTCGAAAAATCGGGCAGCAAATCCAAGGAATCGTCCAAAGATGTCGTGAAAAGCTACAGCGAAAGCAGCTCTTACGACCTCAGCAACACGGTTTCCTTCCAAGTGCTGACCCCAACCGGCTGGGCCAACCCTGTGACCAACACTGCAACCCTGAGCGGTTCGGTGAACGGTGGCAGCGGCAACCTGGGCGTCAACGTGGCTGCCGGTGTGGGCAACCAGCAAAGCAACTCGCTGGCCATCTCCAACACCTCGTTCTAACGGCTGTAGCCTGGAGGCCCCCTGCGGGGGGCCTTTTTCAACCAGAACAAGAAGGCACCCGATCATGCGTATTTTCGCCTTGGCGTTTTTGCTGTGCCTGGCCAGCGTGAGCGAAGCTGCACAAATGCCACTGTCCGTGCTGCCGGGCGGCGCGGTGGTGTTCAAACCCATCCAGAGCGTACGCGAGCGCAAGTTCGCCGACCTGGTGCAACAGAAAACCGACTTCAGCTGTGGCGCAGCCTCGCTGGCAACCATCCTGCGTCAAGCCTACTGGCTGGACGTGGACGAACAACAGATCATCGAAGGCATGCTGGCGCACGCGGACCAGGACCTGGTACGCACCCAAGGCTTCTCCATGCTCGACATGAAACGCTACGTAGAAAGCCTGGGGATGCGCGCCCGTGGCTACCGGGTGGCGCCGGATACCTTGAACAGCATCCGCATTCCGGTCGTGGTCCTGATGGACATCCGTGGCTACAAGCATTTCGTGGTCATGCAAAAGGTCGACAAAGGCTGGGTGTATATCGGTGACCCGGTACTGGGCCACAAGCGCTTCAAGGTCGAGGACTTTCTCAAAGGCTGGAACGGCATCATCTTCGCCGTGATCGGCCAGGGTTATGACAAGAACAACGCCTTGCTCGACCCGCCTCTGCCACTGACTGCCAAGGGCCGCGTCAACAATTTCGCCCCGGTGCAGGATGCAGAGCTGATGGACTTCGGCTTCATTAAAAGTGACTTTTTCTAACGACTCTTCTAACGATTTGGGAGCACGACGCTCCGGGAGCATCCAATGAAGACTCCATTCTGGCTAGCCGTGGCATGCCTGGCCGCCAGCCTGCCAACCCATGCAGAGACGTTCAAGCCCATCGAGCTGAAGGATCAAGAGTTGGCGAACCTGCGCGGTCGTTATGTGATGCCGGGACGGATCGTGAGCTTTGGCATCGTCATGACCAGCACCTGGCAAAATGCCAAGGGTGACGTGATCGGGGCGTCTTCCACGCTGCAAGTGCAGCAGAACACCGTCAAACCACAGTTCTATGTGTCGATGATTGACGAAAAAGGCACGGGCGCCGCGCAATCGCAAAGCGCCAGCAGCGTGGCCGGCACCGGGACGGTCACCGGCGGTAGCGGGCTCAGCAGCACCGAGGGCGTGACCCAGGTTGTGCGCGCAGCAGGTGACAACAATACCGCCTACAACAATGTCGATATCAACGTCACCAAGGCCAACCAGGCGCCAGCAGCGCAGCCGCAGGGCCAGGCCCTGACCGCAGGCTCGACCTTGGTCGGCGAAAACGGCGCGGGCGCATTGAGCGTTTCGTCGACCGGCGTGGGTGTGCAGCTCAACATCACGGCCGCCAACAACCAGGGCAGTACCGTGCAACGCCTGGCCCAGGGGGGCCTGATGCAGAACGCAACGTTGCTCGGCAATGGCAACCAGGTCAGCAACCTCACTTCCCTCAATGTTGTCATGCGTGAAAACGTGCCTACGGCCGCATCGCTGAACGGTAGCCTCGACCAGCTCAAAGGTCTTCGCACTCTGGGATACTGATCTACGCTCAGTCTCATCAAAAGTAGTCGGAAGGGACGGCAAATCCATGCACCGATCGTTAACGTTCAGAGCTTTTGTCTGTTTGACTACCTTGGCCCCAGCCACATCCCTCTATGCAGCTGTCGATCCGCAGGTCGAAGCACTCAAACAAGAACTGATGGCGTTGAAACAGCGCTATGAGGCACAGCAACAAGCCTTGATGGTGCTTGAACAACGCGTTCGCCAGGTCGAGGAGACACCTGCGGCGCCTGCCCCCAAACGCCTCACCAGGTCCCCGGCCGAAACGGTCCAGGGCGGCCAGACCGTCGCTGCAGGGGCGCCAGGCACCACCGGCAGCTCCTATGGCCAATCGCTCAAGGACGGCTCAGAGCCCGCGCAAAGCGTGTCCAACCTGTATGACGAGGCCAGCGGCTTTTTCGGCGGCGGCAAGTTCAGTTTCGAAACCGGCGTCACCTACACCCACTACGACACCCGCGCACTGGTGCTCAATGGCTTCCTTGCGCTGGACTCGATATTCCTCGGCAACATCAACCTCGACCGTATCAAGGCGGACAACTGGACCCTGGACCTGACCGCCCGTTACAATCTGGCGCAACGCTGGCAGTTCGACATCAACGTCCCGGTGGTCTACCGCGAATCGACCTACTCATCGGGCGGTGCAGGGGGTGCGGCTCCGGTTACCACTGACGAAACCGTCACCCGTGACCCAGAAATCGGCGATATCAACGTGGGCGTCGCCTACAAATTCATGGATGAGTCGGAGAACTGGCCCGATGCGGTGGCGACACTGCGGATCAAGGCGCCAACCGGCAAGGACCCATATGGCATCAAGCTGCGCGAGGTACCGGGCAACGACAACTTGTCGGTGCCAGAAAGCCTGCCGACAGGCAACGGCGTCTGGGCGATCACGCCGGGCATCTCGCTGGTCAAGACCTTCGACCCCGCCGTGCTCTTCGGCAGCCTGTCCTACACCTACAACATGGAGGACTCGTTCAGCGACATCAGCCCCCAGGTCAACAGCAAAGTGCCGGGTGACGTGAAACTGGGTGATTCCTGGCAAATTGGCGCCGGTATCGCCTTTGCCTTGAACGAGAAGATGAGCATGTCGTTCTCCTTCTCCGACCAGTTCGCCCGCAAAAGCAAGATCAAGCCCGATGGCGGCGACTGGCAGTCGATCAGCAACAGCGACTACAACGCAGCCAACTTCAACATCGGCATGACCTTCGCGGCGAGCGACAACCTGACCATTGTCCCCAACCTTGCCATTGGTCTCACCGACGATGCGCCAGACTTCTCCTTCAGCCTCAAATTCCCTTACTACTTCTGACCCGTACCCTTCAGCCGGGCTTGCGCAAGCAAGCCCGGCTTTTGGTTACCAGCCTTGTAGCCGACCGCGTTCCCCGCCTCAGCCTGTTATCATTGCGCACAGATGCATGACGATTTAATGGCAAAAGGGAAGTTTTCTGTGAAGAACCTGTTCGACCACCCACGTACCCGGCTCGCCGCTTTGGCGGGCTTGGTGCTGGTGATCCCACTGGGTACGCGCGCCATGCTGGGTTGGTCCAACCCGCTCGGTTATCTGTCCGACCTCGCCCTCGGCAGCCTGCTGGTCTTGCTGCTGCACCGCCGGCCGTGGTGGCTGGCTTTACCGGTCTTGCTGGCCTGGGCCGCACTCTGGGTGGCCTCGGCCGAGCTGGTGAGCGCGGTGGGCAGGTTGCCCACCAGTGCCGACCTCGGCTACCTCGCCGACCCACAATTCATGGAGAATTCGACCGGCGGCGGCCTGGCCCACGGCTGGTTGCCCGGTGCCCTGGCGGTTGGCCTGCTGGCCTGGTTGCTCAGTGTCTGGCGCAGCCGCGGCCAACCTGCCTCTGCCTTGCCGCGCAAGGCCTGGGCGATCCCACTGCTGCTGTTTGGCGTGCATTGGGGCAGCCAGCACCTGGCCCCCTCCGACGCCGACCAGTGGCGACAATACAACCTCTCCCATCAGCTGCTTTCTGCCGGTGTCGGCAACCTGCAACGCCAGGTGCAGGGCTGGTCGGGCCAGGAGCACGTGATACCGCCGCTGTCCAGCAGCGGCCTGACCCAATCCGACCTGCACGGCCAGAAGCTGCTCAAGGCACCGGGCAGCGCCCGTAACCTGTTGGTCATCACCGTCGAAGGCATCCCAGGCGCCTACATTCGCCCCAACCGCCAGGCACTGCACAGCCGTTTCGACGAAGATCTGATGCCAAAGCTCAGCCATTGGGCCGAGCGTGGCATGAACACCCCGGACTACGTGCTGCATACCCACCAGACCATCCGTGGGCTGTACGCGATGCTCTGCGGCGACTACGACAAGCTGGCCAACGGCACCCCCAAGGGCGTCGAACTGCTGACCCAGAACGAACGCAACCAGGCCTGCCTGCCGGCGCAGTTGCGCCAGGCCGGTTTCACCACCCACTACCTGCAAGGTGCCGGCCTGCGCTTCATGGCCAAGGACCGCATCATGCCGCACATCGGTTTCGACTCGGTGCACGGCCTGGAATGGTTCCGCAACAAGAACTACCTGGACTTCCCGTGGGGCAAGGACGACCGCGCCTTCTTCGAAGGTGCCCTGGACTATGTCGGGCAGCTTCGCAAACAGGACAAACCCTGGATGCTGACCCTGCTCACCGTGGGCACCCACCAGCCCTATTCGGCACCGGCGGAGTACCTTGAGCGCTATGACACACCCAAGCAGGCGGCGGTAGCCTACCTGGACGACGCCATCGGCGCGTTTCTGGACAACCTCGAACGCCAGGGTGTGCTCAAGGACACCCTGGTGGTGGTAACCTCCGATGAGTCCCACGGCATCGACGGTGTACGCCTGGCGTCTTCCTGGGGCTTCAACCTCACCCTGGCGCCGGAGCAGGCGCAACTGCCGCACATCAAGCGTGGCACCTATGGCCATATCGACCTGACCACCTCCCTGCTCGACTACTTCGCCTTGCCGATCCCGGTCGCGCTCGGCGGTCGCTCGCTGTACCGCGATTACGACAGTGGCCGCGAGATGATCTCGTACACCAACGGTATGCTGCGCTACCACGACGGCCAGGGGGTGTTCACCGAATGCGATTTCCAGCAACGCTGCCGGCGTTATGCCAGCGAGGGGTTCATCGCCGACCAGGCACGCTACCTCGGCCCCGGTGCAAACATGCTCGGCCAGCAAATCGTCAGCCTCGCCGGTGTACTCGACCAGTCGCTGTTGCAGACGCCGCTGAACCTGCGCTACCAGTTCGGCGGCCCTTCGCCGATACAACTGCGCAAGCGCATTCACGATGACTGGGCCGACAACCTGATCGGCGCACAGTACCTGGAAATGCCCGAGGGTTCGCATACCCGGGTACGGGTCAAGGTGCGTTCACTGGATCCCCGGCGCGCGGCCTATATCAAGCTCAAGGCCAAGCAACTAGAGCAGGACGTACCGCTGGGGCTGCCTGAAGAGATCCGGGTGACTGCGGACCAACCGCTGGAGATGGAGTTCGGCTTCGATAACCCGACCGAGCGCAAGGCGTTTTCCTTCCATTTGCTGGGGTACGGCGGCGGTGCGGTCGAGGTCAGTGACTTCAGTGTGATTACCGCGTTGCCAGGGGATAACGAAGCGTCGGATGAGTTGGCCGAAGGGCATATTGCTCATTCGGGCTGACGGCAAGCCCACCGTTCATCGCTCGGCCATCGCTGCCTGTCGATCCGGCCGAGCCCTGCTCGACTAGTGCTGAATCCCTTAGGTGGAGTCAGCACCATGAGCACGCGTGAAAACAGGCATGAGGTGGTACCCCGCAGCCAGTGGCTGGCCGCACGCCGGCAACTGTGGCTGCATGAAAAAGCCTTTACCCATCAACGCGACGAACTGGCCGCAGCCCGTCGTGCCCTGCCCTGGGTCAAGGTTGAACACCCTTATCGCTTCCAAGGGCCGGAGGGCACGCTGAGCCTGGCCCAGCTGTTTGCCGGGCGCAGCCAGCTGCTGCTCTACCACTTCATGTTTGCCGAAGGTTGGAGCGAAGGGTGCCCGGGCTGTTCGTTCCTGGCCGACCATTTTGACGGCGCGAACCTGCACCTGGCACACCACGACGTGTCACTGGTGGCGGTATCACGGGCGCCGTACGCCGAGTTCCAGGCGTTTCGCCAACGCATGGGTTGGCAGTTCCCGTGGTACTCGTCCGCAGGCAGTGGGTTCAACGAAGACTTTGGCGTCAGCGTGGGCACCGAGGGCCTTCGGCAGTACAACTATGAACCCTATGAGGGCAACGAAAGCGAGCTGCCTGGGCTGAGTGCGTTCTATCGGGACGAAGACGGCAGCGTGTTCCACACCTACTCGACCTATGCCCGGGGGCTGGACATCCTGGTCAATACCTACAACTTCCTCGACATTGCGCCCTTGGGGCGTAACGAAGCCGGAACCATGGACTGGGTGCGGCACCATGACCGTTATGAAGGGCAGCCCGATAAAGCGCATTGCTGCCATGACTGAGAAGGTTTTGCCTGCCTTGGGGCTGCTCTATGCAGCCCCAGGTTTTTTTAACCCCGTACGCCAAGCATCCCGCGTTCGACGATAAAATCGATCACCGCCTGCAGCCCTTCGCCCTTCTTCAGGTTGCTGAACGTCCAGGGCCGCTGTGGGCGCATGCGCTGGGTATCGCGTTCCATCACCTCCAGCGACGCGCCGACATAAGGTGCCAGGTCGGTCTTGTTGATCACCAGGAAGTCGGACTTGGTAATGCCGGGCCCGCCCTTGCGCGGGATCTTTTCACCCTCGGCGACATCGATAACGTAGATGGTCAGGTCGGCCAGCTCCGGGCTGAAGGTGGCACTGAGGTTGTCGCCACCGCTCTCGACGAAAATCACTTCAAGGTTGCCAAACTTACGCGCCAGGGCTTCTACCGCCGCCAGGTTCATCGAGGCATCTTCGCGGATCGCCGTGTGCGGGCAGCCACCGGTCTCGACGCCGACAATGCGCTCGGGCTCAAGGGCGCCCGCTTCGGTGAGGATGCGCTGGTCTTCCTTGGTGTAGATATCGTTGGTCACCACAGCGATCTGGTAGTGGTCGCGCATGGCCTTGCACAGGGCTTCGAGCAGCGCGGTCTTGCCAGAGCCCACCGGGCCGCCGACACCGACGCGCAGGGGTTGTTGATAGCTTTGCATGAAGGCAGTCCTCAAGATCGGAACAAACGGGTGTATTGGGTTTCATGACGCGATGACGCGATGGCCAGCAAGGGCAGGCCACCACCAAGTTGGTCGTCGCCCAGGGCCAGTGCGTGGTCAAGTACGGCGGGCAGCGCCTGGCCAAGGTCACGCAGCAAGGTTTGCGCCGCCTGCTGGCCGAACGGCACCAGCTTGACCCCGGCCATGACCGCACCCTCAAGCCAGGCAAAACCAAGGCCCAGCGCCAACTGACGCAACGGGATCGACCAGTAGGTGCCGAGCCAGGCCATGCCGCCCAACTGGCTAAGTTCGAGGCTGGCACGCCAGGCGGGGTCCTGCCCCAGCTGCCAGCCATCGAGCAGACGTGCCAGCGCCGCGCCACGCTGTTGTTCTTCCAGGCGCAACTCGGCGGTTTCGCGGTTGGCCAGCAGAAAGCGGCTCCAATGGCTGAAGGCTTCAGCATCTGCCGCCTGGCAGGCACGATACAGGCGCGCCAGCACCGGCCAATCGACCCCGCCCAGGGTGTCGTGCAACTGCTCGCGCTGCCAGGCGCTGAAGCTAGCGATATCCCGTACCCAGCCCGCTTCGACCGCCCACTCGAGGCCTTGCGAGTAGGTGAACCCACCTACGGGCAACCCGGGGCTGGCCAATTGCAGCAGGCGCAGCAGCGCCAGGTCGCTGTCCATCAACCGGCCAGTACCAGTGCGGCGCCGGCCAACAGGCCACCACCAAAGGCCTTTTGCAAGCCGCTGTGACGGCGCAGCAGGCAACCCACCGCGAACCCGGCCAGCAGCAGCAGGCCACTGACGGTGACAAAGCCCGCACTAAACTGCCAGAACGCGCTAGGCGTGGCCTCTACGCCATGCGCCCAACCGTGGAACAGGGCGAACACCGGCATCGCCAGTGCCAGCATCAGCTGACGGCTGGGCAGCAATATGCCTGCGGCAGCCACCAGCAACGACACGGCGATCATCGCCTCCATGCCCAGCACATCGCCAAACAGATGGCCGCACACGGCGCCGGCAAACATCGCCGCCAGGGTCGCCAAGGGCAATGTCAGGTTACGTCGGGTCAGCGCAGCGAGCACGCCGGTACCCAGCAGCATCAGCAGGTGATCAAGGCCGGTCAGCGGGTGCAACAGGCCGTCCTGCAAGGGGTTGTTATCGTGGCCAGGGTGGGCGAAGGCCGGCAGGGCCAGCATCAGCAGAAACAGGGCGAAAGTCTTTTTCATCGGTTGCTCCAAGGCAGTTCAGGAATGGGCAGGCAGGCGCACGAACGGGTGGTCGTGGCCATGGCTGTGGCTATGGCTATGGCTATGCGGCGCGCTCTGGTAGGCGCCCGCCTCGGGCTCGAACGGTGCCTGTTCGGTGTCCACCGTCAGGCCCAGGCCACGCAGCATGTCGTCAAGCACGTAGTCATGCTGGTAGCGCAACAGGCCGGGCTCGATCTGCAGCGGCACATGGCGATTGCCCAGGTGGTAGGCCGCCCGCGCGAGCAAGTGCGGGTCAGCGCAGCGCACCGTCGAGACCGTCTCGGGCGCGGCCACTACACGGATGACCTGGCCGCCATCGGCATCGGCCAGCAGTTCACCGCCACGCAGCAGGTGGCCACGTGCGAGCATCAGGCCGGCGTCGCGGCCATCGTCGAGGGTTACCCGCAAACGGCTCTTGATGCGGCTATCCACAGCCAGGGTGACGGTGCCGGTTTCGACACACGAGCCGGGTTCGGTGACCCGGCGAGTCAGGACTATCATCTGTGCTCCTTCAGAACAGGAAGTAACGCTGGGCCAGCGGCAGTTCGCGGGCCGGTTCGCACACCAGCAGCTCGCCATCGGCACGTACCTGGTAGGTCTGCGCATCCACCTCGATGACAGGCTGCAAGGTGTTGTGGACCATGTCGGCTTTGCGCACTCGCCGGCAGCCATGGGCCACGCCGATCAAGCTGCGCAGGTTCAGTTGCTCGGCCAGGCCGCGGTCCATGGCGGCCTGGGGCAGGAAGGTCATCCGCGTGGCATGCCGCGCTGCACCCAGGGCGCCGAACATCGGCCGGTAGTGCACCGGTTGTGGCGTGGGGATCGAGCCGTTGATATCGCCCATGGGTGCGGTGACGATCATCCCGCCCTTGATCACCAGCGCGGGCTTGACCGCAAAGAAGGCCGGTGCCCAAAGCACGAGGTCGGCCAGCTTACCCACCTCGACCGAGCCCACTTCGTGGGCGATACCGTGGGTCAGCGCCGGGTTGAGGGTGTATTTGGCGATGTAGCGCTTGACCCGGAAGTTGTCGCTGTAGCTGTTGTCCGGCGCCAGTGGCCCACGGCGCAGCTTCATCTGGTGGGCGACCTGCCAGGTACGCAGCACCACCTCTCCGACCCGGCCCATGGCCTGCGAGTCGGACGAGGTCATGGCGAAAGCGCCCATGTCGTGGAGGATGTCTTCGGCCGCGATGGTTTCGCGGCGGATGCGCGACTCGGCAAACGCCACGTCCTCGGCGATGCTCGGGTCCAGGTGGTGGCAGACCATGAGCATGTCCAGGTGCTCGTCGACCGTGTTGACGGTGTACGGCAAGGTCGGGTTGGTCGAGGACGGCAGCACGTTGGCCTGCCCTGCGGCGCGGATGATGTCCGGCGCATGGCCACCGCCCGCCCCCTCGGTATGGAAGGTATGGATGGTGCGGTCGCCGATGGCTGCCAGGGTGTCTTCGATGCAACCGGACTCATTGAGGGTGTCGGTGTGGATGGCCACCTGGATGTCCATTTCCTCGGCCACGCCCAGGCAGCAGTCGATGGCTGCCGGGGTCGAGCCCCAGTCCTCGTGCAGTTTCAGGCCCACGGCACCCGCCGTGATCTGCTCGCGCAAGGCCTCGGGGCGTGAAGCATTACCCTTGCCCAGCAGGCCGATGTTGATCGGCAGGCTGTCGGCGGCCTGGAGCATGCGCGCCAGGTACCACGGCCCAGGCGTGCAGGTGGTGGCGTTGGTGCCGGTGGCCGGCCCCGTGCCGCCGCCAATGAACGTGGTGACGCCGCTGGTGAGCGCTTCTTCCACCTGTTGCGGGCAGATGAAATGGATGTGCGAGTCGATACCGCCGGCGGTGACGATCTTGCCTTCTGCGGCGATCACTTCGGTGCCAGGGCCGACCGGCACCGTGATGCCAGGCTGCACGTCGGGGTTACCAGCTTTGCCAATCGCGGCAATACGCCCGTGCTTGACGCCGATGTCTGCCTTGACGATACCCCAGTGATCGATGATCAACGCATTGGTCAGCACCAGGTCCATGGCCTCGGCCGCCAGCATCTGGCCCTGCCCCATGCCGTCACGGATGACCTTGCCGCCGCCGAACTTGACCTCTTCGCCATACACCGTGAAGTCCTTCTCGACCGCCACCCACAGCGCGGTATCGGCCAGGCGCACGCGGTCACCAACGGTAGGGCCGAACATGTCGGCATAGGCCTGGCGAGAAATACGGCTCATGCCCTGCCCTCCAATGCGCCCATCACCTTGCCCTGGAAGCCATAGACTTCGCGCTTGCCGGCATAGGCCACCAGTTGCACGGTGCGTGCCTGGCCCGGTTCGAAGCGCACGGCGGTGCCGGCCGGAATGTCCAGCCGATAGCCCAAGGTGGGCGCACGGTCGAACACCAGTGCGTCGTTGACTTCGTAGAAGTGATAGTGCGAGCCGACCTGAACCGGACGGTCGCCGTGGTTGGCCACGCTGACGCTCACCGTCGTGCGGCCGCTGTTGAGTTCGATGTCGCCGGCGGCGACCTGGATTTCACCTGGGATCATGCGGGGCTCCTGGCCGGTTTCAGACGATGGGGTCATGCACGGTCACCAGCTTGGTGCCATCCGGGAAGGTCGCCTCGACTTGCACGTCGTGGATCATTTCGGCGATGCCCGGCATGACCTGCTCGCGGCTTAGCACTTCACGGCCCAGGCTCATCAGCTCGGCCACCGTGCGGCCATCGCGGGCGCCTTCCAGCACTGCGGCACTGATCAACGCTACCGCTTCCGGGTAGTTGAGTTGCAGCCCGCGGGCCAGTCGCCGCTCCGCCAGTAGCGCGGCGGTGAACAGCAACAGTTTGTCTTTCTCTCTCGGGGTCAGCTCCATGGCGCTTCTCTCAGGTAGCCCAGATACGCGGCGGGCATGCAGGCAGGCCGAGGACGGCCGGGCGCAGTACATGCCAGAGGCGTTGCAAGGTGTGTTGCAGGTGTTGGTTGTCGTGGTCGAGCAGACGGATCACCAGCAGCGACCCGATCAGGGTCGCGCCGGCGGGGTTGTCCAGCTCATCGAGCAACCCCCGGATGTCATCCAGCAACGCCGCGTCGGCAGGTGTGGCGCAGAAGGTGGCCACCAGCGGGTGCCCGGCGAGCTTGGCCAATTGCCCGCCTTCGATGCGCAGGCGCTCGTACAGGCCGGGGTCGTCGGGCAGTTCGATGTGCAAGCGGCTGTCGAGGGCACCCTGATCGAAACGCTCGTTCATGACCGGACGCCCCAGGCACAGGGTTTCCCAGGCCAGCAAGCGGGCGCCCGGCGCCAGGGTGAAGCGGCTGTCGAGGCTGGCGCGGGCACCTGCGAAAAAAATGCTGTCTTGGGGCAGCCATTCCAGGGTGCTGTCGGCGGCGAGGTGAAAGCGTTGGGCCAGCCGCGCGGTCGGGCCAATGCTGCGGTAGAACTTGCTGGCGCCGGGCATGGTCAGCAACGCATGGCTGCCAGGTTCAAGGTGGATGTCGAGCTCCAGCCGGTCACCCGCGACGATGCCACCGGGCGGATGCAGCACATAGACATGGCACGGCGCGCCCTCAGGATAGAAAGGGCGCTGCACCAAAAGAGGTCCGAAATGCCGCCGCGCACCAAGGCGGGTCACACGGTCGCGTTGGATAAAACGCAACTGCAGGTGGGCACTCCAGCCTGCATCGTCTTGTTGTTGTTCGATCTGCTCCGCGAGCGACATCCTGCGGCCCCTGATATCTGTGGCCTGCTGGCCGTTTAGAGGGTCAGGCAGGCGGCGCTCAAGGGCTGCCAGCCTGACCACTCGATCAAATTCGCAGGCTGGACAAAGCAGGTTGCGGGCCAACTACGCAGGTGAACGAAGATGAAATCGTCAGCGCAGCCGCTCTGGCATCAGGCACACGGGGCTATGGCGCACAAAGCGAGGGCGCGCGAAGGCCCTGTTTCGGTGCCGGGTCAAAAGCCAGTTTCAATAATCGAAGCGGTCTACCGCCCGCCGCCGCTCGTTGTCATCCCGGCGGTCGTAACTGGCGGTGGTCTGGATATTGGCGTGGTGCGCAAGCTTCTGGGCAATCGACAGGTCGTGCTCTTCGATAACCCGGGTGATGAACGCGCGGCGAAAATCATGGGGCATGATCTTCACGCCCACCTGAGCACCGCGCTGTCGGGCAATGTAGTAGATCGCATGTTTGGTGATGCGTGCGCGGGTGATGTGGTTGCCGCGGCGAATGCGGTTGAACAGAAACGCATCGTCGGATGCCCCCTCCGGCAAATCCTCGCGGCGCAGGTCCAGCCACGCCTGCAGCTTCTCGAACGCCCACGGCGGCGCGTACTTGATCAGTTGCCGGTTGCCCTTGCCCAACACCTGCAGGCTGCGGGCTTCGAAGTCCACCTGGTCCAGGTCGATGTCGACCGACTCCGACTTGCGCATACCGGTGCCATACAGCAAGGCAATAATCGCCGCGTCGCGAACGCCTTGCGGCCGGGGGTCGGCGGCGCACACATCCATCAACTCGCGGATCAGGCTGCGCCGCAGGTTGCGCCCCGGAGGCAGGCGGCTGCCGGTGGCCGGCTTGACCTCGCGAATTCTCAGCAACTGCTCATGGTCGATCAGGCCCTGACGCCACGCCTCGTTCATCACCCCACGGATGGCATTGACGTACAGCGATGAGCTGTTGGGGGCATAGCCGTCTTCGCGCAGCGCTGCGACCAGGGCGATCACGTGGCCGGGGTCGAGCCGGTGCCAAGGCACATCGACGATATTGCAGTCGGCAAAGCCCAGCCGGTCGGCGGCGTCCTGAAGGATGTAGCGCATGGTTTGCTGGCTGGAGGGGGCCAGACGGGCCATGTACTGCAGCAGGGGATTTTTCGAGAGATCGGTCACAACGTGAATCCTGTAACGACGCTTGGACCGGTACGGGGACAGGCAAAGCGCAAAGCGAGTCAATACGACATACAAACAAGTGCAAATGACAACAGCAAAGCGAGGTCATTCGGACTAGGCGCAGTGCCATCACCTTGATATTCAAGGGGTTTGAAGATGGCACGAATCGTGATCTTACCCCAATTGAAGCCCACTGAACGAAAGAAGGACCGCCCATGCTCGTGCAACCGATCGATGCTCGCCCGCGCCAGGCCGTCTGGGGCCTGGGTTTTCGCCCATTCTTCCTGGGCGGCACATTGTTTGCGCTGGTCGCCTTGCTGCTGTGGGCCGGCGTACTGGCCGGTGTGCTGGCCCCAAGCCCGCCCGGCGGTATGCTTGCCTGGCACCGGCATGAAATGCTGTACGGCTTTGCCGCCGCCATCGTCGCAGGCTTTCTGCTGACCGCCGTACAGAACTGGAGCGGCATCCCCGGCGTGAGTGGGCGAGCGTTGCAGGGCGTGTTCCTGCTCTGGCTGCTGGGCCGGGCGAGTTGGTTCCTGCCACTGCCAGGCAGTGTGCTGGTGTTGGTCCAAGGCAGCTTCCTGCCCCTGGTGGCCTTCGCCCTGGCCCGCCCGATCGTGCAACGCCGCTTGCGCAACAATTACCCCATCATCGGCCTGGTCTTGCTGATTGCCGCCTGCCAATGGCTGACGCTGGCAGGCTGGCTGCGTCAGGACGAACTGTGGCAACGCCGAGGGGTGTTTGCCGGGTTATGGCTGGTGGCGGCGATGATGACCATGCTCGGGGGACGGGTCATTCCCTTCTTCACGCTTCGAGGGCTGGGCCACACCAGCCCCACCCCTGCCCGTCCGTGGCTGGATCGCGCTTGCCTGCTATTGAGCGTGGCGGTACCCCTGGCCTTTGCCACTGGGGCCGCCGACACACCACATGCCGGCCTCGGCATGCTGTTCGCCGGCCTGTTCGCCCTGCACGCTACCCGCCTCGTGCTCTGGCATGACCGAGGGCTGTGGCGCGTACCACTGCTGTGGTCGCTGCACCTGGCCTACGCTTGGATGGCAGCGGCTTGCCTGGGCATGGCACTGTGGCATGCCGGGGTAGCTGTCAATTTGAGCCTGGTGACCCATGCCTTGACCATCGGCGCCATGACCGGTTTGATCGTGGCGATGATGGCGCGGGTCAGCCTCGGGCACACTGGCCGGCCGCTCAAGGTGCCGAACCGCGTTGTCGGGGCCTTTGTACTGCTGCAACTGGCGGCGTTGGCGCGCGTCGTGTTGACGCTGTTCACGCCACTGGGGGTCAGCCTTTCCGTCCTCTGCTGGAGCCTGGCACTGCTGCTGTTTCTCTGGCATTACCTGCCGATCCTGCTTCGGCCAAGGGTGGACGGGATGCCGGGTTAATCCAGCGCCGTCTGCCACCAACCGGGGAACATCTGCTGCACTCGCGGTTCGGCGAAGCGTTCGTCGATCAGCACCAGCACGCCTTGGTCTTGATCACCACGAATGACCCGGCCTGCGGCCTGAATGACCTTTCGCACACCCGGATAGAGGTAGGCGTAGTCAAAACCTGCGCCAAACTGACGCCCCAGGCGCTGCTTGAACTGCTCGTTGACGGGGTTGACCTGGGGCAACCCGAGGGTAGCGACAAACGCCCCGATCAAACGGGTGCCGGGCAAATCCACGCCTTCTCCGAAGGCGCCACCCAGCACCGCGAAGCCAACCCCGCGGCCGTGGGCCACGAAACGGTCGAGAAACGCCTGACGCGCCGCTTCGTCCATGCCAGCTGCCTGGGCCCAAAGGGGAATGTGGCCATGCCGCTCAGCCAGCAAGCCGGCCACCTGTTGCAGGTATTCAAAGCTGCTGAAGAACGCCAGGTAATTACCGGGCATGCGTTGATACTGCTCGGCGATCAGCTCGACGATCGGCGCCAGCGAGGCCTGGCGCTCTCGGTAACGGGTGCAAACCTGGCTAGCGATACGCACCTCAAGCTGTTCGGCGCGAAACGGCGCCGCCACTTCTAGCCAGGCCGTGTCAGCCGGCATGCCGAGCAGGTCACTGTAGAAATGCCGAGGGCTCAGCGTGGCGGAAAACAGCGTCACGCTGCGCGCCGCCTGCATGCGCGGCGCCAGCAGCCGCGCCGGGTTGACGTTGCGCAGGCACAGGGTCGCCAGCCGCCGCTTGCGCAGGCCTTCGCGCTGGCTGATGTCGAAGATGAAATGCTCGTCGAACAGCTCAGCCACCCGGCTGAATTGCAGCGCCTGGTAGAAGAACTGCAGCACGTGCACATCCACCTCGGCAGGTGCCTGGTTCAAACGTTCCTGGATCAGCCCGATGCACTGCTGCAAGGCGCGTATGAAGGCATCCGGCAACTGTTCGCTAGCCTGATACGGCGCGCGCTGCTCTTTGTACAACGCGTTCCACTGCCGGTTGAGGCGGTCCAGCGCACTGACCAGCCCCTGCGGCTTGCGCTGGCGCAAGGCAAGCAACTGGCCTTGATCGAGGCTGGCGCTGTACATGCCGCGACCGCGCTCGACCAGGTTGTGCGCTTCGTCCACCAGTACCGCCACCCGCCATTGGTTGGCCTGGGCCAGGCTGAACAGCAAGGCATGGGCGTCGAAGTAATAGTTGTAATCGGCCACCACCAGGTCCACCCAGCGGGCCATTTCCTGGCCCAGATAATAGGGGCATACCTGATGCGCCAAGGCCACCTCGCGCAGGCTGGCGCGGTCCAGCAAAGGCAGCCCCGCTGCCGCCTCGCGCGCGGCGGGCAGGCGGTCGTAGAAGCCTTGCGCCAAGGGGCAGGACTCACCATGGCAGGCCTTGTCGGGGTATTCGCACGCTTTGTCGCGGGCAATCAGCTCCAAGGTGCGCAAGGCCGGTTGCGGCGTGGCATCGGTGATCTGGCGCATGGCATCGAGGGCCAGCGCCCGGCCTGGCGTCTTGGCCGTCAGGAAGAGCACTTTGTCGAGCTGCTGCGGCACCATCGCCTTGAGCAGCGGGAACAAGGTACCCAAGGTCTTGCCGATACCGGTACTGGCCTGGGCCATCAGGCAGCGGCCGGTGCTCACGGCCTTGTACACGGTCTCGGCCAACTGCCGCTGGCCCTGGCGAAACTGTGCATAGGGGAACCCCAGCGCCTGCAAAGCGCGGTCACGCTCGGCCAGACGCCCTTGCTGACGCTGGGCCCAGAGCAGAAAGCAGCGGCACTGGGTTGCAAAGAAGGCTTGCAGCTCGGCGGCACTGTGGCGCTCGCTGATCAGCGTCTGGCCGTCGCTGTCCACTTCCAGGTACACCAGGGCCACCTCGATGGCGGGCAATTGCCGCGTCTGGCACATCAGCCAGGCGTAGACCTTGGCCTGCGCCCAGTGCAACTGACGATGGTTGGCGGGCTGGCGCGAGAGGTCGCCACGGTAGGTCTTGATCTCTTCCAGGCGATTGCAAGTGGGGTCGTAGCCGTCGGCGCGGCCACGCACCCTGAGGCTTTCGAACTGGCCTTCGAGGGCAATTTCCGACTCATAGCCAGCCGCGCGCTTGGCCACCACCCGCTGATGCCCCTCGATGCCTTCCTGGGCCGTGGGCGACGGGGTAAAGCGTAGGTCCAGGTCGCCGACCTTGGCACTGAACTCGCACAGGGCGCGCACGGCCACGCTGTAGCTCACGCCGCCTCGCTCCAACGCACATGGCACACCGCCACGGGCAAACCCTGCGCGCGGCAGAATTCCAGCCAGCGCAGCTGATTGTCTTGCAGGCGGTCGCCCGGCCCCTTGACCTCGACCATGCGGTAGCCGCCCTGCTCGGGCCAGAACTGGATCAGGTCGGGCATCCCGGCGCGGTTGTTGCGGATGTCCTGCAACAGGCGCAGGAAGCACTGTTTCAGATGCGCGGGCGGCAAGCAGGCCAGTGCCTGTTCGAGCAAGGTGTCGCTAAGCATGGGCCAGAACACGAACGGCGACTGCAGGCCTTGCTTGGCGGCATAGCAGTCGAGAATGGCCTGGCGGTGGCTGCCATCGTCGAGCCGCCCCAGGCAGCGCTCGAACAGTGCGCTGCGCCGTTGCTGGAAGTCGCTGTCGTGCAGGTCCTGGGGCGCAGCCTGGAACGGGTTGAAAAAGGCGCCCGGTACCGGTGCGAAAATCGCCTCCCAGCACAACAGACCGAACAGGCTGTTGAACAGCGTGTTTTCCACGTAATGGGCCTGCCCTCCGGCCTCGGCCAAGTGCTGGCGCACCGCCTCTTCCACGCCCAGGGCAGCCTGTTCGCGCGGCAGTTCAAGCTCGATCAATTGCACGTGCTCGGCACGCTGGCGCCGTTGCGGCGGGCCGCCGAGCTTGCGCGCCAGGCGCGGCAGCATGCGTTCGAGCGCCTGCACCTCCAGCGCGTTGGCCGGGGCCGCCGCCAGTTGCAGCGCGAGCGCATGGGCCTGAGGCCACTGTTCGCTGCGTTCCAGTACACGCACCTGGCGGATGCGCGCCTGGGCGTGGCTGCACTGGCTATAAACGGCCATGGCCTGGTCCCAGTCGCCCTGGCGCTCGCATTGCTGGCCCAGGGCGAACAGCAGGCGCGCATGGCGCCGGGCCAGCCAGGGGTTGTCACTGTGCAGGCCCGCCATGGCATCCAGGATCGACAGCGGGTCATCGCCCTGCTCCAACCGCTCGGCGCACTGGTGCAAGGCCATGGCCAAGTCGACCTCGGCGCGCTGGCGCAGGGCCCGCGAATCGGTGCTGAAAGGCACGTGTTCGTAGCGCAGCAAGCCTAGGTCGGCGAGCACGAAGTCCGACCAGTCCTGGTACAGGTTGCCAAAGAACAACAGGCGCATGCGGTCACACAGCGGTTGCAGGCACCACTGGAGAATGCGCACGTCGCTACCGGGAAACCACTGCGCCAACGGCCTGGCCGTCAGCCCCAAGGGTTGAAGTTGCGCGAGCAGGTCATGTTTGCTGGCGCGTGGCCGGCTCAACTGCCCGGCGAAGCACTGCGCAAGCTCGTCCTTGCGCAGCAGGGCGAACAGCTGCTCCAGTTGCAGTTGCGCAGGCTCCCGGACCCAACCCAGCGCCTGCAACGGCTGCAAGGCCTGCGCGGTATCACCGACCTCGGCATACGTAAGCTTGTCACTGCGAAACAACTCGCCCTTGCGCATGACCATGCGCACCATCAAGGCCTGCGCCCGCGCGTCCAATTGCGCAAACGCCTGGATGAACGCCAGCTCCTGTTCGTCGAGCAGGTCGTCATAGCGCTGCTCGACCCAGAGCAGCACCTGGCGGAAGTTGTGCAGGTAGTAGAGCGGGTCGTCGACGGAATGGGCGATCACGAGGCGAAGTCGGGCAGTGAATGTGGGTACTGGTTATACATACAGACAGCCGCAACTGACAAGTGCCGTAGGTCCAGTTGCGCTGCCAGGCCGCTCCTACAAGGGCTAATCCAGGGCTATTCGGTAACTCCGACCATCGCCCCCGCCTCGGCCTTGGTACTGCCAATTGGCGCCTTCAGCAGCAGGAAGTACGCCACCGCCGAACACAGTGCCACGATCGCACTGATCATGAAGGCCGTGTTGAACGAGCCCGAGTACTGGATGCTGAAGCCGGTGACAATCGGTGCCACGGAGCCTGCGATGTAGCCGCCGAAGTTCTGGATCGAGCCAAACGACGCCACCCGTGGGCTGTCGACGATGGTGTTGACGATCATCCATGCGGTGGCACTGGCCATGTTGATGCTGAACAGCGCCAGGCACAGCAGGATCACACAGCCGGTCAGGCCGCTGACGTAGGACAGCGGCAAGGTGAACAACGCCGCCAGCACCAGGCCGGTGATGACGCTGAACTTGCGACTGCCAAGGATGCTCATGCCGCGTTTGACCAAGAGGTCGCAGAAGCGTCCGGCGACGATTGTGCCCGCCGCGCCAAAGCCGTAGGCCAGCGATACCACCCAGGCGGTCTTGTACAGGTCTAGCCCGTGTTCACGCTCGAAGTAGCCGGGCAGCCAGGTCAGGTGCAGCCAGAGCATGTAGATCACGCCCATGAAGCCCAGTACCGCACCCCAGGTGCTGCGATGCTTGAACAGGTCGAGCCAGCCAGCAAAGTACGAGGCCTTGGGTGCCTGCGGGTTTGCCGCGAGTATCGGTTGCTGGTGCTCGTTCGGCAGCGGTTTGCCTTCAGCGGCGAGCTCGGCCAGGTACTGCGCCTTGCTCTTGTAGAAGGTCAGCCAGCACACCGCCAGCACCACACCGATCAGGCCGGTGATGATGAACATGCCGCGCCAGCCGAAATTGACCATGAACAGGGTCAACAAAGGTGGCGCCAGGCAGGGGCCCAGGCACGTCGAGGACCAGACGATACCGGTCGGGGTACCCCGCTCGTTGGCGTCGAACCATTCGGACAAGGCCTTGGCCGCCGAAGGGAACATCGGCGCCTCGCCAATCCCCAGCAACACACGCAATCCCATGAAGCCGGCAAAACTGTTGACCATGCCGAAGGTGGCCTGGGCCACCGACCAGGCCAGCAACGAGGCGCCCAGGGCGATCTTGCTGCCCAGGCGGTCGATGATCATGCCCATCGGCAACTGGGCAAAGGCATAGGCGATGGAGAAGGCCGACAACAAAATGCCCATCTGCGAGGGGCTGATCATCATGTCTTTCTGGATCGAGGTGTTGGCAATCGACAGCGCACTACGGTCCAGGTAGTTGACGATGCCGATCAACAGCAGGAAGACAACGGTGAGGCGCTGATACTTCTTCATAGGGTTCATTTGATGGCCTTTATTATTATTGTTGCAGCGCGGTCAGCGCCTTGGCGATCCGTCGATCCTGTTGCGTTCATCCCTGGAGTGCGACAACCCTCAAGGTTGCCGCGCCGTCACCGCCGCCTCCAGCAGGCCGCGCCGGCTCAGGCTGTCAATCAGCGCACGCAGGCCGAAGCCCCACTGCGGCGCCTGGTCGCTGGTGGTCACGCGGTTGCACAGGGTGCCCAGTTGCGCGTTGCTGATGGCGACCAGGTCGCCTTGCTTGTGGGTAAAGCCATTGCCTGGTTGGTCGCGGTCCTGCTTGGGCGCGAACAAGGTACCGAGAAACAGCACCAGCCCGTCGGGGTACTGGTGGTTTTCGTTGAGGGTTTGCTGCACCAGGTCCTGTGGGTCGCGGCTGATCTGGCGCATGGAGCTGCGGCCAGAAAGGATGAAGCCATCCTGCCCTTCGACACGCAGGTCCACTTCGGCGTTACGCACATCGTCCAGGCTGAAGCTTTCGTCGAACAGGCGCAGCAATGGCCCCAGCGAGGTGGAGGCGTTGTTGTCCTTGGCCTTGGACAGCAGCAAGGCACTGCGCCCCTCGAAGTCGCGCAGGTTGACATCGTTGCCAAGCATGGCGCCCTTGATGCTGCCGTCGCTCGATACCGCCAGTACCACTTCCGGCTCTGGGTTGTTCCAGCTCGACTTGGGGTGGATACCGATGTCGGCGCCATGCCCGACCGCCGACAGTGGCTGCGCCTTGGTGAACACTTCGGCGTCTGGGCCGATGCCCACTTCCAGGTATTGCGACCACAAGCCCTGCTCCACCAAAACCTTGCGCAGCGCTTCGGCCTGGGCAGAACCTGGGATGATCTGCGAGAGGTCCGCACCGATGCGGCTGGCCAGGGTATCGCGGATGGCATCGGCCTTGGCCGGGTCGCCTTTGGCCTGCTCTTCCACGACCCGCTCCAGCAGGCTGGCGGCGAAGGTGACGCCGGCGGCCTTGACTGCTTGCAGGTCGATCGGAGCCAGCAGCCAGGGCAAGCGTGCGTCACGTTGGCTGGGGTCGCTGTTGCCGAGCAGGGCCGGTAGCTCGATCAACGCCTCGGCCAGCGGCAGAGCGCGCAGGTAAGCCACCGGATCGGCCACTTCGAGCAACGCTGAAACGGTCGCCACATGGGCGCTGATATCGTGCACGGCGCCGGCCTTGACCAGTACCACGGCTGGGCCTTGATCCGGCAGCCAGACCCGCCCGACCCAACTGCCGGTGTCGAACACGGCGAGGTCGTGGCTCAGTTGCAGCGGTGGGTTGGCGTTCGATTGGTCTGTCATGTGTGCACCCTTGTTGTCATTGTCATTCATTGGGAAAGCGCTTGCGAAAGTGCCGTCAGCTGCAACTGCCCAGCCAGCTGGTCAAGGTCAGCGACCACGTGCGCCGACAAGCTCACCCCCTCCTCCAAGGCTTGCCGGCGCAAGGCTAGGCCGGCCTGCCCAGGCAGGCGCACCGGGCGCGCGGGGTCTACCGGGCGGCTGGCGAGGATCAGTCGGCCAAGGAAGCTGGTTTCGTCCGTGAACGCTTGCAGGCCGCCGAAAAAGCGCGGGTCGATGACCACAGCGGTGGCCGAGGCGCCCCACTGCTCTGGCGCGTCCTTGCGGCCATGCCCGGCCAGGCCCGAAGTCAGCGCCTCGACCAGAATCGCCAAGGCAAAGCCCTTGTGGCCAAAGGCCTGGCCGCCCAGTGGCAGGATGCTGCCCTGGGGGCTGGTGAAGAAGTCGCTCGGGTCGTCGCTCAGGTGCCCATCGTTGCTCATCAGCACCGGGTGCGGCAGCCGGCTGCCAGCATCACGGCACTGCCCCACCAGGCCGAGGGTGACCGTGGACATGCTCACATCCAGCAGAATCGGCTCCCCTTGGGTCGGTATGCCAGCGGCAATCGGATTGGGCGTGAACACCGGGTCCACGCCGCCATGGGCACAGACCAGCCCCACCGATGGGTCGGAGGAGTACACCATCGCCACCAGGCCACGGTCGGTGTAGGGCTTGAGGTAAGCCGCCAGGCAGCCGATGTGCGCAGCCCGGCGTACTGCCGCGATACCGATGCCCTGTTCACCGGCGCCTTTGGCCGCGCAGTCGAGGGCACGGCTGACGCAGTACGGGCCAAGCACGTAGTGGCCGTCGAACAGGCTGGAAACGCCACTGTCCGACACGTGCTCCAGCGCCTGGGCCTGCGCCTTGACCTGGCCGCTGAGCATGCCGCCGATATAGCGGCTGACCAGGTTCAGGCCGTGGGTGCGATGGCCCAACAGTTCACCTTCGAGCAACACCTGGGTCACCACCTGGGCGACCTCGGCATCGGCACCGGCGTTTTCAAACAGTTGCTCGACGAACGCAGTGAGCGCCTGCACATCAAAGCGTCTGGTTTGCGTCATGCCTGTCACTCCGCGGTCAGTTCAGGGCAGCGGTGCTTGGCTTGCCGTCCACCAGGCGCTGGATGCCCAGCGGGTTGGCGTTCTGCAAGGCCGCGGGCAGCAACGCGTCCGGTACGTTCTGGTAGCACACCGGGCGCAGGAAGCGGTCGATGGCCAGGGTCCCGACCGAGGTGCCGCGCGCGTCCGAGGTGGCCGGGTACGGGCCACCGTGGACCATGGCGTCACACACCTCGACACCCGTGGGGTAACCATTAAGCAGCACGCGGCCGACCTTCACTTCCAACTCACCCAGCAAGTAGCCGTAGGCCGCAAGGTCGGCGTCGTCCGCCAGCAAGGTGGCGGTCAGTTGGCCGCGCAAGGCCGCGACTGCGCGTGACAGCTCGGCTTCATCGGCCACCTGGACCACCACCGTGCACGGGCCGAAGACTTCCTCCTGAAGCAGCTCGTCATGCGCCAGCAGCAGGCTGACATCGGCCTCGAACAGGTGCGGCTGGGCCTGGTTACCCTGTTGCGCCTGGCCACTCAACAGCTTGACCCCAGGGTGGGCAATCAAGGCCTGAAGGCCCTTGCCATAGCTGCCCAAGGTGCCGGCGTTGAGCATCGTCTGCGGCGCTTGCTCGGCCATGTGCCCGGCCAACTGCTCGACAAAGGCACTGAACGCCGGCGAGCGAATGCCCAGGACCAGGCCCGGGTTGGTGCAGAACTGACCACAGCCCTGCACCACCGAAGCGGTGAGTTCCTTGGCCAGTTGTGCGCCGCGAGAGGCCAAGGCCTGTGGCAGTACCAGCACCGGGTTGATGCTCGACATTTCGGCGAACACCGGAATCGGCTGCGGCCTTGCCGCCGCCATGTCGCACAGCGCACGCCCACCCTTGAGCGAACCGGTGAAACCCACCGCCTGGATGCCGGGGTGCTTGACCAGCGCCTCGCCAACCCCGCCACCGAAGATCATGTTGAACACGCCGGCCGGCATGCCCGTGCGCTCAGCGGCACGGATCAGTGCTTCGGCCACCCGCTCGGCGGTGGCCATGTGGCCGCTGTGGGCCTTGAAGACCACCGGGCAACCGGCCGCCAGGGCCGCTGCGGTGTCGCCACCAGCCGTGGAGAACGCCAGCGGGAAGTTGCTGGCACCGAACACCGCCACCGGGCCTACGCCTATGCGGTACTGGCGCAAGTCCGGGCGTGGCAAAGGCGTACGGGCAGGCAGCGCCTGGTCGATGCGGGCGCCGTAGAAGTCACCACGGCGCAGCACCTGGGCAAACAGGCGCATCTGCCCGCTGGTGCGCCCGCGCTCACCCTGAATACGGGCAGTGGGCAGGGCCGTTTCCTGGCAGGTCAAGGCAATGAAGTCTTCGCCAAGGGCGTCGAGCTCGTCGGCAATGGCCTCCAGGAACTCTGCACGGCGCACCGCTGGCAGGTTACGAAACAGCGGGAAGGCTGCGGTGGCCGCGCCCACGGCGTTGTCGACTTCGGCCAGGGTGGCCTGATGGAAGCCGCCTGGCAGGCGCTCGCCGGTGTGGGCGTCAACGCTGTAGACCAGGGTCTGGCCCAACGCGCTGCGCTGACCGGCGATGAAGTTGTATCCGCTAACGTGCATAAAGGGTTGCCTCACATTCAGGAATGGGCTGTCGATCAGGTCACGGCACCGATCTGCCAGGGTACGAACTCGTTCTGCCCGTAGCCGTGCTGTTCGCTTTTGCTGCGCGCGCCGGACGCGATGCGCAGCATGTGTTCGAAGATGTACGCGCCGCGCTCTTCGATGCTGGTAGAGCCGTCGGCGATGCCACCGCAGTTGACGTCCATGTCTTCTTCCTGGTGCTCGAACACCCGGTTGTTGGTCGCCAATTTGATGGACGGTGCCGGCGCGCAGCCATAGGCCGAGCCGCGGCCAGTGGTGAAGGCGATCAGGTTGGCACCGCCCGCGACCTGGCCGGTGGCCGAGACCGGGTCGTAGCCCGGCGTGTCCATGAACACCAGGCCGTGGGCCCGTACCGCTTCGGCGTACTGGTAGACGTCGACCAGGTTGCTGGAACCGGCCTTGGCCACCGCACCCAACGATTTCTCGAGGATGGTGGTCAGGCCACCCGCCTTGTTGCCGGCCGAGGGGTTGTTGTTCAGTTCAGCGTTCATGCGCTGGCAGTAGTCTTCCCACCAGTGGATGCGCGCCACCAGCTTCTCGCCGACTTCGCGGCTCACGGCGCGGCGGGTCAGTAGGTGCTCGGCGCCATAGATTTCTGGCGTTTCGGAAAGAATCGCGGTGCCACCGGCCGCCACCAGGCGGTCGACGGCATTGCCCAAGGCCGGGTTGGCAGTGATCCCCGAGTAGCCATCGGAGCCGCCACATTGCAGGCCTACGATCAGGTGGCGCGCACTGACCGGCTCGCGTTCGACCTGGTTGGCTTGGGCCAGCAGCGCCTTGACCTGCTCGATGCCGGCGGCGATGGTCTTCGAGGTACCGCCAATCCCTTGAATGGTGAAGGCGCGCAGTTGTGTGCTGGTGGTCAGCCCCTGGGTCTCCAGCAGGCTTTCGATCTGGTTGGTTTCGCAGCCCAGGCCGATGATCAGCACGGCGGCGAAATTGGGGTGTACGGCGTACCCCGCCAGGGTGCGGCGCAACAGGCCCAGGGCCTCACCGGCGGGGTCCACCGCGCAGCCGGCGCCGTGGGTCAAGGCCACCACGCCATCGATGTTCGGGTAGTCAGCCAGCGCTTCGGGGTGAATGTCGCGGCGAAAATGGTCGGCCACGGCACGGGCCACGGTCGCCGAGCAGTTCACCGAGGTGAGGATGCCAATGTAGTTGCGGGTGGCTACCCGGCCATCGCCACGCACAATGCCCTGGAACACCGCCTCGGCGCCCGGCGTGCTACGGGCATCGACGCCAAAGGCATAGTCACGGGCAAAATCGCCCATCTGCACGTTGTGCACGTGTACATGGTCGCCAGCGTCGATGGCCTGCGAAGCAAAACCGATGATCTGGCCATAGCGGCGCAGCGGCTGGCCCTGCTCCACGCGCTGCGTGGCGACTTTATGGCCCGACGGGATCGTCTGGCGCACGGTGATCGCCTCGGCGTCCAGGCGCAGGCCTTCAGGCAGGGCCTGGCGGGCGATAAGTACGTTGTCCAGCGGGTTGAGGCGGATGACGGCAAGGTCACCGGATCGGGCAATCAGTTGCATGGGACCTCTCAGGGCGGTGCGGCTGACTTCTTGTTATGGCGACGCCCGTTCGATGCCGGGCGAATCTGCGACCACTGTAAGAAGCCTTGCGCAACATTCCCAATGAGATGATCCGATCACGCGATAACCCAGAGTTATCAATACCGCCTATCGGCTACGATTTATCAATCGCTTGTTATGCCCTGTGCGGCACGTCGTTGCTGCGCGAAGTCGAGCAGAATATCGACGAACTCACGCGCCGAAGGGGTCAATGGCTCATCCTTGCGGGTGACGATGCCGTACTCCAGCGCAGGCAGGTGCAAGGGGCTCTGCAGCTCCTTGAACTGGCCGCTGTTCAGTTGGGCGGCAACCATGGACCTGGGCAACATGGCGATCATCGGGCCTGATTGCAGCAACTGCAGGAACATCGGCATCGAGATGGTCTCGACGCTGTCGGCGGGTGTGGCAATGCCGGCAACCCTGAAGGCCTGTTCCAGGCGGTTGCGGATCGGCGTGCCCACCGGGTACAGCACCCACGGCCAATCACCCAGTGCTTCCAGTGGGGTGCTGGCGAGGTCATTGAGCGGGTGGCGGCTGTTGACCACCAGGCTGAAGGGTTCGGGCTCCAGGGGCTGGTAGTCGAACAACTGGCTGAAGCGCTCTTCGGTGAAGCGGCCGATCATGATGTCGAGCTTGTTCTGCTCCAGCATGGCCAGCAGATGATCACTGGAGTGCTCCACCACCTCGATCGACAGCAGCGGGCTGCGCGCCTTGATGGCGGCAATGGCCTGAGGCAGCACCACAGGGGTGGCCGCAAAAATACCGCCCACCCGGATAAACCCGTGGCCGCCCTTGCGCAGCCGGTTGACCTGGTCGACAAACTGCTGCGAGTCGCCCAACACCCCCTGGGCGTAGCGCACCACATACTCGCCAAGCTCGGTAGGCGGCATGCTGCGTGGCAGGCGCTCGAACAAGGCGAAGCCGAACTGCTCTTCGAGGTCGCGCAGCATCTTGCTCAGGGCCGGCTGGCTTAGGTTCATCCGGGTGGCGGTGGCGTGCATGTTGCGGGTACGTGCCAGGGTGTCGATCAGCACCAGGTGCTTGAAACGGACCCAGTTGCAGAAGCTGGAATGGGTAATGTCCGACGGCATCAGAGGGCAACCTCGAAAAGGTCCAAAGGCATGGCTATTGTGTGCGCAGGTAGTGCAGCAGCCGGTCCAGGGCCACGGAGTGGGGCCGCGAGCGCAGGGTCAGCAAGCCCAGGTTGGCCATCGTGATCGGCAGCTCCACCGGCAGGATCGCCACCATGGCGTAGCGCGCATAATGCTCGGCCACATCATTGGGCACCACCGCAATCATTTCGGAGGCTTCCAGCATCGCGGTGGTGGCCAGGATCGAGGCGGTTTCGACGATGTCCAGCGATTGCACCATGCCGCCCGCCTGCAAGGCACTTTCGACTCGACGGCGCATGGGGCTGCCGATGGGGTGCAGGATCCAGGTCAGGGCCACCAGGTCTGCCAGTTGCAACGCCTTGGCGTTGGCCAGGGGGTGACCGGCGCGGGCGATTACGCGCATCTGCTCACCGCCTTCGAACAGTTCGATGTTCAGGTCCTGGCTGTCGCTCTGGTCCGGCAAACGCCCAACCACCATGTCGAAATCACCGCGCAACAGGGCGGGCAACAAGGTGTCGCTGGTGCCGACTTCAAGCGAGATACGCACCTTGGGGTGGTCGCGCTTGTAGGCCAACACCGCCTTGGTCAGCAAACCGGGCACCGGCCCCATGACACTGCCCACCCGTACCAGGCCCATGGCGCCGCGCGCCAGCTCGGCGATCTGTGCCTGGGCATGCTCGAATTCATGCAGCGCGTTCTGGGCATAGCGGATCATCACCTCGCCATACAGCGTCGGCTGCATGCCACGCGGCAGGCGCTCGAACAGGCGCACGCCCAGGCGCTCTTCCAGCTGCTGCAAGAGCAAACTGGCCGCCGGTTGCGTGGTGTGCATGGCAGCGGCGGCGCGGCGCAGGTTGCCGAACTCGCCCAAGGCGTTGAGCAAGGTGATCTGGCGGCTGGAAATTTTCAAGGTGCCTAGGTTTTGCGCCAGTGCTGGGCTGTCTGCGGGCATCTTAGACATATCAATTCCGATATCCCTACTTAGGAATTGGCGATTATGCCTATATCGCTCGACAACCTACAGTCGGGTCTCCCACTGCCTGACCAGAACAAGAGTCCGCCATGAGCATACGCATTACCCACCTGAGCGTTCGTGACATTCGCTTCCCGACTTCGCTGTCGCTGGACGGCTCCGACGCCATGAACAGCGCCCCCGACTACTCGGCCGCCTACGTCGTGTTGCACACCGACGCTGCTGCCCTCGAAGGCCACGGCCTGACCTTCACCATCGGCCGTGGCAACGAGATTTGCGCGGCGGCGGTGCAATCGCTGGCACCGATGATCGTTGGCCTGACCCTGGAAGAAATCACCGCCGACATGGGCGCGTTCTGGCACCGCTTCACGGTCGGCGACAGCCAGCTGCGCTGGCTTGGCCCAGAAAAAGGCGTGATCCACCTGGCCACCGCCGCCATCATCAACGCCGTGTGGGACCTGTGGGCCAAGCACGAAGGCAAACCGGTGTGGAAGCTGTTGGCCGACATGACCCCAGAGCAACTGGTGCGCTGCCTGGACTTCAGCTACGTCACCGACGTGCTCACCCCCGAAGAAGCCATCGCCCTGCTCCGCCGCCAGGCGCCAGGCAAGGCCCAGCGCGAAGCGCAGATGCTGCGCGAAGGCTACCCCGGCTACACCACCGCACCCGGCTGGCTGGGCTACAGCGAAGAAAAAATGCGCCAGTTGGCGCGTGAAGCCGTCGCGGACGGTTGGACCCACATCAAACAGAAAATCGGCGCTGACCTTGAAGAAGACATTCGCCGCGCCAGCATCCTGCGTGACGAGATCGGCTGGGAACGTACCCTGATGATGGACGCCAACCAGGTCTGGAGCGTCGATGAATCGGTGGCCAACATGCGCCGCCTGGCCGCCTTCGAGCCCCTGTGGATCGAAGAGCCCACCAGCCCCGACGACATCCTCGGCCACGCCGCCATTCGCCAGCGCATCGCCCCCATCGGCGTGGCCACCGGCGAGCACTGCCACAACCGGGTGATGTTCAAGCAGATGTTCCAGGCCGGCGCACTGGATTTCTGCCAACTGGACGCCGCCCGCCTAGGTGGCCTGAACGAGGTGCTGATCGTGCTGCTGATGGCCGCCAAGTACGATGTACCGGTCTGCCCGCATGGCGGCGGGGTCGGGCTGTGCGAATATGTGCAGAACATCGCCTTGTTCGACTACATCGCCGTCTCGGCATCGCTGCACAACCGGGTGCTGGAATACGTCGATCACCTGCACGAACACTTCCTCGACCCGGTGGTGATCCGTCGCGGTCGCTACATGCCGCCGCAGCGCCCGGGCTACAGCATCGAAATGCACGCCGATACCCTGGAGCGCTACCAGTACCCCAATGGCGCAGTGTGGCTCGACATCAACCGTTCCTGACTGACCCAACTCGGTGTGCCGCGGCTTGCGCGGCGCACCGCCAGCACTTTTCACGGGGAAAAAACAATGACAATCCTCACCGGCGCGACAGCGGCCACCGCGCCTGCCGTCGCCACCGAACAGCGCCTGAACGGCCTGTTGCTGCGCAAATTGATGCCACTGCTCATCGTCGTCTACGTGATGAGCTTTCTCGACCGCACCAACATCGCCCTGGCCAAGGCCAGCATGGGTATCGACCTGGGCCTGTCGGCGGCGGCCTACGGCCTGGGTGCCGGCCTGTTCTTCCTGACCTATGCCCTGGCCGAAGTGCCGAGCAACCTGATCATGCACCGGGTGGGCGCACGGTTCTGGATCACCCGCATCATGATTACCTGGGGCCTGCTCTCGGCGGGCATGGCGTTCGTCCAGGGGGAAACCTCGTTCTACATCATGCGCCTGCTACTTGGGGTGGCCGAGGCCGGCCTGTTCCCTGGGGTCATGCTGTACCTGACGTACTGGTTCGACCGCGAACAGCGCGCCCGTGCTACTGGCTACTTCCTGCTGGGCGTGTGCCTGGCCAACATTCTCAGCGGGCCGTTGGGCGGCGCCCTGCTGGAAATGGACGGCGTGCTGGGCTGGCACGGCTGGCAATGGCTGTTCGTGCTCGAAGGCCTGCCCGCCGTGGCCCTGGCCTATGTGGTGTGGAAGAAGCTACCCGACGGCCCCGCTTCGGCGCCGTGGTTGTCAGCTGCCGATGCCCAGGACATCGAGCGGCGTCTGGCTGCCGAAAGGGCTGCGGCGCCGCAACAGAGCAAGCTGGGGCAGATGTTTCGCGACAAGCAGATCTGGTTGGCGATTGCGGTGTACTTCGTGCACCAGATCACCATCTACACGGTGATCTTCTTCCTGCCAGGCATCATCGGCACCTATGCCGCGCTGTCGCCCTTCCAGGTCGGGTTGCTGACCTCTGTGCCCTGGATTGCCGCCGCAATTGGCGCCGCGACATTCCCACGCCTGGCGACCTCGCCCAGCCGTTGCCGCACCCTGCTGTTTTTCGGTTTGCTGACCATGTCGGCCGGGCTACTGCTCGCTTCGCTGTCCAGCTCCTTCATCGGCCTGATCGGTTTTTCGCTGACCGCGCTGATGCTGTTCGTGGTGCAGTCGATCATCTTCGTCTTCCCTTCCAGCCGCCTGAGCGGTAACGCACTGGCCGCCGGCCTGGCCTTCGTCACCACCTGCGGGCTGTTTGGCGGGTTTGTCGGGCCGTCGGTGATGGGCGTGATCGAACAGGCCACCGGCAGTACCCGCAACGGCTTGTGGATCATTGCTTCGATGCTGGTAGTGGCGGCGTTGATCAGCACCCGTTTGCGCCAGGGGCAGGAGCAGTAGGACGACGCGCTTAAGGTACGACGCGTTGCGTGTGGGGCGGAGCCTCTCAACCATCCTGCCCCACCGGCCGACCGCAGCGCAGCTCCAGCGCCTGGGCAAGCTTCTCCAGTGCCTGTTGCAGCGCATCGGGTTCCTCACCCACCCACGTCAGCGCCAGGTATTGCTGATGACGCACCTGCGTGCCGTGTTGCCCGCCAGGGACCACACGCAAGGCGGTGCCTGACAACGCTGCCACCACGCCCTCCAAGGCTACTGGTCGGTGAGGCCGCAGCCACAGGGTCCAGCCACCATCAGGCAGTTCAAAAGCCACTTGTTCGCCCAGTTGCAACTTGAGTTGTCGGCAGAGGAACTCCATGCGCCACTGCAGTTCCGCGCGCAGCCTACCCGACTGCCTTTCGATTTCACCTTTGCCGAGCATCACGGCCAGCGCCTGCAGTCGCAAGGGTGCAAGCTGAAACGCGCGCTGGGCGAAGGCTTCGGCCAGCGCGGCATGATGCCCCATCACATAGGCGTAAGGCGCTTCACCCCCCACCGTTGCATCAAACGAACCCATCACCAAGAGCCAGCGCGGGTCGACGCAATCGCGTAAACGCGCAGTCGGCGGCCCGCTGAAACACAGCTCGCTATCCAGGTCGTTTTCCAGCAACCACACCGGGTAATCGCCCAGCAGTTGGCCAATCTGCTGCTGATCTTGCGGCGACATCAGACGGCCCTGGGGCGTGCTCAGGCATGACGGCATGACCAGCATGCCCACAGGCTCGGCACTGAGCACCCGTGCCAGCGCCTGCAGGTCCGCCGCGCCACACGCGTTCAGCGGTACCTCCAGCACGCGCATGCCGCAACGCTGCAGGGCGCGCAGCACCTGCCAGCAGCACGGCAAGTGCACCAGTACGGTGCCCCCACGCAGGGCCAGGGCCGCCAGCAGCACTTCCAGCAACGCCTGCACGTCGGGTGCGAGATGAACCTCTTCGGCACGCCAGTAATGGCTGGATGAGCGGGTATAGCGTTCGGCCAACGCATTGCGCAGCCGGGCACTGGCGACCTCTTCCAGCGGGGCAGCGCCACGCGCCCGCTGGCGTGCCAGGCGCCGCTCGTGGCTGAACAATGAACGCTCCAGCATGGGGTAAGGCGATACGTTCATTGGCCCCGCCGCCGCCGGCAGAAGCTGACCCCCGGCAGGTATATCAACGCGCACGAAGTACCCTGACCTCGGTACGCAATGCACACGCCCCTCGTCCTCTAGCAAACTGTAGGCGCTCTGTACCGTGGCCAACGAGACGCGCAAGCGCCGGGACAGCATGCGCAACGAAGGCAAGCGCCATGGCGCTGGCCCTTGCGCCTCGTCGATCAGCGCTTCGAGGTAGTGATACACCTTCCGATAGGCGTAGTCGCCAAGTACCGATCGGCCCATCAGGGCAATCCCCCTAGGCCAGGTTGTCCAGCAACGGAAGCGGGCGGCAACAGTTTCAGGTGCACATCACGCCGGGCCAGGTTGGCCATCAAGCGCCTGGACGCGGGCTGCAGACGCCCCGCATAAATCGCCCGCAGTTGAACAAGCGGCAAGCCACTGGTATTCACCAACCAGTCCTGCACCGCATCGGGGCAAGGTTTACCTTGCAAGGCCCGATGCAGGTAAGGCAACGCCACCAGCATGTCGGAATGGCGGCACTTCAGAAAGCGCTCAAGGCCTTTGCCCTGCCTGGTAAAGGGGCTGAACAGCAGGCACACCAGTTGCGTCTGGCTCATGCCGTAGGCTTTACCCAGAGGCACCGAGCCTGGTTCGCGCTGCCCGCCTCCATCGCAAGGGCTGGCCAAGCGCAATGCTTGTCGATGGACCATTGGCTGGCTGCAACGCCTACGCAATTCGTCTAGTTGTGCCAGCGCCCGCGGGTCGACAAATGCCGCCAATGGCCAGGCGTCCAAGGCCGCGTCAAAGCGACAGCCCAGCATGAGATCGAGCTGCTCTTCCTCAAGCAGGTGCGGCAGCAAGTCATCGATCGCGATGACCCGCAACGGAGCCCCCTCGGCCTCCACGTTACTCATAACGTCCACAGGCTCCAGTGGGCACCCGGCAACCCCATGCAACCTGCCCAGCCCGTTGGCCAGTGTCGCCAGGCACTGGTGCAGGACATGGGGGCCGCGCTCCCCTGCCTGGCACAGGCTACGTCGGGCCCAGGCAAGGTAACGCCGACGCTGGCGTGCAGGTACGGCGGTAATCAGCACATCCGCACGCGACTGCGCCTGCAGCGCAAGGCCCACGGCACCCGCCAGTTCCAGGTGCAGCCGGCTGCCCAACAGGGCTTCGGGCCTGGCATCGACCACATGCCCGAACATCAGCATGGCATTGCGTGCCAGTGCCCAGCGCTCGGTGGCAGCCGAAGGCCGCCGGCTGAAAGGCACGACCTCGCAACCTTCGGTCATCTGCAGTTGCACCCGCGGGTCATCCTGCATGAACAAGGCATTGAAGCTGCGCTCATGGTTGTCCAGCGCGGTGCCGCCAGCGGCTGGCAGGCTGACGACCAGTACCCGCAACTGAAAGGTCACAGGCGCGCGCAAGGCGATACTCAACTGGGCCGCACGCAGGATGGCCAGCAGGTGGGCACTGCGGCGGTCATTGCCTTGCACTACCAGCAAACGGAATGTCCCGATGTATTCGGGGCCACCGGCAGCAACCAGCAACCGCTGAATCAACAACTGCAACGAAGCGCGCTGCGCCTGGGACATATGGCTCAACAAACGCTCAAGCACTTGTTGGTAGATATAGTGCATCGCCTGGTCGTGAATAGTACTCACGTAATCACCTCATCAACTTCATGCATTCATTACACGGCCAACTGCACATTGCGCAACGCGTCGACCCTGAAGAATTTTCTTACAAACCTTGGGAAGTAACGACGTGCCATGCCCTGTCGCCAAGCCATCGAAAAGAACGCCCCACACCGACCATCGGCTGCGGCCATATGCTGCCCTAGCTCGGGCATAGCCATGCTCATTCCACGCTCCTTGCGCAAACTATCACCTGGCCATTATCGAGCGTTGAACATCGAATAGAAGATACAGATAAGGGTAAAAAAACCATTCAGCCACTGTGTGAATACACAATGAACAGAGCGCTCCTAGCATTCAACTTTAATTATCTTCCGAGATATTACCGCAACAATCGGCAAACTATTAAAATATGTAGTCCATGTATTCTTTCATTGTAGGAAGCATCTGAATCTTCTAAATCGCACACACAAAAAACCCGGGACACTGCCCGGGTTCCTGTTGTCTTCAAAGGCTACATCAAGATGCTTGCGCCATATCCAGCACCACCCGCCCGCCACAGGGGCATCCATCCATGTAGCGATGCGCCTCGACCACCTGATCGAACGGATACACCTTGATGATCAGCGGGGTCAGCAACTGGTCGGCGGTGAACTGGTTGATGTCCCGCAGGGCGCGCTGCAGCGCGACCTGGTCCTGGCTGATGCCCAGTTCCGGCTTGCCGGTAAAGTTACCGATGCAGTGCACATAGAACTGGATGTTCTTCTGAAACGCCGCACATGCCGGGAATGGCGTCTGGTTGCCCCCTTGCAGGCCGTACAGCACCAGGCTGCCACGGGGTGCGAGGACATCGCCGAGCAGCGACATCTGCGGCCCCCCCATGCCATCGAGGACCATGTCCACGCCGCGACCGTCGGTGTACTTGCCGACCTGCAGCAGCAGGTCCTGTTCCTCGGTGACGATCACCTTGTCCGCCCCCAGGCCCAACAGGTATTCCCGTTGCTCAGGCTCCTTGGTGGCAGCAAATACTTTGAGCCCCAAGGCCTTGCCCAGTTGCACGAACGCAGGCCCCGCGCAATGGCTGGCATCGGTAACCAGTGCGGTCTGCCCGGCCTTGGCACGGGCCAGGTCGACATAAGCGAAATAGGCGATCAGCAGCGGCGTGTAGTGCACGCTGGCCTCGATCGGCGTGAGAATATCCGGGTAGCGGGTGATCGCTGTACGTGGCAGCACGATCACATCACCGTACACCGGGTGATCATTGGCACTGGTGGCCGGGAAACTGGCGACCCGGTCGCCCACCGCAATGTCCTCGACCCCTTCGCCGACAGCCATTACCACCCCGGCCATTTCGTGGCCGATCCCCGCCGGCAGGCGGGCCTGGGACGGTGCCAGGTTCTGACGCCAGAGCACGTCATACCAGCTGACGCCGATCGCCTCGACGCGGATCTGCACCTCGTCGGCGGCGGGCGACGGTTCGGCCTGCTCCTCGCAACGAAGCACATCGGCTGCACCGAACTTGTGGAAACGGATCATGCGGGACATCGCATACCTCGCCTTGTGAACCTCTATTACCACGGACTTTATCCGGGCTTTGGCCGTTAGACCATCAGTGGTCATTAATAGTCGACATGCTTGTCATTGATTGGGCACCTGACATTCATATGAATTGGCCCCCGGAAATCGGTGCAGGGTAACAGCCTTTGGCCTTAAGATTCACCCCTGCCCCACTTTAGGCGAAGCGCACCGATGAATCGAAACGACCTGCGTCGTGTAGACCTCAACCTGCTGATCGTGTTCGAAACGCTGATGCACGAACGCAGCGTGACCCGTGCTGCCGAGAAACTGTTCCTCGGCCAGCCGGCCATCAGCGCAGCACTGTCGCGCCTGCGCAACCTGTTCGACGACCCGCTGTTCGTGCGCACCGGCCGCAGCATGGAGCCTTCGGCGCGAGCGCACGAGATCTTCGCCCTGCTCTCCCCGGCGCTGGACTCGATTTCCACCGCCGTCAGCCGCGCCGCCGAATTCGACCCAGCGACCAGCAACGCGGTGTTTCGCATCGGCCTGTCGGACGATGCCGAATTCGCCTTGCTGCCGCAGCTGCTCAAACGCATCCGCGCCGAGGCACCGGGTATCGTGCTGGTGGTGCGCCGGGTCAACTACCTGCTGATGCCGACGCTGCTGGCCTCCGGCGAAATATCGGTGGGGGTCAGCTACACCAGCGAGCTGCCTGCCAATGCCAAACGCAAGGTGCTGCGCCGCAGCAAGCCGAAACTGCTGCGTGCCGACACCGTGCCCGGCAGCATCACCCTGGACGATTTCTGCGCCCGGCCACACGCCCTGGTGTCGTTCGCCGGTGATCTGTCCGGTTTCATCGACGAAGCGCTCGAAGAAATTGGCCGCAAGCGCCACGTGGTGCTCGCGGTGCCGCAGTTCAATGGTCTGGGGAGTTTGCTAGCCGGTACCGATATCGTTGCCACGGTGCCGGATTACACGGCGGATGTACTGACGGCGGCCGGGGGGCTGCGGGCCGAGGACCTGCCGATGGAGGTGCGCAGTTTCGAGCTGCACATGGCGTGGCGGGGGGCGCAGGATAATGATCCGGCGGAGCGGTGGTTGCGGTCGCGGATACAGATGTTTTTTGGGGATCCCGATAGCTTGTGACTGACTTCCATCAAGGTCCATAAATACCAATAGAATCATCACTTTATCCTGACCCTACGTCCAAGGCCGTCCGTCGTATTCCGCTCATTCCCAATACGCTTGCGGGTATATTTTTGGGTACTTTTTCCATTTCGAAAAAAAGTACCCGCACATGACGACTTCCCTCCCCACGCCTGCATTGCGGCGTAAACTCAGCGATGCCTTCTTGCGTGCCATTGCTGAACCCGGCAAGTACGCCGACGGCGAGGTACCCGGTCTTTACCTGCATGTTCAGGCCTCGCAGAAGTCGAACAAGCCTGCCGCGAAATACTGGCGGATGAGGTATCGCCTGAACGGCAAGGAAAACGTGTACGCGATCGGCCGTTATCCCGACATTGGCTTGAAAGACGCCCGCGACTTGGCCCGCGCCGCGCGCCAGAACGTAGCTCATCACGTCGCCCCGCTGAAGGCCAAACGCAAGAAAATCGCCGATCAGCTACTCAATGAGGAACGCACATTCAGTTACGTCGCCGAACAGTGGCTGGCCTTCAAGTCGCACGACCTCGTGAGCAAATCCCTCGCGGGCTTTCGCGGCGCTTTGAACAATCACATCCTGCCCACGATCGGCAACATTCCCGTCAGCGAGATCAAACTGGACCATATCATCGAGATCATCGCTAGCCTGCGCCGAGCACGCACACTGGCCATGGCCAAGCGCGTGCGTACCATCATCCGTGCCGTGCTCGGTTTCGCTGAGGGGCGTGGCTGGGTGGAGCGTAACGTGGCCCTGAGCAACACCGAAGAGCTCAAGGTTCGCCATGTGGTGACCAGTAATCCAGCGATCGAACGACCAGCCGATTTGGGTCACCTTCTGCTTCGTCTGGATGAGCTCAGCCCGAGCAGCGTGAGCACTGCAATGCGCTTGCTGGTCATGCTGCCGGTTCGCCCCGGCGAGCTGGTGAAAATGCGTTGGGAAGACATCGATCTGGTCAGCGCCGACTGGCGCTATGTCGTAGGGAAAACACGCCATCTGGATAAGAGCAAACACATCGTGCCACTGCCGGAGCAAGCGCTTGTGCTGTTGCGTGAACTACATGGACGGCGGGTGGTGGATGGAGCGGGCAATGGCTGGGTCTTTGTATCGCCGGTCTACCCAGGCTATCCAGTTGACGCCACATCCCTGGCCAAGGCCTACCAGCGTATCTGGCCGGAATATCGCATCACTGCGCACGGTTTCCGCGCCACCTACCGTACTATCGCTCACGAGCATTTGGGCATCGATCCGATTGTGCTGGAGTTGTCGCTTTCTCACCGTATGCCAGGCGCTCTGGGCGCAGTGTATGCGCGCGCGCAGTTGCTGCCGCAGCGACGAGAAGCGGCGCAGCATTGGGCGGACTACCTTGATCGGCTTCGAAAAATTTCCAAACATACAACAGCAGAGTAGTTATCGGGAAAGTACAGATCCTACTTTGTCTTTACTGACGATGGCCCTGCGGGTCCTGCCCGTTGGCACCGCCTATGCGGTGTGGACCGGCATCGGCGCCGCAGGCACGGCCCTTGTTGGCATGTATTGGTTGGGTGACGGGGTTTCGTTCTGGCGGCTCTTCTGGATTGGCTTGATCTTGGTGAGTGTCGCCGGATTACACTGGAGCGCCTAATCAGGTCGAATCAACTTTCATACTTTATGAGAAATGAAAATAGTCGACGGTTGTTTTGAAGTGTCAGCAGCGGTTCATACTCTAAACAGAAAGCTTTGTGTCGATTTCTGTCTGTCGCAATGGGCAGCTAAGGGGCGATAGCGGTCTGTCGTGAATGGCAGCTCTCGATAGCGGCCACTTGCGAGCGGCAGCTTCCGACCCACAGCGGTCTCTCGCGAAGGGTAGCAATCGGCCAGAAGCGGCCCTTCGCGTGCGCAGTTCCATTGGGCTCGATTCCGCTGTCTTCCAATGCGTGGCCGTCGCGGCCGATAAATACCCGGTGGCATCGATTTTGGCGAGTGAATTGCCGACCACATTGTAAGGGAGACGCAGAAGGAACTTGGCTTGTCGATCCATGGCAATGTGCTGCTCCAGTGGTAACCGATGCGACGCCACTGGCGATCAACGCCCGCCCAAAGATCATGCGTCCAACAGGGGGCGGTTGTTGTCTCGATCCACCGGCACAGTGCTGCTGGCTATTAATGCCAATCGCTGCCCAGGGCGTACCAGCCCAGGCGCTTGACGGATGATGAGTACGCCATCGATATCACTACGGACAAGGCTACGCTCACCGATGTTGTCGCTATCCAGATGCACCACCTGGGCAATAACGTCGCCTTCACTGACCTGCTCGCCCGGGCTTTTTTCATAGATCACGATGCCCGCCGCCGGGCACGGAATATGAGAAGCGGCTGCCAGTGGGAAGGTCTGAATGCGCAGCCGTTGGCCGCTCACAGTCGTTGGTGTCAGGTCACTGACAATACCCTCTGTGGCCATGAAGGCTAGAAGTCCTGCCGCATCCGCCTGCGCCAGGCGGTCGTTGATATCGGCTTTGCCTCGCAGTTCCAACGTTGCCGAGAATCCGCGTGCACCTGAGGTAATGGCATCATTGATCTCCAGCTCGTGCCAGGTACTGCAAAAGACGTTTTCAAACGCTTGCCCGCCAATATCGTCAGGCTCCAGTAAAACAATCGGAATGTTCATCGCGGCCGCCAACCTGAGCGACTGTTCCTCCTGAGTCTGTGAGGCATAGAGATGGGCAACGCAGTCAACATCGCAATGCAGGTCCAGCACGATGTCGTGCTGCATCGCCATTTTCATCAGCTCAAGCTTCAGGGTTGCCGTTGGGGTCGCGGGCGCCATGGATACAAGGTACGTGGCAAGACAGTCCTTCCATTGCGCACTTGAGCGCCTGGTCCCCGCTTCGATTTGCTCGCGGACAAAGCGGCTGCAATCCGGGAAGTTGCGATTGAAATTTTCCCCATTCGCCAGATCGAATCGGCCCAGCACGCTATCGAACAAACGCTGCGCCATACCCAGCGGGTTTGCATAAGGGACGACAGTCACCTGACCGCTAATTTTGCCCAGTTCATCCAGTTCCTTTAATCGGACCAGCAGATGCTGGAGCGCCAGAAGCCCGGGGTGCTCGTCAGCATGCAAACCCGCCTGCAGGTAGATGCTCTTGCCTGAGTTCGCCATACCGAAGGTGTATACCGTTAAATGCGGCGCACAGCCTGGGGAGAGTGCAGGAAGTGGGATTGATCGCCTAGTGATCGAGCGGCTCATCGCACGAATCTCCCGAGCACATCAATGCTGACCAGGCTTTGCGAGTCCCGCAATGCCTCGACAGGCAGCCCCGTCGAGGCTGGCCCAGGCTGGGCGTAATACGCATTGCGAACAGTCATGTTGTCATGCAGGTCCGCCGGGCTGCTGCCTCCCACGTAATGGGTCGTGACCTTACACACATGATCAAAGCTCAAACCATGGCCAAGCAGAGCATTGTTCAGGGCGATCATCGCCTTGCGGGTTTGCTCCGGCAGAGTCATGGCGTTGTTGCCAACCCTGACCCCCGCCCAGAAAAAATTACCTTTTTGCCGCAGCGTCAGAGTCAGGTCGCCAACACGGCGGGCGCTAAAGACTGAGTTACGCTGGCTACCCGAGCGATGGGCGAAGGTCATCTCTCCCACCAGCGCTGTACCCGCAGGCAAGCGGGTGATAGCCGCAGCCCCCGGATCGCTGACCAGCCCCTTGGCGACGAAGGCGTCGAGCGCAGGTCCGGCGTGGTCCGGGCAGATAAACCAATGATCCGCCAGCAGTTCATCAGCCCCGAGGTTTACAGCCGCCAGAGCTTCGACCAGTTGCCCGGCACGCACGGCCTGTTCGGCCCCCTCGCCCGCCTCGGTAACGACCTTGACCCACACCAACTCATCGAAATCCGTGATCCGGATTTCAAGCCCTGCCTTCTCAATTACTGTGCAGCGCAGGAAGTGCCGGGACTCGGCGGCATGCACATCGATTTCAATCAACATGCCGCTGTAATAGAAATACGGAACCGCGATGGGCTGGATTATGACGTCCGTGCCGAACGCCTGTTGCAGCAGCACCACCATCTGTTGTTCGGATTCGGTACTTTGCTCGACGTAATACACCACCAACTTACCCACCACCGGCGCCTGCAAGCGGGCTTTGGACAGGATGGTCTGGATCGACTGCACGACATGCCGAGTCTGCGCGAGCAAATCGTTTTCGTGGGCCACCTGACCGCATTCGTCGAGCGGGCACTGGCCACAGGTCCATGCAAATCCGTCCTTCTGAACCAGCAAGGAATAGGGATGCTCGATTTTCATCTTCCACAACGAGCCGAACGGTAAACGGTACTGGCTGGATTGATCGTTCATAAGCTGACACTCAGGTTATTGAAGGCTGGGTGAAGGCAAAAAAAGCTCGACCTTGCCCGTGTGGCATCACGTAAGTGGTGCCGCATTGGAAGAGCTGAAGGTTGTCCGCCTGACGCTGAACAGCGGACGAATCAGTCGATCAGCCGTTGCTGGAACAACAGGCCCAGGTCATTGGCTGTTGGGGCAGCACCAGCGATCTCTCGGCATTGCCAGGCAATCGCCTGATTGCTGGTGACGACCGGCTTGCCGGTGCGCCGTTCGAGTTCCTCAATGACCGGACTGACACAAATACCCGTGCAGGAAATGAATATGCCGTCGGCATCTGGGCTGTCTGCCTCCAGCGCGGCGTCGAGGAAGGCCTGGGCGGGGGTGCGGAACATGTCGTCGGCATCGCGCTGACCAAAGGTCCTGGCACTGACGATCTCGAGGCCAGCCGAGTCCAGGGTCCGCGCCACCAACTGATTGATCGATGGCACGTAAGGGGTGACCACGGCCAACCTACCCAGATCCAGTGATCGCAGCGCCTTGAGTACCGCACCGATCGGCGTGACGACGGGCACGCCAGGCCGCACTCGATGGATCAGTTCGGCCACCCTCTCTTGCCCCAGTACAATGGTGCCGGAGGTACAGCCATAGACGATTGCATGCAGCCATTGTGCGTCGGGCAAGAGTGCAGCGGCGCTGGTGATGTTGCAGGCAACGGCGCTCAAACCCTCGATGGTGGTCTCGCCGCTGAACGCCATGCGCCCGGTGTAGAGCGAAGCCTCGGCCGGACAGAACGCCAGCAACTCCTTGGCCATCACCACTTCGACCGACAATTCCAGCAAACCGATGGCTGGCGAGTGAATCGGCCCCTGCAAGAAGCCCGGCGGTGGCGCCAATGGCCACTCCCCCTGCTGCAAGGCCTGTTGTGCCTGGCTCGTGCTGCTCAATGTTTTCATCGCGGTGGTATCCCAATCGAGAAAGACAGAACGTGTTCAGTTGCAGCCCAAGCTCACTGCCCCGCCTGCAAGGATGGCTTTTCGCCGGCACTGCGGGCTGCCGCCAGCCAATCGTTGTAGGTCTTCTGATGGGACTTGATCCAAAGGGCGACATGACGCTCGATGTCGGCCGGCGTTTTCTCGCCGCTGAACAGGCGGTTGTTCTGCGCGTTGATGTCATTCACGTCGATGTTCACTAACTGGAAGAATTTGCCCGCCGCCGGATTGGCTTCAACGAAGGCCTTGTTCGCCACCACGTGCTGGGTGTTGACCGCGTAACCGTAGTATTTACCGATGGGCTGAGGCTCGCCAGCGGGCGCCGGCACTTCCAGCCAGATCACGTCCTTGTCCGGTACCAGCAAGGCGCTGACGTAGTACGGAGTCCACGTGTAGTAGAGGACCGGCTTGCCCTCCTTGTACCGTGCAATCACATCGGCCATCAGCGCCGAATAGGCACCGGTCTTTTGGCTGACGGTTGTCTGCAGACCGCTGCTCTTGAGCAGGTTCTCGATGATCTTTTCGCAGGCCCAGCCCGGCGTGCATCCGGTCAGGTCGGCCTTGCCATCACCGTCGGTATCGAAAAGCCTGGCAATCGAAGGGCCCTTGAGCTGATCGATGTTAGTGATGTGGTGCTGGTCTGCGGTCTTCTTGTCGATCAGGTAACCCTGCTTGGCATTGGCCGACAAACTGCCCGCGCGCACCAACTTCGCATCGCCGCCGGACTTCTCGTAGAAGTCGTTGTGCAGAGGCTCCCAGCTGCCGGCCAGGAAGGTCGCGTCGCCATTGGCGATGGCAATGTGCGCGGTGGCGTATTCCACTTCCCGGGCCTCCTTGACGTCGTACCCCAGGTCTTTCAAGCCGCGCACCACCAGCTGATTTTGAAACGACACACCTTGATCGGTACTTTTCACAGGGATCACGGCCACACCCTTGCCCGGCTGCATCTCCTGCGCGGCACCGGCCAGGGAGGTGCAAGCGATGGCAGCAAACAGCGAAACCGCCAGCAGACGCTTTGAAAATTCATGGCATTTCATTGTGGATACTCCGTTGAAAAACCTGGGTCTAACGCAGAGCCCGACAACACAGGCTCACGCCCCATGCACTCGGCTGCTCACTGCTTTTGCAGCCAGCCTTTTCTGTTGTGGACAACACTGCTTTTGTTCGAAAGCCTGCTGGCGTGGCCCAGCGATTGCGTCATCCTGTCAAGCACGATCGCCATCAACACGATCCCCACGCCACCCACCGCCGCCAGACCCAGGTCGAGCCTGCCGATACCCCTGAGCACCATCTGGCCCAGCCCGCCGACGGCAATCATCGAGGCAATGACCACCATCGACAGCGACATCATCAGCGCCTGGTTGACTCCCGCCATGATGGTCGGCATGGCCAGCGGCACTTGAACTTTGAGCAGTATTTGCCAGGGCGATGCACCGAAAGAGCGGGAGGCTTCGATCAGATCGGGACGGACCTGGCGAATGCCCAGGTTGGTCAGGCGCACCAGTGGCGCCAGGGCAAAGATGATGGTGACCAGGACGCCGGGAACGTTGCCGATGCCAAACAGCATGACCACGGGCACCAGGTAGACAAACGCGGGGGTGGTTTGCATTGCATCGAGGATCGGCCGCACCAGGCCTTGCAATCGGTCACTGCGGGCACAGGCAATGCCCAGGGGCACGCCCACAACAATGCAGAACAGCAATGAGGTCAGCACCAGAGACAGGGTGACCATCGCCTCCGACCAAGCGCCGATCAATCCGATCAACACGAATGAAGCCACGGCGCCGACCGCCAGCCGATAACCATTGGCGCGCCAAGCCAGCACGCCGATCAACAGCAACATGATCGGTGGCGGCACCGCCTGCAAGGCCAGGTCCAGGTTGCTCAGGGTCTGGTCGACCGGCACCCGGATCGCTTGAAAGGCCGGACGAAAATGCGCAACCACCCAATTCAGCCCGCTGGTGACCCATTGATCCAGCGGAATCACCGCCTGATCGCTGAACGGCCGCCAGGGATCAAACCGTGCCTGTTGCTCCTCAGCCGTCGAGCCACTGAGAAAATCCCCGGCTGGCCGGACAATCTCGGCTGCCGGAACCTCATGAGATGTCGAGGCATCTGCTGGCGCCGCCTGGGCCAGAGTCGCCAGCGAAGTACACGCAAGGGCAAGGAAACAGGCCCTGATCCACGGATGTTTTTTATAGTTATGACGTTTCATGGTGTTTCCCGTTCGGTGATATCAGCGCTCTACAAAAAAAACGGGGCGCGCAGCCAGACGGTCTGGGTGGGCCGCCGTACAGGGTTCAACAACAGGTATCGGGTTCATTGACCCCGACCAGGGGAGTTTCGGCCGCCAGCGGCTTGCGCCCCAACAGTTCGAAGACACGGGAACGGCTGATTGCGCCGCAGAACTGGCCGTCGGGATCGACGACCGGCAAATCGTGCCGGAAGTTGGCGAGGGTGTTGTACAAGCTGCAGACCGATGCCGTCGAAGCCACGCTATGGGTCGCTCCCAGCAGCGCGCACAGCAGATCGGCCTGGCCCTTGAGTTCAATCCCGGCGTCCAGCGAGGCGATGGAAACGATGCCGAGGAACTTGCCTTGCTCGTCAACCACGTAGCCAAACTCCAGGTCATTAGCCAGCAACCGGGCGCGGGCTTCCTGCAGGCTGTGCCGACTGGCGTCGAGTAGGGATTCAGCGGGCATGTCGGACACATCCAGCGCCGAATAGACATGGGTCACATCGACGTTTTTAAAGAATGACCGCACATAGTCATTGCGCGGCTGCTTGACAATCTCTTCCTTGGTGCCAACCTGCACCACCACGCCATCCTGCATGATCGCGATACGGTCGCCGATGCGGAACGCCTCTTCGATATCGTGGGAAATGAAGATGATGGTACGCTTGTCATTGCGCTGAAGCCTCTTCAGTTCGTCCTGCATCTCGGCGCGAATCATCGGGTCCAGTGCAGAGAACGCTTCGTCCATCAGCAGCACCGACGGATCGCTGGCCAGCGCCCTGGCTAGGCCGACCCGCTGCTGCATGCCGCCGGACAATTCATGGGGGAAGCTGTTGGAGCGCGTGCCGAGCCCGACTTGCTCCAGCACCTTCTGCGCCTTCTGGTTGCGCTCGGATCGCGGCTCTCCCGCGAGTTCGAGTCCGAAAGCCACATTCTGCAAAACCGTCAAATGGGGCATCAACGCAAACGACTGAAACACCATGCTGATGTGCCGCCTGCGTAGCTCGCGCAGTTGCGATTCGGACATCGAGGCAATATCGACCCCATCAAACAGCACCTGCCCGCAGGTCGGATTAATCAGGCGGTTGAGCAGGCGAACCAGAGTCGACTTGCCTGACCCGGACAGCCCCATCACCACAAAGATCTCGCCTTCGTACACGCTGAAAGAGGCATTGTTGACGGCCAGCGATTGACCGGTCCGGGCGAAAGTTTCCGTGCGTTCCCGCCCCTCTTTCACCAGGCGAATCGCCTCGTCAGGACAACCTCCAAAAACCTTGAACAGATTTTTGACTTCAAGTTTGCATTTCATGGGTCACTCCGTCTTCGGGTTTTCGACTGTGTCCATTGCAGGTCAGAAGTGCGAGCACACCATCGTTCACTTCATGCCTTGAGCAAATAGTACGACTGGCCAGTCCCCGCCGGAAGGGCAGCTGTATTTATGCTGCTGATAACGCTATGTTATGAGAAGTGTCCCGTTACGAAGCGCAATCATGACCTCCAGACGTCACCTCCTCGGCTCCATGAACCGGCTCGTTGCCTTCGAAGTCGCCGCCCGGCGCTGCAACTTCACCCGGGCCGCCGAGGAACTGCTGATTTCCCAACCAGCTATCAGCCGTCAGATCAAGGAACTGGAACACACACTGGGGGTGGCGCTGTTCGTGCGCTTCGGCACGCGCCTGGAACTGACCGAGGCTGGCAGAAAACTACTCAGTTCGGTGACGGTAGCCTTCGAAAACATCGAGCACACCGCGCTGACATTGCGCCCGGCGGTGGAAGACAGTGCGGTGGTGCGGCTACGTACCAGCGTTGCCGCCTCCAACTGGCTATTGCCGGCGCTCAGCGACTTCTACGCCGCAAACCCGGACGTCCTGTTGCAGTTGATCTGTATCGACGAATCGCCATCGGTGGATATTGCGGATTTCGACATCGAAGTGCGATTCGGTAGCGGAAACTGGAGCGACGGTGTCAGTTATCCATTGCTCGATGAAGTCATCCTGCCCGTCGCCAGCCCGGAGTTCCTGCATCAGCATTCGATCAACAAGGTCGAAGACCTCTGCAACGTACCGCTGTTACAGCTGGCCACCCATCACAGTCCGTTGATGGACTGGAAGCAATGGTTGCCGATCAAGGCGTTGGATAAACCCGCCTCGACGTTGTTGAGGTATTACTCAACCTATTCAACGCTACTGGATGCGGCCGTTTACGGCCATGGCGTGGCACTCGGCTGGAAGTACTACGCAGCCGAAGCGATCGTACGGGGGGACTTGTGCCCGATGTTGTCATTGAGGAAAACCAGCCGGCTCAAGGAGTTTTTGGTGGTCAACCGCCAGCATATGAGTAAACCCCACGTGATCAGAACCACCGACTGGATCAGAGCGTACGCAGAGTCCACCCGGATCAGGTTCAGTGATGTATGAGAGGGGTCGACACTTAAGTTCCCGTGACGGCCGTAGAGGGAAAGTCGAAGGTCGGATCGTTCAGAGATGCCGGATCGGTGTCCGGCGGGTCGGCCAGCAAGGCAAGGTTTTGTAGTTTTGTTCGGCCGACCTCCGCTTTGTCCGTTAGCCGCCCTCCACCAAGGGACAGCTTTGGGTCGGTAGCGGTCAGTCGCGAAAGACTGCTAACGCCCGATAGCGGGCCTGTAAACGGCATATAATCCGCCGTAAAAATTCCTTACAAACCAGCACGTATTGATCCCGATGACCCAGCCATGCGTGCGACTGGTCAGATCGTATGCAAGTGACCGGTCACGTCGAATGCAAACGGCTGGTCAGCATCAATGAAAATCAGTGGTCAAGTGCGGTGCAATTTCCCACCCAGGTATTCATCCTTCCCGGCGAGGGTACGCTTGAGCAGTACCGGACACCTATACTCAAACCAGAGAACGGCGAGCAGGTAAAAGCCGCCACCCGGCAACAACCAACTCAATGGGCCAACGGCTGCCTGGGCACCTTTCAGCTCAGGGGCGGCTTGAAGGAACGTGGCAATCAGGCCGCCCACTGCAGCCAGCTTGATACCTGTGGAAGATTTCATTCGCGACCAGAACGACCAACTCGTCATCTGGCGGAAACGGTGGTACGTCATCTCTTGCCGTGTGTTGCGTCGTTCGACGGGTGATGGCCTGTAGAGATCCTCATTCGGATATTGATCGAAGAACCAAGATATCCAACTGAACTCACGCCACCATTGGCGACGTTGCTCACGTCGATGCTCTTTCTCCGACTCAATCATTCGTCTCGCCGACACATCTCATCTGTGAACAGGAATCCTATTCGGGGCTTCTCGTTCAGGTCGTTTAGCTCGCGCCGTCTCAAGAAAGAATCTAATGGCGAGCTGCTGTTTCCCGGTCGGAACGCTGGCCGGCCACTTTCTAATATGGCCGTGCTGCAGAAGATCCGAGGCATGGATGAGATATCGCTGAAGAATGACGGGCCAGGCTGGCGCAACGAAGCTGGCGAAGTCATCACCATGCATGGCTTTCGTTCAAGCTTCAGAGACTGGGCCGCCGAGACAACCCTCTTCGCGAACATCGTTCCGGAGATGGCCCTGGCGCATAAAATCAGTAGTGCGACAGAAGCAGCGTACCGAAGGGGCGACCGGCTGGAGAAACGAAAACAGCTTATGGAGGAGTGAGCTTGCTATGCACTGTCAAGTTGCAAATCGACCTGACAGTAGCATGGGGCAGATGGAAATGACTTCTAGAAGGGAACGAGGCTCGCTTCTGGCTTCCGAACCGTTGAAGTGAAAGGGGTTTTAATCATCCCAGAAACTGGGATAGTCTTGATTCTTGACCCATTCACCACGGCTTTCAATAGGTGCGCACTCGATTATTAAACCCGGAGACCGCAAACTGGTTAGTTCGCTAGCCCCCTCAAATGGTTCGTCCCGGACAGCGCGTCGCACTGATCGCAAGTCAAAAGGGGGCGTCTTTCTGGGGTGGTATATATTCGTTACTGGGTGCCTAGCCTCCAGAGCATCGACATAGATAAGATACTCAACGCCCAGTATCATCGCAGCTGCACCTAGCCTCCCGCTCTGGCGTAGTTGCGCTAGTGCCAAGTTAGTGCAGTGCAGTGGGTTAAATTTGCCGCTCACAGTTAAATTTCACGAGATCTTTTCGATAACACCAGACATTTTCCACACGACTGAACTACTCCGCCTAGCGGGTGCACAACGGTGAAATAATATGAAAACGCCCCAAGTTACGCTACCTACTCAGTCGCCTACGATCATTATTCTGGCTGCGGGATTGGGAAGTCGTTTTCTTCAGTCTGGAGGCGACACACACAAGCTTGAAGCCCCGCTGAACGGCATTCCAGTCTTGGATCGTGTACTGCGCACCGCGGCCGACTCTAAACTTCCTTATCACATCGTGCACCAAGTAGCTGGTGAGGTTGTTGGTATGGGTGAGTCTATTTCACGAGGCGTGAGAGCGACGGAACACGCAAATGGGTGGCTCATTCTGCCAGGGGATTTACCGTTGGCCACTGCAAATAGTTTGCTGCAAGTGGCCCAGAACTTAGCCTCATGTCCGGTGGTGGCGCCCGTTTGGTGTGGACAGTGGGGGCATCCTGTCGGCTTTGGTCCAGAGTGCTTCGATGCATTAATAGCGCTTCGAGGTGATTCGGGGGCAGCCTCTATTGTGAAGAAATATCAACAGGCGGGTACTGCCCTAATGCTGCTCTTGGACGATCAAGGAATCGTCTTAGATATCGACACAGTGGAGGACTTGACACAGGCTGAAGAGATACTTAAATCCCGCAATAAATGAGTAATAATCCTCTACTGATAACGACAGTAGGATTCTACTAGGCGATTGATAGTCTGATGGATATAAAGATCCTAGGTGAGGCCGACCGAGAAAGCCGGCCCCGTTCTAAACTCAAGCGGGCTTGAAGCAATAGGCCGCTAGTTTGTTTCCGTCCAGATCACGGGCATACGCAGCATAGGCATTCGGAGCCCAACCACGTAGGCCTGGCAAGCCTTCGCACGTGCCGCCAGCGGCCAATGCAGCGGCGTGGAAAGCGTCGATTGCAGCACGGCTTGGTGCTTCGAAACTGACAGTGACACCATTGCCAACACTGGCAGGCGCACCGTTAGCTGGCTTCATGACGAAGAAAGACGGTGCGTTCTCGCCCCAGATAGAACCATTGTCTCCGAGATCAGCGATACGTTTCTGGCCAAGCTTACCTAGTACGTTGTCGTAGAAGCTGCGGGCTTTGTTCAAGTCGTTGGTGCCAACTGTAACGTGAGTAAAGACACTCATTTTATAGCTCTCTTTGATAGAAACGAGGTGGGTTTGCGTTGCAGTGTTGCCAGGGCACGTTCGCCCTGGCGATTCATCGCTAGATCTGCTGACTTAGCAATCGAAATGAATGACTGTGCGGATGCTTTTGCCTGCGTGCATCAACTCGAAGGCCTGGTTAATGGCTTCTAGCGGCAGGTTATGGGTAATGAAGGTATCCAGCGGAATTTCACCGTTCTGCGCCTTCTCGACATAGCTCGGCAACTCTGTACGACCTTTGACTCCACCGAAGGCAGAGCCACGCCAGACGCGTCCGGTGACCAGCTGAAATGGGCGCGTGGAGATTTCCTGGCCAGCACCGGCCACACCGATAATGGTCGATTCGCCCCAGCCTTTGTGACAGCACTCCAGCGCCGCGCGCATCAATTGCACATTACCTACACACTCAAAGGAGTAGTCCACACCACCGTCGGTCATCTCCACAATGACATCCTGTATGGGTTTGGATTGCTCCTTTGGGTTAACGAAATCGGTGGCACCCAACTCGCGGGCTATATCGAACTTGGCCGGGTTGATGTCGATTACAATAATCCGGCCGGCCTTCGCCATCCTGGCACCGATGATCGCTGCCAGACCGATGCCACCGAGTCCGAAAATGGCGACGGTGGCCCCCTCCTCCACCTTGGCGGTATTGAGCACTGCACCAATGCCAGTGGTGACGCCGCATCCAAGCAGACAGGCTTTCTCCAGCGGAGCATCCTTGGGGATTTTCGCGAGGGAAATTTCCGGCAGGACTGTGAATTCGGAGAAGGTCGAGCAGCCCATGTAGTGGTAAATCGGCTGCCCCTGGTAGGAAAATCGAGTGGTACCGTCCGGCATCACCCCTTTGCCTTGGGTGGCACGGACCGCCTGGCACAAATTGGTCTTCCCTGAAGTGCAGTATTTGCACTGACCACATTCGGCGGTATAGAGCGGAATGACGTGATCGCCTACCGCGAGCGAAGTCACGCCCTCACCTATCGCTTCGACAATTCCTCCACCCTCGTGCCCCAGGATGCAGGGGAAAATACCTTCAGAGTCATTTCCTGAAAGAGTATAGGCATCGGTATGACATACCCCTGTGGCAACGACACGAACCAGAACCTCTCCAGCCTTCGGTGGTTCAACATCCACTTCAACGATTTGCAGTGGTTGGTTGGCCGCGAAGGCTACGGCGGCGCGTGATTTGATCATTATCTTAATTCCTTATTACAAATGTTGCTGTGCGAAGAAGAGGCCCGGTTAAAGCCCCAGCTCGTGGCGCGACCGGGTCAAGGTATCGATCAGTGCGTACATGATCTTTTTCGCACAGGGGATCAGATCAGGAATGTAAGTTGCGCCCATCCCGCCAAGCCCCTCAGTGACGGCCAGTGGCGCCCCATCGGCGGGCCACGGCCAGCCGATTCTCGCCGTGGGAATACCAAATCGACGCAACGCCGCACCGTCAGTTTGCCCACCCAGCAAATCAGGCACTCCATGCGGGCGACGCTCGATATGTTCCCAACCACGCAGGCACGACTGGATGATCCAGTTCTGCGGATCTGTGGTACCGCCTGGCACTGATCCGTACATTTCCCAGTCGAGGACTAACTCTGGTCGCTGTGCCTCTAACTCACGGACAAACGCCCCAAATTGAGCCTTAACGGCTGCTGGACTAGTCCGCGGATTGATCCGCACGTCGAAGAAAATCTCGGTGACCGCCGATGGAAATGCCGGGCGCTCCGGATCGCCGCCACGCACACCGGCAATCCAGCCGTGAGGCTTTATCTGCCCAGAGGTATTGTGCTCGGCGTAGTCGATAATCCACTGTTCAAGGTCCTGGATGACTGTCGCAGCCGGGACGACCGAACTACGGAATCCAGGTGTACCGCGCGGCACTCCGGCATAACCTAGGGTGCCGTGAACGCGCAGTTTGAACCAACCCATGCCAGGTTCTTCATGGTAAACCCAGTTCCATGGTTTCATAACCACCGCAAAATCCGGTGCAGCACCCCGACTCAGCATATGGACCACCCCGTTGGACATTCCAGCATGCTGGCGTGCGGACAGATCCACTGGCATCCCCCCGTCAGCCATACCGACGAGAAGGTCACCAATCAATGGCACCTCGGCTTCAATCAACGCCGTAGCGACTTCTGTAAGGGTGGCGACCATCGCTTTGGGGTTGGAGGAACCGAGGCCGAAAACCCAGTCGTCGACCTTCTGTGCAGAAGGTCGCATATCTGCCTCATAGGAACCGCCGGTAAGCAGCTTCTCAGAACTGTCTCCCTCCAAGTGGGTGTCAATCGGTGCATAAAGCAGCACCGCGGCACCGCCACCACTCCCTCGCAACTCACCTAGCACATTGCCGCTGGAGAAGCCCATCGGTTGATAGCGCGCTTCCATCCCGATCTTCTTGAGGTAGCCGACCATGTGTTCACTAGCCGCACGCGCCGCGCCAGTGGGACTGTGAATGTCAGTGATTGCCAGTAGAAGATTTTGCAGGCGCTGTGGATCAATCTTTGCGCAAGCTTGTTCGTACCATTTCATCTGTTCCGGCGAAAACGGCGCAGGCTTGGTCAGTTGCATGGAATGCTCCTTAGTGGCTGGCGACAAAAAGTTCACTGAAGATGTTCGCAGGGTCGACGCCCAGCTCTATCAGACGTGTCGTGGCAGCATTGATCATCGGTTGAGGGCCGCATAGATAAGCGACGGTATCTGCACTGTTTACGTCGCCTTCGCACAAGGCGCTTACAGGGCTGCCTTGATGCATTCCTGGCTCCGGCTCGCGGTCAACGCAAATGCGTGCTTCGAGACTCGGTAACCACTGCTGACGAAGTTCAATTTCGTCGAGGCAGAACAGCGCATCAGGTGTGGCACAGCCAAAATTCAACAACATCGGTGGTTTTCGCCCACTGCCCTGGTGCAGGGCGTCAATCATCGACAAGATCGGTGCTAGGCCAGTACCACCGGCAATAAAAATGTGCGGAGCACGCCGTTTTTCCTCACGCAGGAAAAAGGCGCCGTAAGGTCCGCTAAGGGTCAACACGTCCTCCACTTGCGCTCGCTCCTCCAAGTAGCTCGACATAGCGCCGCCCGGCAGGAGACGGACTAGCAGTTCAAGTTTTGGCATATTGCTGAGGGTGCTGGACGGCGAATAACTGCGCACCACGCCAAAACCTGGCACCTCGACCTGAACGAATTGACCAGGACGGAAATCGAGCCATTCGCCGTCAGCCAGTTCCAGCGACAGACGCATCACATTGCTAGCAATCCGATCGACCGAATCTACGAACGCGTGTACCTCTTTTGCCACACTGGAGCCGACTTCACTGCTGTAGCCCAGTTCGAAAGTACAGTCCGATCGTGCCTGGCATACGCAGAGCAGGCGCTGGCCAGCTGTATACTCGCTCGCCAGGAGAGTCGAACTGGCTCCCGCACGAGTGACTGCATCACCTTCAGACAATTGTGCGATGCAGCTGGAACAGCTACCCGACTGACACTGATATAGCAGAGGGACGTCAGCTGCGAGAGCAGCGTCGAGAATGGTACTTTTCGCTGCAACATCGAAACTGCGACTGACGCCATCGGCGAAGTTCAGCGTGACTTGATGAATCTGCTCTTTCATAACGTGGCGACTCCAAATCGGACATCTATTATCAGCGCCCGTAGCTGACGTGGTCGAGCCGACGCAGAGATACTTTTCCGGTCGCTATGCTCATGACCCGATCTTAAAAATTCCGCTGAATCACAGCACTCCCATGGATTACGGGCTTATCCCAGCAGCGCAAAATCCTGTCCGGAAGCGGTCCGCTTAATAGAGGCCAAGCAGCTACCCGTAAGACCCGGCACTGGAGCAGGATTTTGCGCTATCGGGATAAGCTGGTACCCCATGGGAGTGCCACCTCATCGACCGCTTTCTATGATCATTTCACGCGCATGACCGGAAGATCGCCTTCGGCAAACAAAACCTTGTCGAGGAAGACGCTGACATTTAGGAGTCGGCAAACAATTGGTCGCCATGTGAAGCGCTAATAATAAAGAGGAGAGCCAGCATGTTTTTGTATAACTCGTGGTACGTAGCCGCCACGCCGAAAGAGTTGGCCGACGGCCATGTAGTGGCTCGCACGATTCTGAGTCATAAGATTGCGTTATTCCAAACCGAGAGCGGTCAGTACGCAGCAGTCCATGATGCCTGTATTCACCGCCAGGCCCCTCTGTCACTGGGAAAAGTTGTTGGGGAAACTATCCAGTGCCGTTATCACGGCGCCCGCTTCGGAACCCATGGTCGATGCACGCATGTACCGGGCCAAGCGGTCATCTCACCCAAAGCGATCGTACGCAGTTACCCTGTGTGCGAACGCCATGGATTTATCTGGATCTGGATGGGCGAGCCGGAACTAGCTGTGGACGAAAGTACCATCCCAAGTAGTCTCGCTTTGCTTGATACGAATTCCGAAATACGCAGCTGCACCGGGCTCTTCGAATCGATGCGCGCAAATTACCGCCTACTGAACGACAACCTGTTTGATATCACTCATGCTGAATTCGTCCATCCTGAGTCATTTGGTGGGGAGGAAGTGCATTTCTATAGAAATGCCCAACCTGGGAGCGAACCAATGGATCGTGGTTTAACTTACGAGATCAAGGAGCGCTCGATTCATTTCCGCACTCACGCAGACAGCTTGGGCGACGAGGGCGCGCCGCTGTGGCCCATGATGATGGCGCAGGCTCTCAATAAGGAATCCTGGACGGGACCACTAGATTTCACAATGGAAGTGAGCTGGCATGCCCCCTGCTACACCACCTTCCATATTTCTTTAAGACCTGCGGGGCAACCGCAAGCAAAAGCCGTGGAGTTTCACGACTTCCATGCCGCCATTCCGGAAACAGAAAAGTCATCCCACTACTTCTACACCGTGGGCATTAACTATGGCAACGAAAACACCCTATCCCACTTGGCAGAAGAAACAAGAAACGTTTTCAAACAAGACGTTATTTTATTAGAAGCGCAACAAATTTCCGTTGGCGACCTTGATGTATTCACCGTTCCTCATGCTTCTTTCAACGGCGACCGCCTTCAGCTTGAAGGCCGTAAAATATTGGACCGCCTCGTAAGTGAAGAGCGGGACTCAAAGATAATCGCACGGGAGTCTTGATTATGTTTTCCCTTTCTTTTTTGTACCCGCGCCCAAAAAATAGAACATTCGACTATGATTACCATCGGAATATTCATCTGCCATTAGGTATTGGCTTGTCAGCAAGAGACTTGAACTTGCAACCCAAAATGGTATGGATTGAAAGAATTGGCGAGGATGGAAGCGCGCCACACGAAAAATATGCCGCCATTGCCCATGTTTTGTTCGACACCAAAGAAGAACGCGACACTTTTTCAACACTATTTGAACATGCCGATGCCGCTCGTAGATTAAGCGCAGACTGGGATGACTACACCGAAGCCCCACCAGAAGTACGACTTAGCGAATGGACTCTTGACGATGACATGCCCGCGCTAGTTGAGCGTTTTGAACGGGAACTCATAGATTTACACGCATAAATAGCGGAGATGTATTCGAGCCGAATGAATGGCGTGAGCAACAATAACAATTATCTGTCGCCAAACGAAATCGACGGTATCGATTTAACGTAAGGCGACGCCACTAGTTGAAGCTTAATATCGACGCCGATTGCCGCGAGCGCAAGGTATTCTCGCAATCCTGTTCGTTACGGGCAGCCAGCGGCTCGAGTTTGTTGTGAGGTGCTGTATGCAAGTCAAGATTGTCCGTAAATTTGAGGTCGCGACCGATATTTGTGCATTTGAACTTGCACGCCTTGATGGTGCCGACCTGCCGGCGTTTTCCGCTGGCGCGCATATTGATGTCCACCTCGAGGACGGGATCGTCCGCCAGTACTCATTGTGTAACAGCTCCTGCGACACACACCGTTATCTGATCGCGGTACTACGTGATCCGAATTCACGCGGGGGCTCACTGGCCATGCATCGCCTGGAAGAAGGGCAACTGCTGGAGATTGGCGAACCCAAAAATCACTTCCCGCTATCCACTGACGCAAAACATTCCATCCTGCTGGCCGGGGGCATCGGGGTGACGCCGATTTTGTCGATGGCAGAAACACTGGCCGCTGGCGGTGCATCCTTTGAGGTGCATTATTGTGCGAGGGATAAAGCCCGCATGGCATTCCGGGAGCGCCTGGGCGATGGACAATTTACCAAAAGTACCCATCTATACTTTGATGATGCAGGCCCTGAGGCCCGTATCGACCTCGCTACCCTTCTTGCCAACCCGATGCCCGGACAACATCTATACGTCTGTGGTCCTGGCGGTTTCATCATTGCCGTTTTAGCAGCGGCGAAAGCAGCTGGTTGGGACGACCACTGTATCCACCGAGAGTTCTTCGCTGCCGCGAGTCCGGTACAGCCAGTTGACCCACGCACCTTTCAGGTTAAATTGTCCAGTGACGGCCGCGTTATCGATATCCCCCACGACAAAACGGTGCTGCAGGTACTTCTGGCAGAGGGCCTGGAGATCCCCACATCTTGCAGAGAAGGCGTTTGCGGAATGTGCCTAACGCGGGTCCTCTACGGAGAACCGGATCACCAAGACTTTTATTTGAGCGACGACGAAAAGGCTGCCAACAATCAATTTCTACCTTGTTGTTCGCGCTCGAAGTCACCGCTTCTGGTGCTAGATCTTTAAACAAACGCTATAGATGAACCAGGCAGCAAATTAAGATTCGAGAACTGATTTATCACAATAAGAAGCCAGGTGAGGATCGAATCATGAAAGCTACGTTGAACGGTCAGCTGGTCCAATTAACCCCTGCTGATGACCAGACACCTCTACTTTGGATTCTTCGGGACTCCTTGAATATGCGGGGGACGAAGTTCGGCTGCGGTGCAGGTTTGTGCGGTGCCTGCACCGTCCACGTAGACGGGACTGCAATACGGTCTTGTATCACTCCCATCGCGGCTGTCGAAGGCGCCAACATTACTACGATTGAGGGCCTGGCGGACAGGCCACGAGAAGTGCTCAACAAGGTATGGGTTGAGCATCAAGTTGCTCAGTGCGGCTACTGCCAACCTGGCCAGATCATGTCAGCAGCGAGCCTGATCATAGAGACTCCCGACCCATCCGACGAAGAAATCGATGCAGCAATGTCGGGGAACATTTGCCGCTGCGGCACATACCCACGTATCAGAAAGGCCATCAAAGCCGCTGCCGCTGAATTGCGCAAGGGAGAAAAAGCATGAAAACGTCGCCCCTCCTCTCTCGCCGCACTTTCCTCTTGACCACAGGGACCGTTGCCGCCGGATTGGCGATCGCGTTGAAGTTCCCTGATGCCATGGCAGGTGTACCCGGCAGCAGCGCCGACACCGGCTTCAAACCAAACGCCTTTGTCGAAATTTCCACCGATGGCAAGATCGTCGTCACCGTCGGCCAGTCCGAAATTGGCCAAGGTATCCATACCTGCCTTGCCCAGGCGCTGGCTGAAGAACTGGATGCCGACTGGACCACCGTCACGACCAAACACTCCCTCCCCGGCGATGATTACCAATTGGCGCCTGACGTATTCGGTCCCGGGATTCAGATGATCGCGCAAAGCTCCAGCACGCGATATCTCTTCGAACCTATGCGTATGGCGGGCGCCGTTGCCCGCCTCATGATTGTTCGTGCCGCCGCCAAGGCATGGCAACTGAGTGAGGACAAGTGCAACACCTCGAACGGGTACGTGTTTGCCGCTGACGGACGCAAAGCCCCCTTTGGAGACTTTGTTCTTGAGGCCGCAAAGTTGCCGACACCGCAGGCCGCGGAAATCCACTTGAAATCTCCCGATGCCTTCAAACTGATCGGCAAGTCGATACCCCGCGTCGAAGGCATCGAAAAAATCACCGGACAGCCGATCTTCGGCATCGACGTACGTTTGCCGGGTCTGTTGACTGCAGTGGTTGCACGTTGCCCGGTTATGGGTGGCAAAGCAGTTCACGTCGACGATGCAGAAGCCCGAAAGGTTCCAGGCGTCAAGGATTGCGTTCAGATCCCACAGGGGGTGGCCGTTATCGCCGAGGGTTTCTGGGCGGCCAAAAAGGCCCGGGAACTGCTGAAGATCGAGTGGGATTTTGGGCCTCGCGCCGAGATGTCTTCAAAAACCCTGGAGGCCGAGTATCACGCTGCGCTGGGCAAACCGGGTATTGTAGCTCTTGAGCGCGGCAACACAAAACCGCTGCTGGAGGGGACCGGCCTCAGCCACAGTGCGGACTACACAATGGCCTATCTGACTCATACGCCTATGGAGCCGCTCAATTGCACGATGCAGTGGCAGGGGGATGGCTGCGAAATCTGGGTGGGGACCCAGTATCAAAGCATGGATCACAAAGTTGCATCCGAAGTTCTGGGTGTTGCGAAGGATAAAATCACTCTGAATACGATGCACAGCGGCGGCGGCTTTGGCAGACGTGCCAGTCCTAAGAGCGACTTTGTTGGCGAAACTGCGCAGATCATGAAGGCGGCACGGCACCTCAATGCACCTATCCAGAATATTTGGACTCGTGAGGATGATATCCAGGGTGGCGAATACCGGCCGATGACGTTTAATCGGCTGTCCGCGATTACCAAACCTTCCGGAACAATTACTGCTTGGGGACACCGAATTGTCAGTCAGGCAATCCTTGACGATACCGAATTCGTGTCTTGGAACGCCGGCGGTTTCGATGCACTTTCGGTCGGCGGAGCGATCAACACCCCCTACGAGATCCCTAATTTCAGACTGGATATCCACGAGCCGAAGACCGGTCCTACCGTTTCCTGGATGCGAGCACCGGGGGAAGTGAGCAACTGTTTCGCCATCGAGTGCTTCGTTGATGAGTTGGCGCGGCGCGCAAAAGTCGATCCGTTGAGCTTTCGCCTGAAGATGATTGGCAAAGACCCAAGGCTCGCCCATGTACTGCAGCAAGCCGCCAAGGCCGGAGGACTGCAGGAACGAGTGCCGGCCGGAACGGGTCGGGGCATTGCCGCGCACGCCTACGTTGAAAGCAAGGTGGCCGCCGTTGCCGAGGTCACCATGAAAGACGGACATCTGTCAGTCAAAAAATTCACGGTGGTGATTGATTGCGGTCGGGTGGTCAATCCCGATGGCGTCAAATCGCAGGTGGAAGGTGCCGTACTTTATGCCCTGAGTAGTGCATTATACGGGCGAATCAGCTTCGACCAGGGACGAGTCCAGCAAAGCAACTTTCACAATTACCCGGCATTGCGAATGGATGCGGCTCCCGAGGTGTCAGTGCATATCGTCAGCAATGAGGAAGGTCCTTACGGTGTAGGTGAAGTCGCCTGTCCACCTGTGGCTCCAGCCTTGTGCAATGCAATTTTTGCGGCAACGGGAAAACGCATCCGGGATCTTCCGGTCAGTGCCACTCTCAATGTGTAGCGAGTGCGTCAAATTGGAGGAGGAATGCTGATGCAACACCTCGATTTGTTGGTCATCCGCAAAGCATTGGAATGGTCCAACAGTGGCCGCCGTGTATGGCTGTGCACGGTGCTGGCCACTTACGGCTCGGCTCCGCGCGCGCCAGGTTCACTGTTGGCTGCCAATGTCGATGGCGAATGGATCGGTTCGCTGTCCGGCGGCTGCGTCGAGGATGAATTCCTTGAGTGCCTGGTCGCCAGCGCCTTTTCCGAGCCCATAAGCCTGTTGCGTTATGGCGATGGTAGCGACCCGCATTCACAGATCCGGTTGCCGTGTGGTGGTGTACTAGAAGTGTTGGTGGAAAACCTGGCGGCCGATTGCGAGGTGCAGGCACATCTGCGTGAACTGGAAAGCGCCTTGGCCGGACAACGCCGTTTAATCCGTGAAGTCGCCCTCCCCGGCGGCGAACGCCGTATTTTAGCGGACTCCTCTCAGGGGCAGCGAGTGGAACGCCAAGGCGATGTTTTGCGCTTACGAATAGGCGCGGCTCAGCGTCTATTGTTGGCGGGTTACTCTTCAGTAGCAAAGGTATGCGCCGAGTTTGGCCAGAGCCTTGGTTTCGAAGTGCTGCTCTGCGATCCCCGTGATGAAGTGCTGCAAGGCGTCGAGTTACCGGGGGTGGAGATTCGTCGTCAGTTACCATCGGAAGTGATCCGTCTGGGCGGTTGTCATGCCGACACTGCGGTGGTGGCATTGACACATGATCCGCGGATCGATGATCTGGCCATGATCGAAGCGGTGCGTACCCAGGCGTTTTATATTGGCGTGATGGGATCCAAGGCCACCACCGCCAAACGATTTGAACGTCTGCGCCGGATTGCCGGCCTGGACGACAGTGACCTCGCACGAATTGTCGCGCCCATTGGCCTCAACCTGGGCAGTAAAACCCCGGCGGAAATCGCCCTCGCCGTACTGGCTGATATCTTGCGAGTGCGCAACGGTCTGGCCCGCGAAGAGATCTAAGGAAACCCTGAAGAAGACTTCCCGAATCTGGTGAAATACGCCAATCCCGTTGCCGAGTTTCCCGATAAAGCGTGGGCCTGTCCCGTGACAACGGACGCCGACAAGCGCAAGCAGACCCGCAAGGAGTTGTTCCTGATCAAGATGGATCAGGTGGTGCCATGGACGGGTTTGATTGCCCTGATCGAGCCACATTACCCGAAGGTTGAAGGCGGCCGTCCTGCGTATCCGTTGATAGCGATGCTGCGCGTGCATCTGATGCAGAACTGGTTCGGCTACAGCGATCCGGCGATGGAGGAAGCGCTCTACGAGACCACCATCCTGCGCCAGTTCGACGGCCTGAGCCTGGAGCGCCTCCCCGACGAAAGCACCATCCTCACTTCCGACGCCTGCTGGAGAAACACGAATTGGCAGCATGATTCTGGCGGTGATCAATGGCTACTTGGGTGACCGTGGCCTGTCGCTGCGCCAAGGCAGCATCGTCGATGTCACGCTGATTCATGCGCCCAGGTCGACCTAGAATAGAGACGGTAAAAGCGTGACCCGTAGATGCATCAAACAGAGAAGGGGAACCAGTACTACTTCGGCGCGAAAGCCCACATTGGCGCCGACGATGAATCGGACTTTGCACATAGCCTGGTGGTCACAGCGGCGAATGTCGCGGATATCACCCAAGTCGATAAACTGCTGCATGGCGAGGAAAACGTAGTCTGTGCCGATACGGGCTACACCGGGGTCGAGAAGCGTGAAGAGCGTGCTGGACGTCAGGTCATCTGGCAGATCGCGGCCCGGCGCAGCATCTATAAGAAACAGGACAAGCGCAGTACCTTGTACAAGGCGATCCGCAAGATCGAGCGCGCCAAAGTGCAGGTACGGGCGAAAGTCGAACATCCTTTTCGGGGGATCAATCGGCAGTTTGGCTACACCAAGGTGCGCTTCCGTGGCTTGACCAAGAATACGGCGCAGATGATCACCTTGTTCGCCCTATCGAACCTGTGGATGGCCCGCCAGCAATTGCTGGCGACCGTAGGAGAGATGCGTCTGTAATGCCAGAATGGCTGCCGCGAAGTACTTGCGCCGGCGAAAAAGATAGGGAAGCGCGGATGATTTAAGTGTTTTGGATCGATTGACCGCGTTCAAAAATCAGCGGTCGCTGAAGCCAGTCAGAAACACGTGGCTATTTCAAACCATCCTAAGGAAAGTATTTACTGCATTACCGGGATAATGAGTTCGGCACAGGGAGCGTCAGACAAAGCTACGCCTTCTAGGATAACTGTACCTGTAGCAGAGCAACACGTTTGCCCTGTCAGCCTTTTGGGAGCCCCTCATGTTCGACCAGAGTTTAGTTGATTGTCGAAATCCCGTGATTAATACTGTTGGCCTTTCATCAGTTGCATTACGTGATATCCAGCGAATTGATAGCAAACAGCTAAAAAAATCCAGGTTATGGATGTACCTGCCTGTCATCATGGCTTTTTTGCTGGGGGAGCCAACTTTTGCTCAGGATGTTCCGCCCGGTAGTGCTGTGTTCAACCAACGCTGCGGGGCATGCCACGTTTCCGGTAAACCTTCGGCAATGGGGCCGGATCTTGCAGGTGTTTTTGGCCGTAAAGCAGGCACTCTGGCGAACTTCACTTACTCCAGTGCGATGCGTGATAGCCAGCGAGTCTGGAACGAAGCCGAGCTCGATGCATTTATCCAGAACCCGCAAAAAGCCGTGAAAGGGACCAAGATGTTCGCGCCAGGTATTAGCGACGCCAAGATACGCAGCGATCTGATTACTTATTTACAAACACTTGAATAGCCTGGAGCGAGAACACCGCCATTACGTTTCGAAAATAAAAATCCAAAGAGCTAGCTTTCTTAAACTTGAGACTGCCCCACAACGCGCATGTTGTCGAAGGTGCGCCATAAACTCTTCGTAATAAATAAAATAATAGCGAGGCAACAATGCATCTTGTTTCTAGAAATGCAATCGGCACCTTTCTGCTCTCAATCATGCCACTGAGTAATATTTTTGCATTGGAAGGCGTTGAACTCGGAGGCATTCAATTCACCCCTAAGCTAGAGGCCGGAGCTGCCTATATCAATAACAAGGACCAGGCATTTGGTTCTAATCTCAGCCTCCTCGGCCTGCCAGTCGAACGTGATGGCAGTCGTTTCGAATACTTCGTCAAACCTGGCCTAGAATTCAATGCTCCCGTGCTTGGCGCGGGCTCCTTTTACGGCGGCGTGAGCGGCGTGACCAGTTTTACCCGCGGAGATAGTGACGGCGCTGGCTTGACCCCTGATGATCCTGAGTCGAGCGATCTCGATGAGGCTTACCTTGGTTGGAAAAGCGGATCCGTATTTTCCGGCTTGGGTGAGGATGCCATCAAGCTCAGTTTCGGACGCCAAGCCTTCATGATCGGTAACGGCTTCCTGATCGGCGAAGGTCATCTGGATCAGGGTAACGACGGAGGTTACTGGTTGGCCCCCTATAAGGCGTTTGACAACACCATCCTGGCTCAACTCGATAGCGACAATCTCCACGTCGACCTCTTCGACCTTTCTGCACGGATGGATCTGGACGTCATCGACTACAAGGAAAAGGTTCGCGTACGCGGCGGTAACATTGAATGGCGCGACAAGACTTACGGCACTCTCGGGGCTACCGCCTTCCACACCCTGGATGCCGACAACCCGCTGCGTGACGGAATGAATGTCTACGACGTGCGCGCTTCTGGCAGTCCGATCCAGTCATTACCGCAGGTGACGCTTGCCGCAGAGTATGTTTGGCAACGTGGTGGCGAAGCGGACAAAAGTGGAGAAGCCTGGTATGTACAGGGCAGCTACACCTTTAGCGATGCGCCCTGGACACCAGTACTGACATATCGCCATGCCGTGTTCTCTGACGATTACGACTCTCTGCTCTATGGCTACGGTGGCGATTGGGGAACCTGGTTCCAAGGCGAGATCGTGGGTGAGTCCATGCTGTTCAACGTCAACCAAAAAGTCGACATGCTTAAACTGGCGGCGTACCCGACCGAAGCCCTGATGGTTGGAATAACTGCCTACGACTTCAGCTACGCCAAAGCACCTGAAGGCGTCACTAGCAAAGACTTCGCCAAAGAGTTAAACCTGAACGTTGATTGGCTGGTAACACCCAAGATAACGGTCGGTGCTCTCTATGGTATCGCCCAGCCTGACGACGGTGCGAAGCAAGCTTTTGGTGACGATGAAACTTCGCAACTGTTTGAGACTTACATCAACGTTAAATTCTGAGTAGCTGATAGCACCGCAACACTTGGTTCCTGGCGTTGAGACTCATTGCTCCTCAACGCTATTTTGGCCGCTAACCCGCGGCCTTTTTTTTTGAGCTTTTATGAGTAGGGAGCGCCAATCAGGCAAGCGCGGAGTGGACTTCGTTGGAAATGATGGAATTGGCGGGTGTTAAGGGAGCAGCGGGTGCCGCTTGTGCCAATCAGTGAAAACTTCTGCAAGACCATACCGACGCAGTGGAGGATCGTTTAAGCGCCCTTTCCAGCGATAAACTGACAGCCTATTGGTAGGCCGGCTCCCGTAAAACCGCATGGTAGACTGAGACACAGGTGACCACTGACATTGAATGGAACAGAGCTCGCCGTTGAAGCGTTGGCCGTAGAGTAAAATACGCTGTTAATCCATACCGCTAAGGGCTCTACCAATCTCAATCAAGCGACTCAACGCCTGCCCATATTCTTTCGCACGTTCAGGATCGCTCACCGAGTGCGCCTCCCAATTGCTGCTGATCGCCATCGATGCAGTCGATGCAGCGTCCCGCCACCATCACAAATGACCGGGTCCAAGCCATCGCTGAGCCAGGTCTCATCATCCCCGAGACGCAGGCCGCGAAAGCTATCGTCGATCCCCGGGGTCTCCAAGCAGACACTGGGCAACAATGTCGGATCCTTGGGAGAATGGCCTGCAATCGTCGATAAAAAAGATAGTACATCTCGTACACTGCACGCCATGAGGCCCACATGGTCGAGGCTTGCGGCGAGCTCGAAGCCTCTATGCCTACTGACTCGCCCCAGGTCGAATTCAGACAAGTCAACTCGTTGGCCGCAAAGGGAAAAACATCGCCCCTTATGTCAGTACCGAGAACCGGAACAAAGATCCGTAGCAACAACGCCGCTGCCACTGGACGAAGCTCCAGCTCAGTGCGCTGCATTCCGTGGATTGATGGGCGTGGACAGACCAGGGTGATGGATAGCAAAGCACCCTCTGTCATCTGCAATTTACCCAGCATCACACAACCAGCTTCATGCAGGCGTGCAACGGCAGTTGCATCTTCCTTCGGGATGAAATCAAGATGGGTCGGCATCCCAGCCGAAGTTGAAATACCGGTGGTGTGAAGCAGATTCTTCAGAGCAATCAGGATACCGTGAAGCGGACCACTACACTTTCCGCGCATCAGCTCATGCTCTGTTTTTCGAGCCTGTTCCAAAGCTCGCTCTGGTGTTACTCGAGGTTAGCCGGGCAATTCACCGTCGAGCTTTTCGATACGCGCCGATTGAGCTTCGGCGACTTGTATCGGAGATACCTTTACAGTGCGGGTGAGTAAGGACAACTCATGCATCTCCAGGTAGTGCAACTCGCTACTGCCAGTCATTGATAGCCGCCGAGGAAGGTTAGGGCCAGTGAACTAAACTCGGCCGGGTGTTCGCTTTGCAGGTGATGAGCAGCATTACCCATAACGTGCAGACGCGCATCGGCAAACTGGTTCACCATCAACATCGGCACGTCAATGCCGCCGAACCAGTCGTGTAATCCCCAGAGGATCAAGGTCGGCGCCTTGACCTGCGCGAATACCGGCATCAGGTTCTCCCATACACCAAATGAACCGGGTCTCTGCAACAGTTCGCGGTAGGCCGGATTGCAACTCGCCTCATAACGCAGAAGTAGCGTTTTTGCATCGAGACGCTCATCGTCGTGCAATTCGTAGCGACGGATCAGCGTACGCATCTTCTCTAGGCTTGGCCCGCTATCGGCAAAATAGTAATCGGACATCAGGTTGGCAGCGTGCTTGCTAAATAACGGTAACGGTTGCATAACGCCCCGCTCCACTGGCTGGGAGCCGATCAGCAGCAAACGGCCAACCCTCTCTGGATGGTCGGCGGCGAAGCGGATCGCGACACAGCCGCCGAACGACTGGTTGACCAGGTGGGCCTGGCGAATACCCAAGGCATCCATGAACCCGAGCAATTTGTCGGCGTGCCAGCTGAACATCGGACCTTCGATCGGCACCATATCGGAACCACCGAACTGCGCAAGATCGAGGTAGTAGCAATGATAACGCTCAGAGAAAGCCTTGGCACTGAGGTGGAAGTTACTCCAGGCACTGCTGCCAGGACCGCCGCCATGAGTAAAAATTATCGGCAGGTTGTCCTCCGGCCCCTCAATCATGCTGTAGTGCAAGCGAACGCCTTCGATCGAAACGAACCTGCTATGAGGTTCGAATGAATTCTCCATAAAGGATTTCCTCTCTGAAAAGCGTTCGGTACACGCACGCGTACCGAACGAGCTGCGGTCAGTCTTCGATTTTTCGGGTCTTGTAGCCTGGGCGGTGGCCGTCGGCTGTTTGTTTGAAAATCAGGCTTGTATCTTTTATCGCGCCCGCCACTCCACGTCCTGGCTTGGCAATTCCGCGATTCCAGCGCGAAGCCAACTTACGCCAGGTGATCGGCGAAATGTCTGTGGACACCAATTGCTCGTCGTCCCAGCCTGTACCGTCACTGTAGAAGTTCTGCATGGCTTCGCGGGCATAGACGTCGCAATCATTGAAGCCGTGTAGGCACAGTGGCTTGTATACGTTGTCATAGCGATACTGATGCTTCTCACGCTCTTGGGGGGTATCACAGACGCGCACTATGATTTCCCAGTACTCGTGAGTGTCATCAGTGATTGGTACATACCACTCGTACTGAGTCATATGCTCACCCGGCCAGTTCTCCACCATCAACACACCCGGCAACACCACCGAGGTACGGTAAGCTCGGCCATTGAGGCCCTCCACCTTAAGGCCCAATTGTTGGTTTTCCAGCACCGGTGCCCACTTATCGGTAAACAGCCACTGCATCATGCCCTTCGGACCATTTTCGTCCTCGACCACTTCGATGCAGTCATCACTGGTTGGCAGCAGGCCCAGCGGCAATACCCAATCCATGGCATGGACGATGGTGTTGTCCTTGTGCACCAGAATGTGTGCATTGTCGAAGCCGTTTTCACAGGCAATTCGCCAGTCCCCGAATCCCGTGCGGTGCATGCCCAGTACTACCGCATTGTCATCCAGTACGCCTGGAGAAGTTGGCCACAATGGATGAGGAAAACGTTCGGAGCTTTCAGGAAAACGGAACGGCAGATCGTGCGCCAATGGAGGTACATCCTCGTCAGGAAAGTTATCCTCCCGGACGAAAACAAAAATCATTCCGTTGATCTCATGCACCGGATAAGAAGTAATCCCGGTGGTACCGATCAGTTTATCTTCCGGGTTGGCAACGATAGTCACCAGCTTGCCGCTGGCCAGATCGAAGGTAAATCCGTGGTACCAACAGGAGATTGTGCTCTTGCTAAAACAAGTAGGTTTCTCTGAAAGACGCACCCCCCGATGCAAGCATTGGTCTTTCAGGGCGAAGACTTTTCCATCGACACGGCGCAGGACGATCGGGATACCGCAGATCTGAATTCCCTGTACCTGGTCCTCGAGCAGTTCATTGGTGAACAGTGCTGGATACCAATGATTGATGAACCCCCAAGCGGCATCCTTGTACGGCTGATATTGGCTCTGGGTCTTGGCGTTGTTGGTGCGGGCATCGCTGATGCCACTCTTGACCACACGACGGCGGATAATGGGTTGCTCGGACATGGGGAACTCCCGATAAGCTGACTGAGAACAGCGCCGCATGAAGCGGCGCGCTTAAAGGTCATCCTAGGAAGCTGGCAGACAATTGACGCTCCTTTGGCTGAGTGCATTATCCCGGTAGCGCAGAAAGTGCGTGTAGGGGCAAAGACTCTTAGCGCGCCAGGGTTTCTGAGGGGCTTTCGCCGAAGCGGCGCTTGTAGTCAGTGGTGAAGTGACCGAGGTGACTGAACCCCCATTTGTAAGCGACAGAGGTCACTGTGGCGGTACCAGTACTCAGCTTTTTCAACTCTTCATGCACATAGCGAAGACGCACTTCCTTCAGATAAAGCATCGGCGAGGTGTTGCGGAAACGCCGGAAACCAGTGAACAGCGAACGGCTACTCACACCGGCATGCTCGGCCATTTCGACGATGGAGATTGGCTCGTGTGCGTGCTCCTCGATGTAGCGCTCGACACGCTTTACAAATGCTGGTGCGATCGAAGGCTCATCCACGCAGAGTTCCGCGCTGTAGTTATGAGGCTGGCAGGACAGCAACATGGATACAACGGTATGTTCGAACTGTGCATAGAGCATTGGAGGCAGTGGCCCATCATTGGAAGACAGGCTGTCGTAGACCCAGCCAACCATACGCATCCAAAGACGGCCAGGCACAGTGTCCAGCGGCATGGCCGTTTGGAACTCGATTGCCTTACGCAAAGTGCGCCCCAAGTGCTGCTGGCAATAGCGCTCGAGCAGGCTGCGGTCCACTCGCATCATCAGTTTTTCCGTGCCATTGGAATGGATTATTCGAAATGGCGCATGAGCATTGAGTATCGAACCGGTGCTTGAGTCAGAAAGCACCTTCTCGTTGCCATAGTCGATCCGCTCTTCTCCGCGTATCGGCATTTGAACCAGGTAAAAGGTATCGAGCACGCTCGGCTCGATGACTACGTCACCGCCGAAGCTTAGACGACTGAAGCCTATCCCTTCCAATCCTCGGTAATAGATATGGGCATCGACGGGGCTTTTGGTGTCCAGGCTATTGAGGCGATTTTCACAAAAAATCTGCTCGCAGCATTTACGCGCTTCCTCCAAGTCCCGTGTATGGCAAACCTCGAAATGTGACAGCACAATCTCTGGCGGTGTCACTTTAGAAAAAACCAAGCTTTCCATCTCTGCTTACCTCTCCCTCCTCCCGGATACGACTGGAGAAGGACTGTTAATCACGCACGATACGACACCCGAATCAAACGTCCGAGCTTATTTTTGTAATGAATACAGTTCTTACCGCACCACCGTTCTGGCCCTTTGCCACATATGCGGAGTCAAAATCATGGACAGCAGTGGCACATCAATGCGTACGCTGGTAACAACCTGCGATTCATTGCTGATTCAAACGCTGTAAATACAGTGCTTCGGTAACACCTGATCGGTGAAACTAGCCTGTTCAGAGAGCGAAGCAAAGAACATGCCCATGTAGTTGCTGATAGGTGATTACTAGATAGATGGCAGGCCGTCTCACTGATGCGCAATGAGCGACCTGCCTGCCTGGCTTCACCAAACCTCAAACCCGCGCAGCTGCTTACGCTTCGCGCCAACCAACACAAACAGTAACCGAGCTGGTTTGTTACTGGTATTACGCCAGGCATGGCGTGTACCCATCTGCACCACAAGGTCTCCCTGCTTCAACTGACGGGTACATCCTTCGTCGAGCTCAAGGGTAATTTCGCCTTCGAGCACCACACCATAATCGATGGTGTCAGTGCGATGGAAACCAGGATGATCTGCTTCAAAACATTCACCCAGACCCGGAAGGCGTGAGCACAGTTCTTCAGCGGCGGCGACCGGATCGTAATTGACTCCACCAGCGAGACTGTCCGGAGGAAAAGTGACCAGCAATACGCTGGTACCGCCCGGTGCAGGTACCACCGAGACCATCCCTGGCGCGGGATCCAAAGGCTGGTTGATCAGCTCCGGGACGGGGGCGGTGCGCCAGACAACGGCGGCGCTGAACCCGCGAGAATGGGTGAACTCTTCACTTCCAGCTAACGGGCCACAGCTGATTATCTGCGAGCGGCCGGATTCATCATGGCCAGTTACGATACGGGTTGTTGTCATGGAGAATGCTTCCGAATCAATGAACGGGCGCACTGCGACCAACCAGGTCAGACGCAGCGCGAATCAGGGCGTCAGTCGTGGACGATGTGGAAGTTAGTGAAACCACTCGCCTGCGTCTGGATATCCTCAAGTGCTTCATTGAGCCTCTCAAGCGGATACGCCCGCTCCTCCAGCCATGACAAATCAAGCATGCCAGAGTCGATCATTCTCGCCATTTCATCGCCCTCGGAGGTGGTGAACCACAACGAGCCGATGTATTGCAATTGAGCGCACATGAAGGGATGCGGGTCGATGGGAATCGGCCCAGCGACACCACCAATCTGGATAATGCGACCGCCTCGCCCCACTGATTGCATGGCGTCTACCGACAACTGCGCCGGCGCTTTCGCACCCAGGGTATCGAGCATGACATCGACACCCCCTGGGACCTTGCGAAGTACCTCCTCATGAATTGAATCGCCACCGATCCGTATCGTCTCGATACGTCCAGGCGCCAGTTGTTTGAGTCGCTCCAGTGCCACGCTGTCACGGGCAGCGACCACCACCTGAGCTGCACCGAAGGCCAATGCGAGCAACGTTGCGCCCACTCCAAGGGTGCCGCTGGCACCTAGAATGAGAATGCTCTGCCCGGGGCGCAGCATTGATTTTCGGATCGCCGAATAAGCCGTACCGAGATAGCCGAAGCGGGACGCCTGGGCAAAACTCAGGCACTGCGGCAACCGTACGAGATTGGTGACTGGCGCGGTCATGTACTGGCCATAACCGGCATAGGGGTATTTCTCAAAGATTGCACGCGAGTCGGCACCGAAGCCGAAGTACCCCATGAAGGTGTAAGCCTCACAACGTGGTGCTTCACCTTGTTTGCAGTGACGGCATTCGCCGCAGCCCACACCAGGGTTTACATATACCCGTTCGCCAGGTTTGAAAGATGTAACCTCAGAACCAACCGCGGCCACGGTACCAACGGAATCCAACCCGAAGATAGCGGGCAAAGCCGGCAACGGCAGAAATGGATACCACTCGGGAAAATGCGTGGTGACGTTCTTCAGGTTCGGGATCAAGCCACTGGCCTCGACCTTCACCAGAACATCGTGAGCACCGGGCTCCGGCCGAGGCATCTCGTCGATGGTGAATTTTCCACCGATCTCGTGCAACCGGGCCGCTTTCATTGTAGTCATCTCATTGTCCTCTGATTAACACTGGGTTCATTCATGTCCGCCTCGATAGCGATGCGGGTGTGGTCCCCAGCGCAGCACTGGGGACCCTTTTGACCGGCGCGCTGCTAACGCCCCGCCGCTTGCAAGGTTTGCAGGGAAAAATCACTGGGCTTGGCCGGGAAGTTGGTTTTCCAGGTCGCACTGTCGATCAAGGAAAGAGTGGCGTGATTGCGCTGGAAATCGATGACCGCGACACTTGCACTGCGCAGATCACCATCGGCGGGATTGGAATAGGACTGGATCTCCATGAATTTCCAGAACTCACCTTTGCGGTCATAAGCTTCTGCGTAATAAAAACGTGGAAACTTGACGTCCATGTACATCACTTTTTTGCTGTAGGGATGGGCAGACGGAGTCGTCGCCTCGATCACATAGACTTCGCGTGGCTCAAAGTTATTGTTGTTCATGTTCCAGTAAGGTGGTGTTTCTTCCAGGACCGGGTACTTCTCCGCAAATGTCTTGCCATCAGGTTTCCACAATCCGGTTTTGCTGTTGGCCACTGCGAGAATCCAACGCTTGCCGAGCAGCTTGTACTCCGGGTACCAGCATGGCCGAGCGTTGAAGATATCCAGATCGTCTTGCAACTGGTCGGACGAACCGACCGGGTCCATCCAGGCGCCCCCGGAAAGTCGGCGTACCCGACGTACAGCGGGGATGTATGCCCAGACGTCATTGACCTTTTCCGAATCGTACATAGCGGTAAAGGTGCCTACCCCTTTCATGTCCGAAGGCGATTTGAAATACAGCAATTGACGACCACGCTCACTGCCGTCGCCTTCAACCGTACTGTCGCTAGTCAGACGCCCCTTCATACGATAGCGAGTAAACTCTGCAACCGGGCTGGCATGGATGCCTTTTTTGCCGTCGATCAGCAGTTGAGTAAATAATGGCACCTGCGAAACATCACCAAGCAGTTGCCCCAGGTGCCAGTTCCATATGAGCTTCTCGGCGACTTGCGGATCTTTCACGTCGATATTCGGAAAGGGTTCACCCGCGCCCCAGCCATCCACCCGACATTCCTGCTTGTTGATCGTTGCCTTGCCCGAGTTGGCCTGTGAAGCTTTAACCCAACGAGGGTCGAGCGCTATTTCCTTCGATTTGGCCAGCGGCAATTTCCAGCCACTATTGCGAATCCGCCATTCCATTTTTTCGGTCAGCAGACTGGCAATGCCATGACCTTCAAACGTGTCGCTCTTCACCTGGTCAATGTTGGCTGCAGAAATCACCGTACCTACCGGCAGCTCCGCCGCAATAGCGAAGGATGAAAGACCGGCGGCGACCGTAACAACACCCGCTGCCAGAGTATGGCGCAGGGCGAAATATGATGCACTCATGGTGAGTTTCTCCTGAAGGTCAGAACAAGTAAGTCAGGCTGGTGTAGAGCTGATCGCGGTTATGGAAGTAACCGAACAGCGTGGTGTTATCGCAGTCGTTCATTTGTCCTTGGCTGCACTTTGAACTGTCGCGATGTGCGTCGTCCCAGAACGCGTCGTACTCGACTTTCCAGCGCACCTTGCTGGATAGCTCCACAGTGATTGAGGGCACTGCGAAACCGCCGCCGTTGCTCAGGTCAGCCCCCAGCACCAGCTGTGGACGCACACGGCCGTTGTTGTAGCTGAGGTCGAAAATGGTGGTCGCCAGTACCGAGTGTTCTTTAACCTTCCCTCCCCAGCCAACGCTGTAAAGCAGCCCGTCGTCCTTGTCGAAGTTCTGCACCCACTTGTCGAACAGCTGGACGGAGAAAAACATCGGCTTTTCTGTACCCAACCAGGACTGGGTAGCGGCAATGTTTTTGTCCATGCGCAACATCATTGCCACCACGTTTTTGTTGGTGTAGCCGTCATATCCGGGGGCAATAAACTGGCTGAGCAAGGTCGGAGTCGGTGAATCGACCTGGTAGGGAGCGTCCTTGATATAACCGACTTCGGTGCTGAGCACTGCGTCTGCCCAGTCGGAGTAACGGCTGGCGGTGAAGCCGAAGATATCGACCATCGGGTAGATGATCTCGCCAGCCACTCCACGAGTCTGATCGGCACCTTTGGTGGTCGCGCCAGACGGCACATTCGGCTGGCCGATAAGTGCGAGATTGTTGGAAGCGTTGAGGATCGGCGAAGGGTAAAAAGTTCTCAAGTAGGACAACGAATAGTTGGTGTCGCCCTTCAGGCCGCTCCAGCGAATACCGCCAGTGACATCGCGATAGTCGCCCTCCTTGTTCTCAAAGTTATAGGGATCGATATTGCGGAAATCGACTCCGGCATAAGGCTGGCTCGACCAGCGTCCGCCGTAGATATCCAGCTCAGTGCCGATATCTTTTTTGCGGTCCCAGCCCGGTCGTACGAACAGCTCGATACCGCCGTCCAGTTCTGGAACGTCGATATTCATCTTGGCCATGATGTTGGTTTTGCGCAGTTCCTCGTTGGCGGGTTCGAGGAAGCTACGCCAGGTGTTGTCAAACCCGTGCACCAGGTCGTTGGCTGCAAAAAAGTCGGTCTCGCCCCAAGCGATCTGTTGCTTGCCAAGACGCAATCTGGTGCGCTCACCCACCGGAAAATCGACATACAGCTCGCGGATCTCGTTCTGGTTGTAGAGATCCATGATGTCACCCTTACCATCCGACTCGTGGTAGTTGTTGGCCCCCATGTCCTCCAGATGGTCAAGAAAATTGGTCTTGACCTCGCGCGACGCGCGCAGCTTGGCCACTAGCGCAACATCTTCGGTGGCCTGCCATTCCAAATTAAGGCGCGCTGTGCTGCGCGCCATTGACAGTTTTCCCTTGTCGTCGTAGCCGGGGGTGTCTTGCCAATTCCTCATGTTCCAGGACATTTCCTGGCGTAGGTAGCCGTCGAACTTGAGACTTTCGTCGGCTAACAATGGCGTGGCCAGCGTCGTCAGGCCTATCGTCAGGACGAGTTTTCTGAGCGGGGTGTGCGGGAGCGCACCCGGGATGCTGTTGTTATTCATGTTATCTCCCAGGGGATGGCAGCGAGGAGCCTATGAGCTCTGTTATTGTTATTTGGTCTCAAACGGGTCGAAGCGAAGGGGGTGCCGTATTCACCGCAGGTAAATGTCCCGGCTCACTGAAGATAAATCGCGGTCGGAAGACGTAGACCAGAGCCGGCATGACAAACAGCGCGCAGAACGCTGAGACGCTCAGCCAGATCGACATAAGCAGCCCCATCTCGGCCTGGAAGCGCAGCGACGATGCCCACCACAGCAAAGTGCTGAGGATCAACACGCTGGCGGTAACGACCACGCCCATCCCGGCGGAATGCAGAGCCCTCTGAATAGCTTGCTCGGGGGTGCAACCGACCGACACCTCTTCCTTGATCCGGTCGACGATGTAGAAGGCATAGTCCACCCCAAGACCAATGCCAAGGGCCGCAACCGGGACGGTGTTGATGTTCATGCCGATACCTTTCCAGGTCATGAAAGAGAAGGTCAGCATGTTGGAAATGAGCACCGGAACCATGAACAGCATGCCGGCCGCAGTGGAGCGATAGACCAGTGTGCACAGCACCGCAAGCACCATCAGCGCCAAGGCAATCGCTTCGATTTGACTGGACAGGATAATTTCGTTGACTGCCGCCATTACTCCGATGACGCCCCCGGCCAGGTGCCACCTCCCTTCACTTAGCGGGTTGTCCGCAATGAACTGTTTGATTCGCGCCACCGCCGTGCGAATGGTCTCGCCCTGGCGGTCTCGGAACATCAGGGTGACTGAGCCGTTGGCGTATTGGTCATCGGAAAAACGCGAGATGTCGCCTGGCTCCGAAACCGAGTCGAGCATGGACATCAGACTGCCGTTGGTTGCCGAACTGTCTCCCAGCTCCAGGTAGCGTGGATTGCCCTCACGCAGGCTGCTGTTTACATGAGGCAAAATATCGGCAATGGAGATCGAGCCACCCACCTCTGGCTGCGCCTCGATGAAGCGCTGGAAACTATTCATTGCATGCAAGGCTTCGCTGCCTTTCACCAGCCCCGGCCGATCATCATCGCCTAACACCACAAACATCCGGTCAACACCTTCAAAGCGTTGGTTAATTGCGGCGGAATCCTGGTTATAGCGCGACTCCGGCCAGAGGACAGGAGAGCCAGGATTGGCGTCACCTATCTTGAGGTTCAGCGAGTACAGCGAGGCGGTGACCACCACCACCAGACTGATACCGAGAACCAGATAACGCGCCCGCGACAAGCAGAGCCAGACACTCAGATCTAGCACTTTGCGCAGCAGCGGCTGACAGTTGATAGGGTGCGCGGCACCGTGCGGCTTGCGGATAAAAGAGAGCAGTACCGGGGTCGTGATCACCGCGCTGACGGTCAGCGTCGCCACCCAAACCACCGCCAACACGGTCAGTTTCTGCAACATTGGAATCGGGCTCAGCGCAACGACGGCCATGCAGGCTGCATCGGCGATCACGCCCAGCATGCCCGGTCGAAACAAATCAGCCAGCGCGACCCGAGCGGCAATTTTCGAGGTGTCGCTATCGACCGGCAACAGTTCGAGTTCATCATCAAAACGGTTAACGATTTGCACCGAATGCGATACCGCTCGCGAGGTTATCAACATGGCGACGACGATAACCAGTGGCTCGAAACTGATGTTCAGCAAGCGGCAAATACCCAAAGCCCACAGTGCGCTGACCACACCGGCCAGCAATGGCAGACTCACCCCGCGCCAGGTTCGCAGCAATATGAATAGCATTATCAGCGTCACCGCCAAGGCGGCCAGAACCAGCTGAATAGTCTCCGGCAGATAGTGATTGACCCACCCGTAGAGGATCGGATCGCCGACTACGCGAATCTTCACGCTACCGTCGTCGACGCGCTGTATCAGACCGCGGATTTGCTCGAACACCTTGGCGTAGTCGACCTGCTGGTCTATGAAATCGACGGTGATCAGCGTCGCCTGCAAGTCTTTTGAAACATAGGCTCCATAGACCAGCGGATTACGCAGTACCGACAGCTTAAGCTCGTTCATCGCCTCGGCATTCGCCGGCAAGTCTGGCCACATCAATGGACGACTTTCAATCCCGGCGGTGGAGGCACGCACTTCCTTGAGCTTCTTGGAGGCCAGCGAAGTAATCTGGTACTGATTGACTGCCGATACTTCGCGCAACCCCAAAGTGACCTTACGTACTTTGTCCAGCAAGGCGAGCTGGAAGATGTCGCCCTCCTCTACTTCAAACATGATGGTGACCATGTTCGACCCGCCAAAGGTGTCTTTGAACTTTTCGTGGGTCTGCACGTATTCGTGGCGCGAGGGCAGCATATCCTCGAACACCGTACGAACTTCAATGTGCAGGGCAAACCAACCCAGAATAGCCGTCAGCAAGAGCAGGCCGCCGGCCACCCAGGCGCGCCGATGGATACAAAATTCGGCTATGCGTTCGATCATGATGTGTTCTCGAATGTAATGGACCAAGGCAGGCTTTAAGGTTTCAAGGGTGACCAGTGCTTACCGTCCCAGCGGCCGATATCAGCCCCGACCAACCAGAGACTCGAGCCGACCGCCAGCGCACGGGTATGCCAGGACAGGTTGTGCTCATCCAGCGTGCCGCTCTTCCAGCTACCGCCGTCACCACTAACCCAACGACCTAATGCACCGCTGGCAAACCATTGGTTTCGATCCGCCGCCCAAAGAATGTCGAACAGGTGATCGCGTACACCCAGATCGACCGTCTCCCATTGCCGGCCTCCGTCTCGTGTAACCAGCAGCGCCCCCTCCAGCCCAACTGCAACGCCATTGCGGGTGTCACGGAACTGCACAGACATCAACGAGTTGGGTACCGGTGCGGCGATCTCCGTCCAGTTTCGACCAAGATCGTCGCCGAGCAGGATGCGACCAAACTCACCGACCACGACTAAATGGCCGCCTTCGAGGATTGCCACATCATTCCAGGCAACATCTTCTTCTTCCCGCAAGCGCTTCCAGCTCTGACCATAATCGCGGCTGAGCAGTAGCGCACCCATCTCACCCGTGGCGATCGCCAAACCGCCTTGAGCGATGCGCACCCGATTAAGTTTGTTGGCGACTTCGGAGCGAGGCACGTCGGTTGCGGAGCTCCAGTGCCGGCCCGTATCCTGGCTGTAGATGATGACGCCGTCATTACCTACCGCTACTGCATGGCCATCGTCCCACACCGCAATGTCTTGCAGAGTACGAGCGGTCGGCGTGGGCAAACGCTCTATGCGGCCATCCGCGGCAAAGGACAGCACCTTACCGTCGGATCCACAGGCCAGAATCTCGCGATTGGGCGACTGGGCCAGACCATAGAAATGATCCCGACGCTCCAGCAGCGGAGGCATTACCGTATTTCCGACCGGTTGCGGTTTGATGAACAGTCCAGCCCATAAAAGGCTAGCGATTATTGTCCATGGCAGCAGTGCTATTAACACTTTGAGGACACGTCCACCTACCCCAGACAGAGACACTGGTAGGGATGAGTCTTGATCGATGTTGATGAGCTTTGACATGGGTTGAGTCCACACGGTTAACGTCTTGTTGTTTTGTTTTGGCTGACAGCACCCGCTACTCAACATTAGGTACATGGCCGAGAGTGGACTATCCCGGCTCTGCTTGGTTTGTCCCCCAAACGCAAGTTAGTGATACTCAGGTTGTGTATTACCGGAATAACCTGGACAACAGGCCTCTTACAGCTTGAAGCGACTAACCAAAATATTCAGGCTATCCGCTGACAACTGCAGGTCCTGGCTACGTTGGTGGACCTGACGGGCACTGCACGAAGCGCTTTCGGCGGAATCGGCGATGGTGACCAGGCTGCGGGAAAGTTGCTCACTGGTTGTGGCCTGCTGCCCGGTTGCCGAGGCGATCTGCTGACTCATGTCACGCACCTGTCCGATCATCTGGGTGATGCGATGCAACGCCTCGCTGGCCTCCTTTGCACTGGCGACATTGACCTGGGAAGTGCCAAGGCTTTTCGCGACCATTTCCACCACAGTGCGCGTGCATTCCTGAATCATCGAGATGTTCCTGCAGACATCCTCAGTCGAGCTGTGCGTGCGCCGCGCCAACGCCCGCACTTCGTCAGCCACTACCGCAAAGCCACGCCCCTGCTCACCAGCCCGCGCCGACTCGATAGCGGCATTAAGCGCCAGGAGGTTGGTCTGCTCAGCGATGTCACGAATCACCGCCACTACGGTGCCGATAGTCTGGCTGGCATCACTCAGCTCCCCGGTCAACGCAGTGACTTGCTCAAGAAGCTGTGCGTCCTTCGCAATTGCCTCACTCAGACTCGCCACTGTCGCCTGTCCTTGTGCCACGGCCAGATCGCCCTCTCGCGTGACCTGAGCGGCCTGCCCCGCATTGTAAGCAACCTCTTCAACCGTAGCCGCCATCTGCTGCATCGCGGCAGCCAACTGACCGACCTCGTCACGCTGGGCATTCACTACCGCCCCGGAGGCACGGCTGTCTTGTTGCAGTTCCTCGGAGGTGCTCTGCAGTTTCTGGCTGGTGCTCTTGATCTCCGACACTAGGTTGGCCATGGAGTCTAGGAAACCATTAAACTCATTGGCGAGGCTCGCCACCTCATCACTGCCCTTGACCGGCAGGCGTAAACGCAAGTCTGCCTCCCCCGCCGACAGTTGTCCGATGGTCTGTACGATGGCACTCAGGGGACGAGACAGCGCCCCGCCAAGCAACAAAATCATGCCGGCAAGCAGTAGCACCGAAAAACTGCCTATCAGCAATAGTTTCAGTGCCAGCGTCTTCACCCCAACCAGCAGGGCAGCGCTAGGCAGCGCAATACCAAACGACCAGGGTGTAGCGGTGTCGCCGATGACGATGGGTACCCCTAGCATAAAAACTTCTTCGCCCATTGCCGGAGAGACAAAACGCAGTGTCAACGGCTCACCCTTGCGCACAGCGTTGATCATGTCCGGCAGGTGTTCGCCGAGGAAGTCCCCCTCCGTCTCAGCCTCAAGACGCCCCACCCGCGTGGGATCGGGATGGGCTACCAGTCTGGTATCGTGGGCGGTCAAGGCAGCCAGGCCCACACCAAGAGGACGCAACTGCGCCACACGTTGTTGCAACTGGTCGGCGTCGAAACCTAGCCCCAAACTGCCCACTACTTGACCGTTCTGGCGTACGGGTATTTGTAGCGCAATCACCGACCACGATGATCCGGCCCCGGGCAAAGGGCGCGGAGAGGAGATAGTCTCGCGCTCAAGTGGCCCCTGCTCCATCGCCCCCAACAACGCATCACGCTGTTGCATCGGTGCCAACTGTATATCCGACCCGCTACGCAACCAGAACACGCCCTCGCTTTTGGCGGAACGTAGCGGCAGCCACCAGGCCGCCTTCACTTGTGCACTGTTATGCAAGAGGAACTCAAGCATTGGGTCTGCGATGCGACTGTCCGGAAGTTGTCCGTCAACCAGTTCGCGGGAGAGCATGTCCGAGGTCATTCGAGCGGCATGCAAGGCTCCGTCAAAGTACCCCATAATTTCGGCGGACTGTTGACGCGCAATCGCCTCGACAGCTACTTGCGCCAGCGCCTCAGTAGAGGCCTTGCTCGAGCTGTAAACCATCGCAACGGTGCTCAGATAGACCAATAAAGTCAGGGGTACAATGGTAAGCAATAGCTTGTTTTTCATTGATAGATTGGCCAGCATGGGGGCTCCCCGGATAATGCGTGGCTGGCCGCTCACCTGCGCGGTTGAATGACAGGTCTTGTCGATGCCTGCTACGAATTGCGCTTGTCGATGCCAAGCGATGATGTATTACAACGCGCTGATGAAGGCATCTATTGCCTTGTGAGCCTTCTTTCTGGATTCGGCGAGGTTGATCTCGCTGTGCGCCATACCTTCTAGCCTGACGTGCTCTACATCCGTTATCCCCATGAAGCCCAAGACTACGTCAATGTAAGGATGCAGATGATCCATGTGGCTCCCGAAATACAGACCGCCACTGCTGCTCAGTACAATGACCTTCTTACCACCGCACATACCCTCATGCTTACCATCAGCCACTTTGTAGTAGGTCTTATCGCTACGGACCACCAAGTCGATCCAGGCTTTTAGCAGCGATGAGACCGAGAAGTTGTACATCGGACTGGCGAGACAGATGACATCCGCCTGCATCACTTCGTCGATCAGTTCATCGGACTTGCTGAGCTTGGGCGCTCTTCCCTTCCCCGGCTCGTCCAGACCATAAAATGCCTTGATGGTGTCTCCATCAAGGTGCGGTAACTGGCTCTCGGCCAGATCACGTGAAATCACCCGCGAATCTGGAAATGCCTCGATCCAGCGATCTTTGAAATAGCGACTCAGCGACCGGCTGTGCGAGCCAAGCTGGCGGGCGCTGGAGTTGATCAGCAACAGGGTTGTCATGGTTGCTCCAATAGCAGCGATTACACCTGTAAATACGCAGAGAAGGTCTGCCCAACCGACCGTAGTCCGATGGGGCAGACCGGTCGATTGCACACTTCAGGTCGGGAGCACTTTCGGCCCGTTCAGCAGATCGAGCGCAACATCGACGATCATGTCTTCCTGGCCACCGACCATCCGCCGCTTGCCCAGTTCTACGAGGATGTCCAGGGTCTTCAGACCATACTTCGCGGCGGCGATTTCAGCGTGGCGCAGGAAGCTTGAATAGACCCCGGCGTAACCCAAAGCGAGAGTCTCTCGGTCGACCCGCACAGGCCGGTCCTGCAGCGGGCGCACGATTTCGTCGGCGGCATCCATAAGCGTGTATAGGTCGGTGCCGTGGTTCCAGCCCAGGCGCTCGGCGGTGGCGATGAACACTTCCAACGGCGCGTTACCGGCCCCAGCCCCCATGCCGGCGAGGCTGGCGTCGATGCGATCGCAACCTTCCTCGACGGCAGTGATCGAGTTCGCCACGCCGAGCGACAAGTTGTGGTGTGCGTGCATGCCGGTTTCGGTTTCCGGCTTCAGCACCGCCTTGAACGCACGGAAACGGTCGCGGATGTCCTGCATGTTCATCGCGCCACCCGAGTCGGCCATGTATACGCATGTCGCGCCGTAGCTTTCCATCATCTTGGCTTGTGCCGCCAACTGCTCGGCCGGGATCATATGGCTCATCATCAGAAAACCGACGGTCTCCATGCCCAGCTCGCGGGCGTACTCGATGTGCTGTTTCGAAACATCGGCTTCGGTGCAATGGGTGGCGATGCGCACCACCCGGGCGCCGGCGTCGTAGGCGGCTTTCAAGTCATGGACAGTGCCAATGCCCGGCAACAGCAAGGTAGTGATCTTGGCGTGAGTGATAACATCGGCGGCAGCCTCGATCCATTCCAGGTCAGTGTGCGCGGCGAAGCCGTAGTTGAAGCTCGACCCTTGCAGACCATCACCGTGGGCGACTTCGATCGAGTCGACCTTGGCCTTGTCCAGGGCGCGGGCAATGTCCTGCACGTTCTGCAACGAATACTGATGGCGCACCGCGTGACTGCCGTCGCGCAGGGTCACGTCAGAGATGTAGAGTTTTTTGCCGGGATTAAAGGTCATATCGGTCTCCTCAGGTGTTCATCATCGACTGCGCCATGCGCTCAGCGGTGGCCAAGGCAGCGGAGGTCATGATGTCGAGGTTGCCGGCATACGCTGGCAGGTAATGGGCGGCGCCTTCAACTTCAAGGAATACCGAAGTCTTCAGCCCGGAGAACTTGCCCAAGCCAGGGATGTTCAGCGGCGCGTCTTCACGGATGACATCGAACTGCACTTTTTGCTTCAAGCGATAGCCTGGCACATAGGCCTGTACGGCTACGGCCATCTCAAGAATGGACGCCTCGACCTCAACCTGATCGACCGCCTCGGACAACACGAATACCGTGTCGCGCATAATCAGCGGCGGCTCGGCCGGGTTCATCACGATGATCGCCTTGCCCTTGGCCGCGCCGCCGATAACTTCGATGGCCTTGGACGTGGTTTCGGTGAATTCGTCGATGTTGGCCCGAGTGCCCGGCCCGGCAGATTTACTGGCGATAGAGGCGACGATTTCTGCGTAGTGCACCTTAGCCACGCGTGAAACGGCGGCAACCATCGGAATGGTCGCCTGACCACCACAGGTGACCATGTTGACATTGAGCTGGCTGAGGTTCTGCTCCAGATTGACCACCGGCACGCAGTACGGGCCGATGGCCGCCGGGGTCAGGTCGATCAAACGAATGCTCGGTTTGATCGAACGCAGAAACGCATCGTTTTTCACGTGGGCACCAGCCGAAGTGGCATCGAATACGAAGTCGATATCCTTGAACACGTCCATGCGTGTTAGGCCTTCGACGCCTTCGTGGGTCACCGCCACGCCCATACGCTGGGCGCGGGCCAGACCATCGGAGGCCGGGTCGATGCCAACCATGACCGCCATTTCCAGGTGTTTGGCGTTACGCAGGATCTTGATCATCAGGTCGGTGCCGATATTGCCGGAACCGACGATGGCGACTTTGAGTTTGTTCATTGTTGTTGCCCCATTTGCACGCAAGTCGCCGATCACTCGGCGCTGAACTGAACACCGACACGACCGATGCCTTCGATCTCGGTCTCAAATCGATCGCCCGCCGCCACCGCCACCATCGGCCCAAGTGCACCGGTCAGAATGATGTCGCCGGCCCGCAGCGGATCGCCCAAGCGCGCCATGGTTTGCGCCAACCACACGGCGGCATTGAGTGGATGGCCAAGGCATTCGGCGCCGCTGCCGCTAGACACTTCTTCGCCATTGCGGGTCATGCGCATGCTGGCTTGGCGCAGGTCCAGGCCATCGAGGCGACGGGCCGGACCGCCGAGCACGAAGCAGCCGCTGGAGGCGTTATCGGCGACGGTATCGACGAAGCGGATGTTCCAGCCCTGCACGCGGCTACCGACGATTTCCAATGCCGGGACGACCCAGCCGGTAGCCGCCATCACATCGGTAAACGTAGTGTCGGCACGCGGTAGATCACGCTCCAGAATCAGCGCAATTTCGGCTTCGATCTTCGGTTGCAGCACGCGGCCCACTGGTATGGTTTCGTTATCGCCATAGCACATGTCAGCGAAGAGTGTGCCAAAGTCCGGCTGATCGACGCCCAGTTGCGCCTGGACCTTGGGATTGGTCAGGCCGATCTTGCGCCCGACCACGCGCCGGCCGCTGGCCACGCCGTGGGCGACATTCAGTCGTTGAATGGTGTACGCAGCCTCGGCACTGTCTTCGCCGATCTGGTCGCGCAGGGGCGCGATGGCTACATTACGGACTTCGGCCTGACGCAGATCGGCGGCGAGCTGTTCCAGGGTGTCTTGAATAAGGTTCATGTCGGCCTCGCTAATTCAGTGAGTCAGGAAGTCCAGGACCATGCGGTTGAAGGTCTCGGCGTGTTCCCACTGAGCCCAGTGGCCGCAACGGTTGAACACGTGCAGTTGTGCATCGGGCAGGCCGGCGAGCAGGCGCAGGCCAGTGTCCATAGGCACGAAACGGTCTTCGCGCCCCCAGACGATCAGAGTTTGAGCTTTGATTTCGTGCAGACGATGGCTGAAATCCGGGAATTGCTTGGGGTTGAGAGTGCTGCTCTTGACGAAGTTCTCCAAATGGTCACGGCGCGAGAGGATGTTGTCCAGGCGGGTCTGGAACAGTTCGTCGGTCATGCTGCTGGCGTCGAAAACGAAGACGCTCATCATCTTCTTCAGGTTCTCGATCGTTGGGTCGCGATACAGCGCGCCGATCAGCTTGATGCCTTCGGTGGGTTGCGGCACGAAGGCGCTTGGGCCGCCAGTACCGCCCCCCATCAGCACCAGCTTGCCAACCCGCTCAGGGTAGGCGAGCGCGAAGGCTACAGTGCTGTGACCGCCCATGGAGTTACCGATGATGTGTACGCGGTCCAGCCCCAGCGCATCAACCAACCCTTTGAGTACCCGGGCGTTGAGGTCCGAGCGCGAGCCGTCGCAGACAACCGGGTCGCTTTTGCTCCAGCCCGGGCAGTCCATCAGGATTACTCGGTAACCAGCGGTCACTAACGATTCAATGTTGCGATGGAAGTTCGCCCAGCCGCTAGCACCCGGGCCAGAGCCGTGCAGCATTACTATGGATTCAGTGCCATGGCCGCAGTCGTTGTAATGGATATTCAGCTCAAGATCACCTGCTTTGATGCGGGCGAAATTGCTGGTGGATGCCTCAGTCATTGCCTGGGTGGTTACCGTCATCTTTTGCTTCCTTCAATCCGGATTTTATGGAGACCTACTCATCGATATGCATCGATGACCGGGCGCTGAGCGCACCAAAGCCAGCGATCCACTCGGGGACTGGCCGGTAGTAACGGGCGTCGGTTTGATAGGGGCCGAATGCAGACAGTGCGGCAAAGGCGGCAACCCACGTTTTAACTTCGTGGGTGGATTTTCCGGCGAGAATGGACAGTTCGTCATTACCAAGCCCATCCAGCTCGGCGAAGCGGCCCCCGCTGAGAATGTCGAGAAACCACTGATCCCACTCAGGGTTAAGTGGATGCAACGAATATTGATTCTCAACAAAACATCGGGCCGCGAGGATCACTCGTTGCTGCCGCGCCTCGCGCTCATCGGCTGGCAGGTTGCGGCCGCTACCCATCAGCCGATCGGCCATACGGGCATCCACGCTGGCCAACTCCGGCACCGGCGGCTGGTGTGACAGGCCGCCAGAGGCAAGGAACAGGACTCTTTTATTCAGCGTCCGGGCAAAAGCCCCGATAGCCTCACCCAGCAGGCGGGCACGCTGGAACCCCGGCAGCGGGATAGCCACCGAGTTGATAAAGACCGGGATCATCGGGCAACGATCCAGACCGCCGAGCAACAGCTCAAGCGGTTGGGCAAAGCCATGATCAACCTGCATGCGATAAGACACCGCTGCATCCACCCCTGCCTCCAACACCGCAGTAGCACAAGCTTCGGCAAGGTCTTTGGGGACGCTGAGCGGCCCTGCAGCAGTGCCGAAATCGCCGATCGCATGCGCTGCCATGCCAATGCAAAATGAAGGCATCACGTCATAGAAAAAACCGTTGTAATGATCCGGCGCAAACAGGATCACCAACTCAGGTGCAAAGCGACTAATGCGTTCGCGGGCTCCCGCCACTACGGCATCGACCTCAGCAAGCACCGCTGGTGACGGATCAACGTGACCGATCAATGGGGTATGCGACATGCATTGCAAGTAGGCGCTCATCTACGACCACCTTGCTCATACGCTAAGGGGTGAGCGTCGAAAATGGCCCGGCAAGGGACTGCCTTGAGCTTGAAAGTAACTTGGTACGTCGCTTCATTCATGAGCGGTCAGCTCCCTAACAGACACTAGTTGCCAACCTTCATTGACAGGCTGACCTAATGGATTTGCATCTCAGGCCAACAAAGCACTTGGTCGACGAACGTTGCTGCGACGACCGATACAAGGTCCCGCCACAGAGATGCAACCATCATAGGAAGTTAATCCAGGGCCGACGCTCCAATGGATAACGCCGTTATCCCGACAGCGCAAAAACTGCATGCCTCGAAGCGATCCGCAACACGAAAAAGTCTCGACCGGCTCAAGTATTTAACGCCAGATGCCATTGCAGTCAGGAACGAAGCAGCACACCGAGCGAGATCTTGGGCTCTCCAGCAACTGTGTGTGCGTGTGCTGAATGATCGAGATATCAGCCGGCGGCTACTCATCCCGAACAACAGCCAAAGGGGGCGGGATAGTCTCTTATGCGTCCAGCAATGGTCGGTTCTCATCACGGGTAGCTGGCAATATGCTGCTGGCGATCAATGCCAGTCGCTGCCCGGGACGCACCAGGCCAGGTGTTTGCCGGATGACCAGAACACCATCGGTATGACAGCGCACGGTGGTGCGCTCACCAATGATGACACTGTCCAGGTGGACCACTTCGGCAATGACCTCGTCTTCATTGACGCTATCGCCGGGACTTTTTTGTAGACCACGATGCCTGCGGCCGGGCAAGGAACATAAGAGGCGGCTACCAATGGATAAGTTTGGATGAGTATTGCCTGATCCTCCAAGCCAACTGCTGCACTGTCATCGACGATATCCTCCCCTCGCCTCAATATGCACGTGTTCGACTTGGAGTCGGCACAGCTCGCCTCGGCAATGCAAAAAGCCGCCAGAAGCCAAGCAAAATCAGCGCCTGATCGCGCGGCGCGCGCAATCACTACCCCATGTGCACGCTGTGCAAATCGGTCTTCAAGCCCTCAGTCTTCAAGGATCTGCAGTTTCTAGGCTTGCGCCTGTTTGACCGGTTGCGGGTGCAACGCCTGGATCCCTCGCAAGGTGTTGCGCACCTGAGCGGACTCAGTCGGATTGGCAAAGCAACGCTGCTGGTGCCATTGGGCCAGCGCCGCCGGGTACGTGCGCATGGTCTTGGCGGTCAAGTGTGCACCATAGGCAGCCGAATAGTGCACCACGCTTGCGCTGGAGGCCGGCAGCAAGCCGCCCCACTCCCCTTCGAAGGGCGGAGGTGATAGCGCTCTACGTCGCTCACCGAACCTCCCGAGTACAGCCTACAATGAAATTACCTGTAGAAACGAAGTTGACGTTCGAGAGCTCAGCATTTTCGAACGTCCGCTTCGCATGAAACTTTCATAGTTCGTCGCATTCTTCGACAGCACTTTCATCTTTCCCGGTACACAATCAATTCGCCTGAGCTCTATGCATACCAGGTATTGTGCTATGTAGAGATTAGTGATCAGAACGCTCTGCGTCGAAACCTGTCGCAATCAGCCCTACCTAATCAGAACTAACCTGTCAGTGTATGGTCACCATCATTGGATCCAAAGTTGACTATATGGAATTTGGCTCGCTAGAAAGAGGCGCACAACATTAGCCCCCGCCAGCGATTCTGGGACGATTTCAGCAGGAGGCTGTATGCCATGATCTCGATCAGAAGCTCTTACCACCCTATTGATGCCGCGATTCTCTGGTGTGACCTTGCTGACCACGAAGACGAGATTTTGCGTGTCGATCTCTCTCAACCTGGTAGCCTGCTCAAGCATTTTCCGCAATGGCCCTTTCTTCACATCTACGCCGAGTGCATCTACGACGCCATCATCAGCGGTGATTTACCCGCGACCTGCTTAGGTCGCCCAATCACCTCGATTAACCAGGTTCATCGTGAGTATTGGTCAATTCGGCGTGCCGATTTGCTGGTTTGGTTTGCCCGGAACTACCCTGATGAAAAGCCCACGTTCTTGTTTTCGCAGAACCTCGATCATTCGGAATGCATCAGCCTCAATGCACATCTAGTGCAGCAAGCAGAACTGGATGCTGCCCAGCGCACTATTGCGAACATGCGCCAAGAGCTGGCCGCAACAGTTGAAGAAATGAGGGCACTCAATTCAGTCAACAATGAGCTATTGGCGCGGCTCGAGGCAAGCGGAATTCCCTCCGACACTTCCGAGGGTATGCACAATACACTTGTCGGCGCAGTGCTGGAGGTCACCATGGGTAAATCGAAGGATGGCCAGGTGCAGTCGATCTACAAGTCGCAGAGCGCTTTGGTCGAAGAAATCACTCGCCGATTTCCTGGTGTTCCCGGCTTGAGCAAAAGTACCCTTGATCGGAGATTTGCCGACGCTCGGCGTCATCTAGGCCAGGTAACACGGGGCTAACTCCATATTGTCAGGCAATGCTCGCCATTGCCTGACAATGTTTTTTCTCCCGCGTCGACCTTCACTGACTGTCACATCCCACTGCGCACCAGAAGGTGCTATGGAGTGACATCATGCAACCCACTAGCCCTGCCCCGCTGCCTGCCGACCGCCACATCATGCGCCGCGATGAAGTGGAACAGAAAACCGGCTTCAAGCGTTCGCACATCTACAACTTGATGAAGGCCGGGTTGTTCCCACAATGCCGGCGGATTGGTACCCGCGCCGTCGGTTGGGACTCGCTGGAAATCGAGCAGTGGGTCCAGGATCGACTGTCGGTCAGGGAGTAGCGTCATGGACGTCCTCTCGCTGATCTCGACCAAGGGCGGCGCCGGTAAAACAACCGTCGCCGCTAACCTGGGCGGTCTACTCGCCGATGCGGGCTTTCGCGTCCTGCTGCTGGATCTGGACAGCCAACCCACGCTGTCCAGCTACTATGCCTTGCGCGAATCTCGTGAGGCCGGCAGCTACGAACTCATCGCACAACGACTCACGGCACCTGAGCAGGTGATTTCCGCCACCGTCATCCCGCAGCTGCATCTGATCGTGTCCAACGATCGCGCCGGGCACATCAGCACGCTGCTGTTGCACGCCGCCGACGGTCGTCTGCGCCTGCGCAACCTGCTGTCGGCTTTCGAGGATCACTACGATGTGCTGATCATCGACACCCAAGGCGCACGCAGTGTCGTCGTGGAGATGGTGATTCTCGCGTCCGACTGCGCCCTGTGCCCAGTCCCGCCGGAAATGCTCGCCGCACGTGAGCTGCGGCGTGGCACGCTGGGGCTGTTCGAAGAATTGGAGCCCTACCGTTACCTGGGTGTCGCGTTGCCGTCGGTGAAGCTGCTGCTCAACCAGGTAAACGCCAATCGCCGTGACACGCGCTTGATCGTGCACAACCTGCAGGCTTCATTCCAAGGCGACCCGCATGTCAGCGTTTGCACCACGGTGATTCCCGACCGTGTTGCCTACCCCAATGCCGCTTCACTGGGCCTGCCGGTGCACCGCGTTGACCCTACTCCACCATCCGGCAGCCGCGGCCCTTGCGGTGCGGCGGTGATGCGCGCGCTGGCCATCGAGTTGTTCCCGCAGTGGGCTGAGCGACTTGTCGACTCGAGCGTGTCTGTGCCCGGCCAACCGTCAGTGGCCAACAGTCGACTCAGTCGTCGCGGCTAATGAGAGGTTTTGTAATGAAGCCACCCACTTCCGAAGACATCACGCGTCAGTTGCAGCAGGCGCATTTTCCGCAGAACCATGGCCGCGACACGACGCCTATGCTGGTCGAGGACATGCCGTTGGTGGTCAGCCTCGAACAATTGCGCCCTTACGAGCTCAATCCGCGGATAGTCCGCAACCCGCTATATGACGAAATCAAAGCCTCAATCCGCGAACGCGGCCTGGACCAGCCGCCGGCGATTACCCGCCGCCCGGATGAGCTGCACTTCATCATCCGCAACGGCGGCAACACACGTTTGAGCATCCTCGGTGAGCTCTGGCAGGAAACCAGAGAGGAGCGATTTTTTCACATCCACTGCCTGTTCCACCCTTGGCAGTCCGAGTCGCACGCCTTGATCGGGCACTTGGCCGAAAGCGATCTACATGGCCAACTCACGTTCATCGAGCGATCCCTCGCGGTGGCAAAACTCAAGGACATGTTGCAGGAGCCGGACGTCCTGCTCACTCAGCGTGAACTGTCAACACGCTTGAGTAAGGGCGGCTACCCAATTTCACAATCGCACATCAGCCGCATGTTCGACACCCTCGAGCACCTGCTGCCGGTCATCCCGCAGGTGTTGTATGCCGGGCTTGGCAAACCCACCATCGTTCGGGTCATCAACCTGCGGCGCCGGGCGGAGTCAATCTGGAACCAGTATTTGGGGGACGTTCCGCAATTCGCGCTGCTGTGGTTTGAAGTGCTGTCGGCCTTTGACAGTGATAAGCCCGAGCTGAGCTGGAGTGAGCTGCAGGATGAACTGATTGCCAGGATGGCAGTGCAGTTAAAGCAGACACCCCGCCTGCTCGCCTTGGAAATGCATCAGGAACCGCATCGTTTACCGCCGCCTGCGGATACGTCTCAGCCTCTCCAGCAGGGCGTAGCAGGCGAGTCCTCCCCCCAGCCAACTGCTATCGAAGATGTAGCAGGAACGGCACATCAATTATCCCCACCTGAGCCGGTGAGCTGCGCGGACAACACCTCTGCACCCGTGGCTCCCCGTCTCCCCAGCATTCGCGAGGCGCTGGGTGATGACGAATCGCTTGCTACGCGGCTGCCAGGCACCGTTGAGGTCGCTCAGCCCTCCCTGGGTTCCGCCTTACCTCTCCCCCCGCTACAGGACGACATTAATGTACTGCGTGAGCGTTGTGCCGCCCTGGCGATTGACCTGGCGACGTATGCCGATGCCAGTGCCATGGTCAAACCGCACACAGACGGCTTGGGGTTCACCTTGGCAATTGAACATGACCAGCAACTGAGCCCGTGCCAAACCGGCATTCAGCTATTGCTATCGGCCCTGCTGCGCCTGCAGGACGACGTGACCTGGCAGCAACGCCAGCAGCTGCCGGCCGCACTGTTTGGCCAACTGCTGATTGGCGCCTACGACCTGCCCTTCCCCGAACGCCCTGCCCTGACCGTGGGCCTTGAACGACTACCCGATGCCCAGCTGGCGCAGTTGTACGCCCTGATCCGCCACGCCCGGCAGTTGATCGACCTGACGCTGTCCTCCACGCGTTGAATGAGGAGTCACCTCATGAGTACGACTTTCAATCTGTTGAACCACGCCATGTTGAACCAGGTGCTGCATGAGCTGCGCCATGGCCGCCTGCAGCGCTGCAAAGCGCTGGGCCTGGCCGACGAAGACATCGAAGTCCTGCAGTCCCTGCCACCGACCACCCTGTCCCACCTGGCGCACTCATCGATCGCCTGGGTTGAAGTCAAGGTCGATATCACCGTGCTACGGCGCCTGATCGTCCAGGCCGAGCGCGACGAGCAGAACGAACGCTTGATCAACCGAGCACTCAAGCTCGGCGCGAGCTCGACCATCATGTACCGCTGTTTCGGCCTGGACCACTCGGAAACGGCGTTGCGTCGCCGTGTGCTGAAGATCGAAACCCACAGGGGCCGCCCGGTCCAGCTCAGTGAAGCCCAGGAGCATGCCGTGTGGAACCGCTGGAGCCAACTGCGGGCGGAAGATCCGGACAACGATCCACTGGACACCATGATGATGCTGGCCGAGGAACAAAACATCAGCCTGACGCTGGTCTGGCAACAGGTCGAACTGTACGGAGGGGCACCATGCTGAGCTTCTACGAAGTGGACTGGCAAGACGTGGTGCGCCAGTGCTACGACGCCCTTCGACGCCGCAATGAATGTGAGGCCACCCAAGCTGCCGCTGTTGCGGAGCCTGCGCTACGAACGATCTACTACGGCGACAACAATCCCTTGCCACAAGCATTGCTCCTCGATCGTCGGCTGACCCCGTTGGAGCGCAACACCTGGCTGGTCCTGCACTGGCTGATCACCGAGCGCCAGATCAAAACGCCCCGCTATCACGACCTGCAGCCCTACTTGGCCACTAGCCCCTGTGGGACCCAGGCGTCGCGCGAGACCATCGCCCGCGCATTGAACGTCCTGCGTACGACCCGCTGGCTCAGCCTGGTCGACCGTTCGCGCGACGCCCAAGGCTGCCTGCGCGGTTGCGTCTACGTGCTGCACGGCGATCCGTTGACGGCGGCCGAACAGCTTGAGCTGGACAGTGGCTACGTGGGGCTACTGCTGCAGAACCTCTTCCATGCCACCAAGGGGGTGCGTGATGTGACGCAGCATGTGCTGGCCGAAATTCAAGCCGACCCGCACGTCGCCCAGAGCGACAAGGACAAGCTGGGCTCACTGCCGCCGGCACAGCAACAAACGCTGCCGCTGATGAACGAAAGCGCGCAAGCGCAACATTCCGAACCTGGTCTGCGCCACCCCGTTCGGAATGCTCACACCTCGGCCACCGATCCCGAACCCTGCGGCAAGGCACCGGTTTCGGCTGTGGTTCGGAATCCCGACGCCGGCCGTACAGTACAGAAAGACCAAAGCAAAAAAAGTACAGTACTGGCGCAGGTCGAGTTTGGCCGAGCACGGTGGCCTGAGGATTTACCCTTGAATCCGACCGAGCGGCGCATGGCCTCGCAGGCAATGCGCCAGCTCGAGCCGGAACAGCAACAAGCGGTGATCAATGAAGCGGCGGTGCGCTGCGCCCGCGGTGAGATCCGAAAACCCGTCGCCTACCTGATGGGCTTGATCAAACGTGCCTGCCAAGGCGAGTTCACCCTGTGGGCGGCCCGCGCAGAGGCAACGACCGCCACGACCGCACCGTCGCTCGCACCGAAGGCCATGCCAGCGCAGCCACCCGGTGAGCGACCCAAGCGCGGTGGTCAGCGCACTGCCTCGCCACTCGCCCTCTCCTGCCTGGAGGAACTGAAGCAACGCTGCCGAGGTTCGCTTGCGCCTACCTAGGAGTGGATCTCGGTGGATTTGATGCCCATGCCATTGAATCCAAGGAGGTCCACCGCCTGAAATTACGAGCGGACCACCTTCGCGTTGATCCGCGTCCAATTGCACGGATAGGCCCATCGTCGGCGTCATTCCGACGGCGAGGTACTGGCGATGACCGATCACTACCAGCTCAACCTGGGCTCCCTGCGCAGCAGCATCACCCTCACCCTACACACCCACCATGCGGCGCGGCTGTGGCAAGGCCGCATGGGCCGCGAAGGGGTACACTCGATCATGGGCATGCCTGGTTACATCGGCGTCACCAACCTGCTCAAGCACGCCAGCAGCCAGGATGACCCCTTCGCCGACTGGTTCATGCTGCAACTGGAGGACAAGCTGCTGCAGGCCAAGGCCGAACTGCGCGCGCTGACCAAGCAGGTCAGTCGAGTGGAGCGCGCCCTGCCGACCCAAGTCGATATCGGCGACAACCTCAATATCCATCCCGTCACCCTCCCCCTGTTCATCGGCAGCCAGCTGGGCTTTCTCGCGGTCTACCTGCTGACCGACTACGACGCCCTGGTGCGCCGCGTTCTGCTCGCCCACCACACAGCCTTAATCGGCCGCCCCGACATGGAAAACTGGATCGATCGCGGCGCCCACGAGCTGCGCAGCCTGTTCGGTCTGGCCCAGCGCTATCGCCTGGCGGGGGTCAATCGGGATGACATGGCCGCCAACAACGCCCGCGCCCGTGAAGCGATCGACAAGTTCGGCACGCCCCCACGCAAGATCCTCGAAGGCAGCCACCGCTCCCAATTCGCCCCACCCATCACACGGAGCCAGACCACGTCGGATCCCGATGAGCCGAATCAACCTGCCCTGCCGGAGGCCGAGGCACAACCTACACCGGAAGTCCCGGATGAAGGGGGTGAGGCATGACACTGGCCGATGCAATTGCCCGGCGGTTGTCAGCGGATGCCTATCGCGAGTTCGCACAAGGTGCCTCCCTAAAAGGCCTTTTAAAGCCTTTTAAGGGTAAGGGGGAGCTGCAGCAGTTCGCCAACACGATCCTGCGCATGCGTACTCAGGTCGCCGAATTGATGGCGGTGATGCTGGCGATCATGGCGCAGCCCCCCTTCTCGCTGCTGGAGCTGCGACTGGTCGTCCAGCACAGCGCGACGGGCACCGACTTCCTGCGCTGGCGCAGTCCGGACTTTCAGCGCATGGGCGTGCAGGTGTGGCAGGAAGCGGTGGTTCATCCGCATTTGCACCCTGAGCTACGGCAGGCGTTGTATCAGCTGGAGACCAACCGCGTGGTGCTGAACCTGCAGATGAGCAGCCTGCAGTCGCTGTATCGCCAGGCCGTCGCCGGTGCCAGCAAGCTCGAGGCCGCCGAGCTCGCCATTACCCGCTTCCCCACCGAGGAGTGACCCGCATGAGTACGTTATTTGTAGGTGAAGGCAACATCGGCAGCGTGCCGGAATTCCAGGAGTTCAACTCCAACCCGGATGAACCGCGGCGCCTGTTGCGGCTGAACGTCTATTTCGACAACCCGGTACCGCGTGAAGGCGGCTACGAGGATCGCGGCGGCTACTGGGCGCCCGTCGAGCTCTGGCACCGCGATGCCGAGCACTGGAGCACGCTGTACCAGAAAGGCATGCGCGTCTTGGTCGAGGGCCGCACGGTCAAGGATGAGTGGGAGGACAGCGAAGACAACGCGCGGGTGACGTTCAAGGTCGAAGCGCGGCGCATCGGTATCCTGCCGCATCGCCTGGCCTCGGTCACCATGCGCGAGAAGGCGCAGGACACTCCCAACGCCACGCGTAAAGGCGGTGGCAAGAAAGCTCCGCGCAAGGCCGGGTGAAGGTGGAAGTCAGTGGAATCGCTGCGCCCTGCGCGGTACCGCAGGGGTTGCGCAGCTCAGCCGGCGGGCAGCATTGACGCTCGGCACGCTATCCATCTCGCCGGGCTTTCCCGCGCTGTCCACTCTCCAGCAACTGCTTCACCTCCGTCAGGCACTGATCCAGGGCAAGGAATGCCCGCCAGTGCGCCGGACTCTCCTGAACCCAAGCAATCAACAGCGCGCGCGCCTGCGCATTGTCCGGTTCCAGATGGGTAGCCATGAACAGCTCGTAGGCCTTGATCGCTAACTTATCTGCCTCACTCTGGTGGGATCCGTGCAAGTTGAAGCCTCCGTGTGAACGGGCGGGTCATGCAGTTATTTTTCGTGATACACCTCATAGGGTTGTCAGTCAACTCTTTGAGCCGTTCATATCCCTAGGTGGCTAGTCAACCATATGGGTCGAATTGGAGAGCGCCCCGTTGCCCGTCAAAGAGCCTAGCCCACATCACATTGGCCGCCAGTTGGCGAAGTATCGTCGCGACCGCCGCTTGACCCAGGACCAGGTCGGCGAGCACCTGCGCATTTCCGGCGAGGCCGTCTCGCGCCTGGAGCGTGGCCTGGTTGAGCTGTCCGTGACGAAGCTGCTGCAGTTGGCCGACCTGTACGGTTGCCCCGTCGATGAACTGCTGCTGGCCATCAGTCCTCGCCCCCAGGATCAGGGCCAGCAGATCACCGCGATCATCAAGGAGCTGGGCGACGCCGATAAGCAGTTCGCCCTAGAGTTTCTGCAAACGCTGGCCACTCATCTCGCGCAACGCAAGTAAGGGTTTCGCCCGGCGCTGACACATCGAATCGACCCCACCGGTTTCGGCTTTACCCTAGCGTTCCACGACCACTGCCCCACCCTGTCGGTACCCACCGAGAGGGCCCACGTATGCGCCTGTTTATTTGCGAGAAACCGTCCCAAGCCCGCGACATCGCCCGGGTCCTGCAGGCCAGCCGGCGCGGTGATGGCTGCCTGCAGGGCCAGAACGTCACCGTCACCTGGTGCGTCGGCCATCTGCTGGAAACCGCGCCCCCTGAAACCTATGGTGATTACAAACGCTGGTCGCTGGACGACTTGCCGATCATTCCCAGCCGCTGGCAGTTGGTGGTCAAGCCCAAGGTCGCCAGCCAGCTGAAGGTAATCGACCAACTGTTGCGTACGTGCGGCGAGGTGGTTATCGCCACCGATGCTGATCGCGAGGGTGAGATGATCGCCCGCGAGATCCTTGAGCGCTGTCAGTACCAGGGACCGATCCTGCGCCTCTGGCTGTCCGCCCTGGATGAGGCCTCGATCCGCCGCGCCTTGGCCGCCTTGCGTCCAGGCGAACAGACCCTGCCGCTGTACCACTGTGCACTGGCCCGCTCCCGCGCCGACTGGCTGGTGGGCATCAATTTGAGTCGACTGTTCACCCTGCTCGGCCGCCGCGCCGGCTTCGACGGTCTGCTACCGGTAGGCCGCGTCCAAACGCCAACCCTGCGCCTGGTGGTCGAACGCGACCGCGCCATCGCCAGCTTCGTGCCGCAACCCTTCTGGAACGTCGCCGCTTCCAGGCCTATGACGCCAAAGGGGGGTTGGTCAGTACGGGCATGAATCTGACGTGGGCCGTGCCATTGGGCGAACACACCACATTCACAACCCTGCTGGACGTACAGTATTTGTCCAAGGAGGCAGCAGACAGCCCGATTGTCGAGCGGCGCCTGCAAAGCGCAGTCGTAGGCATGCTGGACTACACCTTCTGAGCATGGCCCATGGGCTCAGGCCTCGGGCGTCAGTGGCGGCAACGGCAGCTGCCCGATGCCGCTCACAAGCCTGTCACGGGCCTATCCAAGCAACTGGCTCAACACGGCCCGCAACTTCCCCGGTTTGACCGGCTTGTTCAGCAGCGGCGCGCCGAGCTTGTGCAACGCGCGTCGGCACTGATCGCTGCGGTCTGCGGTGATGATCACCGCAGGAATGGCGGTGGCAAAATGTTCGCGCAAGTGCCTGACCACCTCGCACCCCACAACGCCGTGATCCAGGTGAAAATCCGCCAGGATCAGTTCCGGCGCGTGCCCCTGCAAGGCCACCAAGGCACCCGCCTCGTCGGTGGCGGTCACCACCTCGCAGCCCCACTGCCCAAGCAGCGCCCCCATGCTCTGGAGGATGCTCACTTCGTTGTCGACCACCAGCAGCCGCCGGCCCGGCAACGGGTTACCGGCACTGGGCTGCGGCGCGGCTGGGTGGATAGGCAGGGGGATTTTTTCGCCGATCGGCACCTCGATGCTGAACATCGAGCCACGGCCCGGCCATGACCGCACCTGGACCCGGTAACCAAGAATCTTGGCGATCCGCTCGACGATGGCCAAGCCCAGGCCTACGCCTTTGCGATCGGCAGCGCGGCCGACGTCCAGCTGATTGAACTCAAGGAAAATGGCCTCCAGCCGATCCTCGGCGATGCCCCGCCCGGTATCCCACACCTCCAGACGCAAGCAACCGCCGCAACGCCTGGCCCCCAGCAAGATCTTGCCCTCATCGGTGTAACGGCATGCGTTGCTGAGAAAGTTGCGCAAAATCCGTGTCAGCAGCCGCAGGTCGGTGCTGATGGCATAGTCGCCGACGCGCGCCCGCAGTTTCAGGCCTTCGGCATCCGCCACCGAGCGGAACTCCGAAACCAGTGGGCCGAACAGTTCGTCGAGGCGGTACAACGCGACATCAGGCTTGACCGCCGCCTGATCGAGCCGGGAGATGTCCAACAGGTCGGTCAGCAGGTCTTCGGCGCCCTCCAGTGCCTGGTGGGTACGCTCCACCAGCAGCTGTTCTGCCTCCGGCAACTGCCGTTCGCGCAGGGTCGAAATTAGCAGGCGGGCGGCATTGAGCGGTTGCAGCAGGTCATGGCTGGCGGCAGCGAGGTATTTGTCCTTGCTGCGGTTAGCGGTTTCAGCGGCGTCGCGGGCAACGCGCAGGGCCCGGGCAATCGCTTTACGCTCGGTGATCTGCTGTTGCAGGTTGCGGTTGGCCTCCAGCAGTTCATCGGTACGGGCAGCGACCCGTTGTTCGAGCTCGTCATTAAGTTGTTGCAGGTGCTGCTGAGCCTGTTTGCGCTCGGTGATGTCGGCGACGAAGCCTTCGACCAAGCCTTCCTGGCCGGGCTTGAGCAGCAAGTTCATCAGCACATCGAGGTGGCTGCCGTCCTTGCGCCGCAAGCGGGTTTCGTAGCCGTGCAGGCTGTGTTCACGCGTGAGGGCCCTGGTGATGGTGTGCAGCTCTTCGGCACCGCCGACAAACAGGTTGGTGGCCAGGTCAGTCAGGGAAAACAGCACCGCTTGGGGGCTCTCGTAGCCCAGCATGCGCGCCAGCGCCGGGTTGGCGGCACGCATGCCCTCTTGCAGGCTGGCTTGGAAAATCCCGTGGACGGCGTTTTCGAACAGCCATTTGTAGCGGTTGCGTTCGGCCTCCAGCTCGTCCAGGCGGGCCGCAAGCTCCGGGTAATGGCTTTTGCGGGCCGAGTGGTCACCCAGCCCCAACAGCCCGGCCAGCGCCCGCTGCTGCTCGTCAGAGGGCCTCGCCATAGACGACCTCGACATCACGCTGGCTCGACTCGCGGGGGTTGGTGAGGATGCACGGGTCATCCATCGCATGCTGCGACAAAAACGGGATGTCGGACGTACGCACCCCGTGCAAACCCAGGGTTTCGTGGAAGCCGATCGCGTGCTTCAGGGCGATCAGGTGATCCACCAGGCGCCCGCAGATCTGCCGGTGATTGAGGCCGCGACAATCAATGCCAAATACCTCGGCAATCACCTTGAAACGCTCCGGCGCCGAGCTGTAGTTGAACGCCACCACGTGTTCCACCAGCACGGCGTTGCACAGGCCGTGGGGCAAGTCGAGAAAACCGCCCAGGCTGTGGGACATGGCGTGCACCGCGCCCAGAATCGCGTTGGAAAACGCCAGCCCGGCCTGCATGCTGCCCAGCATGATCTTCTCGCGCAGGGCGATGTCGGTCGGGTTGGCGATCATCTGCACCAGGTTGCCATTGATCAAGCGCATGGCTTCCAGCGCATGGGGGTCGGTCAACGGGCCGTGGCCGGTGGAGACGAACGCTTCGATGGCATGCACCAGCGCATCGATGCCGGTGCACGCTGACAGGAACGGGTCCATGCTCAGGGTGGTTTGCGGGTCGATCAGCGAGACGTCGGGCACCACGGCCTTGCTGACGATGGAAAACTTCATGCGCTCCTGCTGGTTGGAAATGATCACGAACTGCGACACGTCCGCCGAGGTGCCGGCCGTGGTGGGGATCAGGATCAGCGGCGGGCTGGGCACGCGGATCATGTCCACGCCTTCGAACTCAAGGATGCTGCGCCCGTGGGCGACCACGATGCCGATCGCCTTGCCACAATCCATCGGGCTGCCGCCGCCCACGGCGACAATCACGTCACAGTGGTTCTCCCGGTAGATCTCGGCGCCCAGCATGACCTCTTCGACCCGAGGGTTGGGCGACACGGCCGTGTACAGGCAGTAATCGATGCCCTGCGCCTGCAGGCTGGCCTCGACATCCGCCACCCAACCGGCGGCAATCACACCGGGGTCGCTGACCACCAGTACCTTGCGGGCGCCGAAGGTCTTGGCGTAATTGGCGACGTTATGCCGGCAGCCGGCACCGAAGATGATTTCAGGCGAAACAAACTTACGCAGCGGGCTGAAACTCTGGCTCATTGGAAAGCCTGTTCTTATTGTTCTGGAAGGTGACCGCCAGCGTAATGCATCCCGCCGAGAAAGTAATCAGACCAAAGCGTTGCCACGGCTCAGCCACGATAAATCAGGCGCGACGCCTGCTCGTTGCGCAAGGTCAGTTGCGCCAGCCCCTGCCCCGCCGTCTCTGCTTCCTGCCGGGCCTTGAGAATCACGCCGTGGTGCGGCGACTTGCTGCACACCGGGTCTGCATTGGCCGCATCGCCGGTGAGCATGTATGCCTGGCAGCGGCAGCCACCGAAATCCTGGTGCTTTTCATCGCACGAGCGACAGGGCTCCTTCATCCAGTCATTGCCACGGAAGCGGTTGAAGCCGAATGAATCGTTCCAGATGTGCTCGATGCTGTGCTCGCGCACGTTGGGGAAGGCCACCGGCAACTGGCGGGCGCTGTGGCACGGCAACGCAGTGCCGTCTGGGGTGATATCGAGGAACAGGTTGGCCCAGCCGTTCATGCAGGCCTTTGGGCGTTCTTCGTAGTAATCCGGCGTGACGAAAATCAGCTTGCACGGATGCCCTTCGGCCTCCAGCCGTTGTCGATAGCCCTGGGTAATGCGCTCCGCACGCTGCAATTGTTCGCGTGTCGGCAACAGGCCGACACGGTTGAGCTCAGCCCAACCGTAGAACTGGCAGGTCGCCAGCTCCACGAAGTCCGCCTGCAACGTCAGGCACAGCTCGATAATGTCGGCAATCTGGTCGATGTTGTGCCGATGGGTCACGAAGTTGAGCACCATCGGATACCCCTGTGCCTTGACCGCCTTGGCCATCGCCAGCTTCTGGGCGAACGCCTTGCGCGAGCCGGCCAGCATGTTGTTGACCGCCTCATCTGCTGCCTGGAAGCTGATCTGGATATGGTCGAGCCCGGCGAGCTTGAAGTCGCGGACTTTCTGTTCGGTCAGGCCGATGCCAGAGGTGATCAGGTTGGTGTAGTACCCCATGTCCCGCGCAGCCTTGATCAGTTGCCCCAGGTCCTGGCGCACCAGCGGTTCGCCGCCGGAAAAACCCAGTTGCGCGGCGCCCATCGCCCGTGCCTCGCGGAATACCCGGATCCACTCCTCAGTGGTCAGCTCCTGGCCATGCTGGGCAAAGTCCAACGGGTTGGAACAATACGGGCATTGCAGCGGGCAGCGGTAGGTCAGCTCCGCCAGCAGCCACAGCGGCGGCCCAGGGCGCGGGTCATTCAATCCAGTGCTTGGCACGGGCCACCTCCAGAAACGCCAGCACATCCTCGTCCAGCCCCTGAACATCGGGGAACCGTTGCGCCAGGCCGTCGATAATCGCCGCCACGCAACGCTGGCCGTCCAGTAATTCAAGTACCCAGCCGGCACTGGGATTGAGCTTGATCATGCCCTCGGGGTACAGCAGCACATGGCAGTCCTGACGCGGTTCCCATTGCAGGCGGAACCCGCGGCGCAAACCCAGCACCTGTTCGCCATCGATCAGTTTCACAGGGCGATCCCCCGATGCCAGACGCTTTCCTGCGTCACGCTGTGGTACGGGGGCCGCTCCAGCTCATACGCCATGCTCATGGCATCGAGCATGCTCCACAGCACGTCCAGCTTGAACTGCAGAATTTCCAGCATCCGTTGCTGGCCCGCACGCGTGACGTAGTGCGCCAAGGTGATGCGCAGGCCATGTTCGACGTCGCGTCGTGCCTGGCCCAGGCGTGTGCGGAAATAGTCATAGCCGGCGGCATCGATCCACGGGTAGTGCTGGGGCCAGCTGTCCAGGCGCGACTGATGGATCTGTGGCGCGAACAGTTCGGTCAGCGAACTGCTGGCAGCCTCCTGCCAGCCTGCGCGGCGGGCGAAATTGACGTAGGCGTCCACGGCAAACCGCACCCCCGGCAGGACCATCTCCTGGGACAGGATGCGTTCACGGTCCAGCCCGACCGCTTCGCCAAGGCGCAACCAGGCCTCGATGCCGCCTTCGCTGCCCGGCGCGCCATCGTGGTCGAGCACCCGTTGCAGCCATTGCCGGCGTACCTCACGGTCCGGGCAGTTGGCAAGGATCGCGGCATCCTTGAGCGGGATGTTGACCTGGTAATAGAAGCGGTTGGCAACCCAGCCCTGAATCTGCGCCCGGGTCGCACGCCCGGCGTACATCGCCTGATGGAAGGGATGATGAATATGGTAGTAAGCGCCCTTCGCCCGCAGGGCCGCTTCGAATTCGCCGGGTGTCATGGGGGTGTCGGTCATTGCGGTTCTCCAGGTTGCGCGGTGCCAGCCACTACAGCGCGATAGACAAGCCGTCATACGCCACTTCAATCCCCCGCCGATCCAGCAAGGCCCGCTCGGCCGAGTCTTCGTCGAGGATCGGGTTGGTGTTGTTGATATGGATGAGGATCTTGCGCTGACGGCTGAAGCCCTCCAGCACGTCGAGCATGCCACCGGGGCCGCTCTGCGCCAGGTGGCCCATCTCACTGCCCAGGCTCTGCCCGACTTCGCACACACGCATCTCATCGTCGCGCCACAGCGTGCCGTCCAGCAGCAGGCAGTCGGCATGGCGCATCCAGCTCGACACCTCGGCATCGACCTGCCCCAGGCCCGGCGCATAGAACACCGAGGCACCGCTGCGCCGGTCCTCGATGAGCAGGCCGATGGTGTCGCCCGGCTGCGGATTACCGCGATTGGGCGAGTATGGCGGTGCGTTGCTCACCAGCGGGATCGCGCGAAATTGCAGGTTGGGGCAGGCGGCGATGCGAAACGGTTCGCGGTCCAGGCCGATGCATTGCCACTGCAAGCCACCGTTCCAGTGCTTGAGCATGGTGAACAGCGGGAAACCGCTGCTCAGGTCTTGATGAACCCGCTCGGTGCACCACACCGTATGCGGGCAACCTTCGCGCAGGCTGAGCAGGCCCGTGCAATGGTCGATCTGGCTGTCCAGCAGCACCACCGCGCCAATCGCCGTGTCGCGCAGGCGGCGCGCCGGTTGCAAGGCGGGGAAGCTTTCGAGCTGGACGCGGATGTCGGGCGAGGCGTTGCACAGGATCCACTGCTCGCCGTCGTCGCTCACCGCGATCGAAGACTGCGTGCGCCGCTGCGCCCTCAGGCTACCGTTGCGCACACCGGTGCATTGACGACAGTTGCAGTTCCACTGCGGAAAACCACCGCCAGCGGCGGAGCCGAGAACACGAATGTGCATGGGCAACTATCCCCAGAGAAGGAACGGCCATCGCAGCGATGGCCGCAAAGCCATTAACGATTGGCGAAGTACATCGTCACTTCGAAGCCAATGCGTAGGTCGGTAAAGGCGGGTTTAGTCCACATGGAGCATTCCTCTTCTTGTGCCGGGCGATTCCGGTAGAGGCATTAATGCACGGGGGGCGGCGGGGCCGAATGCTACTTTGGAACGAGCTTGCGGGGTGCGTTGGTAGGGGGTAACGCGGGCCTTCACGCACGCGGGTGACGCACGCGGGGAGGCGCCCACCCAGAGCCCTCCCCGCGTGCGTCGTTGCATCCAGGCACGGCGGCACCCTACCGCCGCGCCTGTGTGCCCTTAGAAGAAGCCCAGCGGATTGATGTCATAGCTCACCAGCAGGTTCTTGGTCTGCTGGTAGTGGTCGAGCATCATCTTGTGGGTCTCGCGGCCCACGCCGGATTTCTTGTAACCACCAAACGCCGCATGCGCCGGGTACAGGTGGTAGCAGTTGGTCCACACGCGCCCGGCCTTGATCGCCCGGCCCATGCGGTAGGCACGGTTGATGTCGCGGGTCCACAGGCCAGCGCCCAGGCCGAACTCGCTGTCGTTGGCGATGGCCAGGGCTTCGGCTTCATCTTTGAAGGTGGTCACGCCCACCACCGGGCCAAAGATTTCTTCCTGGAACACGCGCATCTTGTTGTGGCCCTTGAGCAGGGTCGGCTGGATGTAGTAACCGGTCGCCAGGTCACCGTCGAGCCGTTCGGCGCCGCCGCCGGTGAGCAACTGCGCGCCCTCCTCCTTGGCAATCTCCAGGTAGGAGAGGATCTTGTCGTATTGCTGCTCGGAGGCCTGGGCACCCACCATGGTCTCGGTGTCCAGCGGGTTACCACGGGTGATCTTGGCGATCTTCTTCATCACCTCGGCCATGAACGGCTCGTAGATTGATTCCTGGATCAACGCCCGCGAGGGGCAGGTGCAAACCTCGCCCTGGTTGAAAAACGCCAGCACCAGGCCTTCGGCAGCCTTTTCGATGAACGCAGGCTCGGCCTGCATGATGTCTTCGAAGAAGATGTTCGGCGACTTGCCGCCCAGCTCGACGGTGGACGGGATGATGTTCTCGGCCGCGCACTTCATGATGTGCGAGCCCACCGGGGTGGAGCCTGTGAAGGCGATCTTGGCGATGCGCTTGCTGGTGGCCAGGGCCTCGCCAGCTTCACGGCCGAAGCCCTGGACGATGTTCAACACGCCCGCTGGCAGCAGGTCGGCGATCAGCTCGGCGAAAATCGTGATCGACAAAGGCGTCTGCTCAGCGGGTTTGAGCACCACGCAGTTGCCGGCGGCCAGCGCCGGGGCGAGTTTCCAGGCGGCCATCAGCAGCGGGAAGTTCCACGGAATGATCTGCCCGACCACCCCCAGGGGTTCGTGGAAATGGTAGGCCGTGGTCAGTTCGTTAATCTCTGCCGCGCCACCTTCCTGGGCCCGGATGCAGCCAGCGAAGTAGCGGAAGTGATCCGCCGCCAGCGGTACGTCGGCATTGAGGGTTTCGCGCACGGCCTTGCCGTTGTCCCAGCTTTCGCTGACGGCGAGGACCTCCAGGTTCTGCTCGATGCGGTCAGCGATCTTCAGCAGTACCAAGGCACGGTCCTGGACCGAGGTCTTGCCCCAGGCCTCGGCAGCGGCATGCGCAGCGTCCAGGGCCAGGTCGATGTCCTGGGCGGTGGAGCGCGGGAATTCGGCAATCGGCTGGCCATTGACCGGCGAGCTGTTGGTGAAGTACTGGCCACCGGACGGCGGCACGAACTCGCCGCCGATAAAGTTGCCGTAGCGTGGCTTGAAGGACACGACGGCGCCTGGGGTTCCGGGTTGTGCGTAGATCATGCTGAGCCTCTGCTGGTCGATGCCTGTCCAACGACAGGCGATGAACCCATGGTAAAAAGCCCCGCCTGCCGGACGAATGCATCGTTGGCAGCGGAGCTCTCGTCATTTGGTAGTAGGGCCGCAAGCGGCCCGCTGTCAGCTTTGCGGCTTGGCGCTAGGCGTTTGTGCCTCGACACTGGCCGCCTGCTGCAATTGCTTGGGCAGCTTGAAGGTCCATAGCATGCCGCCCTGGTTGAAGTCCTTGACCCGCTTGGCCACTTCTCCGCCCCACAGCGGCACCGCGCCGCCCCAGCCGGAAAGCACCGAGACGTATTGCTCGCCGTCCATTTCCCAGGTCACGGGCGAACCGAGCACACCGGAGCCGGTCTGGAATTCCCAGACCTTCTCGCCGGTCTTGGCGTTGAACGCCTGCAGGAAGCCTTCTGGCGTGCCGGTGAACACCAGGTTGCCCTTGGTGGTCAGCACCCCGCCCCACAGCGGCGCGTAGTTCTTGTGCCGCCAGACTTCCTTGCCGCTGATCGGGTCAATCGCGCGCAGCACGCCGATGTAGTCTTCATTGAGCGGCTTGATGGTGAACCCGGCCCCGAGGAACGCCGCGCCCTTCTTGTACGCGATGCCTTCGTTCCAGATGTCCATGCCCCATTCGTTGGACGGCACGTAGAACAGCCCGGTGTCCTTGTTGTAGGCCATCGGCATCCAGTTCTTGGCACCGAGGAAGGCCGGGGCGACGAACACCGAACTGCCCTTGGCCTCGCTGCCGGGTGCCCCTGGCCGGCTGGCCTCGTTGTAGATAGGTCGGCCATGCTTGTCCAGGCCCGTTGCCCAGGTGATCTTGTCGACGAAGGGGAAGCCGCGGATGAATGCGCCGTTGGTGCGGTCCAGCACGTAGAAGAAGCCGTTACGGTCAGCGGTAGCGGCGGCCTTGATCTCTTTGCCGCCCTCCTTGTAGTTGAAGGAGATCAGTTCGTTGACGCCGTCGAAATCCCAGCCGTCATGGGGCGTGCTCTGGAAGTGCCACTTGATGGTGCCGTCGTCCGGGTTCAGGGCCAGGCGCGACGAGGAATACAGGTTGTCGCCGGGGCGCAGGTGGGAGTTCCACGGCGCTGGGTTGCCGGTGCCGAACAGCAGCAGGTTGGTTTCTGGGTCGTAGTAACCGCCCAGCCACGGCGCTGCACCGCCGGTCTTCCACAGGTCGCCGGGCCAGGTCTTGCCCGCCTCGCCGCCAGAAATCCCATTCTCGATCGCCTTGCCGTCCTTGTAGACGTAGCCCATGTGCCCTTCCACAGTCGGGCGCATCCACAGCAGCTCACCGTTTTCCGGGTTGTAGGCCTGGATCTTGCCCACCACGCCGAACTCGCCACCGGCCACACCGGTGATCAGCTTGCCATTGACGATCATCGGCGCGGCGCTGATGGAATAGCCTTCTTTGTGGTCGGCGACCTTTTTGCTCCACACCACCTTGCCGGTGTCTTTGTTCAGGGCCACTAGCTTGGCATCCAGGGTGCCGAAGAACACCAGGTCGCCGTACAGCGCGACGCCACGGTTGATCACGTCACAGCAGGGGCGGATGTCGTCCGGCAGGCGCGCATCGTATTGCCAGAGTTTTTTGCCGGTACGGGCATCGACAGCGAACACCCGCGAATAGGAACCGGTCATGTACATCACGCCGTCCTTGATCAGCGGCTGGGCCTGCTGGCCGCGCTGCTTCTCACCGCCAAACGAAAAGGCCCAGACCGGCCGCAGCTCCTTGACGTTGCCGACATTGAGCAGGTCCAGCGGGCTGTAGCGCTGGCCCTGGACACCCAGGCCGTTGGTCACGATCTGCTGGGGGTTCTTGGGGTCCTGGAGGATTTCTTCATCGCTGACAGCGGCCTGTGCCGCGCCGGACAGCAGCATGGCGCTGAGCACCAGGCTCACGGCGAACAAGGGACGACGTGGGGATCGGGTCATGACGGCTACCTTTGGTTTTTTTGTTGTCCCCGGGAAATTTTCCCGGTGTGCCGAGAATTCTTGGGCCCGACCTGTTTGCCAACAATTGCCCGCAATGTGGAGTTTTCTAGTTCCTTGGTACAACGCCTCTCATAGAACAACGCATAGCTTGTTGAGGTAGCAGGGACCCTGTGGGAGCGGGCTTGTCCCGCGAACACCGGCAAAGCCGGTGCCAAGCACCGCGTAGCCCCATTCGCGGGACAAGCCCGCTCCCACAGCCTGTAGGCTGCTTCTGCTGGTCAAATAGGCGGCTTGCCGTCGATACGCTGCAACCGCAAACGCTCATACCGCGGATACAGATGACTCACGCTGCGAATCAACTCGTACCGGGTCAGGCTGATACCGGCAAACCGCTCAGGGATCGGGCTGCGGATCATCTCGACCATGTCATCCCCGCGCGCCGCGCCGTCGCGCATCAGGCCATCCAGCCAACCCAGGTAATCACGCATCTGCGCAAACGGCTTGGCATCGCTGGCCACCGGGCCGTGCCCAGGCACCAGCAGCTTCCAGGGCAAGGCCTGCAGGGTGTCCAGGTCTTTGAGCCAGACGTCCAACCCTGGGCTGTTGGGGGTGGTCAGGGCGCGCTCGTAAAACACCAGGTCGCCGGCAAACAGCACGCCGGTCTTCTCATCGAGAATCGCCAGGTCCGCACCGGTATGCCCGCCCAACGCCAACAGCCGCAGCCGATGCCCACCCACCTCATGCACGCCGGGCTCCAGCACCCGGGTCGGCAGCACCACCTCGGTGCCGCGCATCCAGTCGCCGACCAGGCGGTACATATTCTCGGCCATCGCCTCGCCTTGCTGGCGCAACAGGTCGCCAGTCCCGGCCAGAGCACCGATGGGCACATCGGTAAAGGCCTGGTTGCCCAGCACATGGTCGGGGTGATGATGGGTCAGCAGCACTTCGACCACCGGCTTGTCGGTGGTGGCGGCAATGGCTTGGCGCAAGGCCTCGCCGTAGCGCTTGGACGGCCCGCTGTCGATCACCACCACGCCGCTGTCGGTGACGATGAACGCGGTATTGACGATATTGCCGCCGTTGCCTTTGGCGAAATTGTCGGTGCTGCCCTCCAGCAGCCAGGTGCCTTCCGCTATCTGCCGGGGCGTAAGTCGATAGTCCAGGTCAGCCCAGGCCGGCAGGCCCAGGCACAGCAATAACAACAGCATCCAACGCATGAGGGGCGCCTCTGGTCAGGGAGTGAAATCGAGCAACACGCTCACGGAACCGCCGCCTCGAACCGGTTACCGCTGTTGTCCCGCAACAGCAGCCGGGTAAGCCCGGGGCCCTGGATATCGAAGCCCAGGTTGGGGTTCTCGCTGACCGCCGGATACAGCGCGAGGCTGGCCAGGCGCTGGCCATCCGCGCCTTGCAACTCGGCATGCTCAAGGAAGAATTCGGGAATGCCGCTGACCAGGCCGTTGTCCATCGGGTGGGACACCTGCAAACGCAAGCGGCTGCCATCGCTGCGCGGGTAGCGCCCGCCCAGTACCTCACCGACGTGTTCCTCCCAGCCAGGCTGGGTGCGCACCACGCTGGGCGCGGTACAGCCGCCGCCGGCCGCGTCGATCAGGGTCGAGCCGACATGCCACAGGCCGTCACGTGTCAGCACGGCGGCGCGCAGCGGCGTGGCCTGCTCGATGCGGATGCGGATCGACAGCCACGGCAGCACACGCTCGCCAGGCTCGAAGTCGACAATGCGCGGCAGGGGGTTGAGCTCGGCCCAGGCGATGATCCGTACCACCTCGCCGGCAAATGCCCGGGCGTCGATCTCCAGCGGCACCTGGCGGGCGTCCTCGGCAAAGGGCGGCGCCAGCAGCTTGACCCGGTCATCGAAAACGAAAGGTGCCTGCCCCAGTAATTGCTTGTGGTAGAAATCCCACATCACCGAGGGCACCGGGTCGGTCTTGCTGATCGGTTCACTGGCCTGGGCTGCCCAAGGCATCCAGCAGGCCAGCAGTAACGTCGCTCGCCAGTTCATTGGTACATCTCCGGGACCTCGTAACGCAGGCCGTACGTGGCATACATCGCCTTCAGCCGACCATCGCGGATCATCGCCTCAAGGGCTTCTTCCACCGCATAAGCCAACTGGCGGTTGCTCTCATGCACCGCCATGCCGATGTCCCAGGCCTGCTTGCCAAGGTTGGGGTAGGCGTTTTCTGCCAGGGCCAGTTGCGGGTCGGCGGCCCGGTGCAACTGCCAGTCCACCTCGCCGCGCATCGCCATCACCGCGTCCACCTGGCCGGCCTGCAACGCGCCGAACGCCTGCTGCACACTGGGGTAATGGTGGGTCTTGGCGCTGAGCATGCCGTTGAACACCGAGGTCAGGTAGAACGACGGCACGCTGTCCACTTCAACCCCGATGGGGTGCTCCTGGAACACCGCGACACTGGCCACCGACGCCAGACGGCGGCGATCATAGGCCACCTGCCAGCGCTCCTGCTGATAGGGGCCAAACATCACCACCTGGGCGTTTTCCAGCTCGCCCAGTTCGTTGCGCTTCTGCGCGTAGGCGTGGTCGTAGGGCACGCGCATCATCAGGTCGGCCAACTGCTGGTGGCGCAACGGGCTGCCGCGCCAGATGTAGTCGCGCAGATCATCGTCGAGCTTTTCCCCCGGCGGCGCCCAGATCAGTTGCAGGCGTACACCCAGGGCCGTGGCCAGCGCTTGCGCAAGCTCCACATCAACACCGCGAGGCTGGCCGTGATCCTCGAAGCTGTAAGGCGCAAAATCCTTGTACACCGCCACCTGCAGTTCACCGGCGGCGATGATCGCGTCGTAGTTGCGCACCTGTGCCTGCACGGCCGCACAGCACAGTAGCAGGCCAGTCAACAGCACGGCCGACAGACGCATGGCAATCACTCCTCGACGTGCACGCTGTCCAGATAGGTGCGCACCGCCCACAAGGCTTCCTGGCTCAGGTAGTCGGCCATCTTCGGCATGTACACCCGTCCGTCACGCACCGCGCCGTGGCGTACCCGTTCGACGAACCACTCATCGCCGGCCTCGCCGACATCGAGCATGCGCAGATCCGGGGCAATACCGCCGGACTTGGCTTCCAGGCCATGGCAGGCCGCGCAGTTCTGGTTGTAGGCCGAGGCGCCGATTTCCACGGCCTTGTCGTGCTCGGGGGAGGTACGGTACGGGTTGACCGCCGCCCAGCCGTCGCCGTCCAGGCTTACCCCGGCGTCCTTGATCGGGGTCAGGCCTTGGGTTTCCACCGCCTGGGGCACCACATTGCCATGGGCCCACACCGTGCCGGTCAGCAAAGCACTGGCCAGCAGGCCTGTGGCGAGCAAGACGTTGCGTTTTTTTGTCATTGTTATGCCCTCAAGATTGCACGCAAGGCCTCAACCACAGAGGCCGTGCCGCCATCTTAGAAACTGCCCGCGCGCGGCCGTATGCTGCTTTGGTGGCCGGGCCGTACTCCCTTGGTAGTAGGGCGTGTGGCGAAGGGCCAAATGAGGTGCCGTCTAGGAACTATTCCCGGCAAGGGCGGGAATTTTTCCGTATCCCCGGCAACCGTCCCGCCGCACCCTGTGCAGGCCAAAACCTCCACAGGGAACTGCAACCATGACAATAAGATCGCTACCCGCCCCTTCCCCTCTGGCCCTGAGCGTGCGGGCCCTGCTGCTGGCCGGTAGCCTGGCCTTCTGCACTGCGGCCACTGCGGCCACCGCCCCAGCGGCACCTGCCAGCAAGAACGTGACCTGGGAAGACATCGCCAACGATCACCTGACCACAAAGGACGTGCTGCAGTACGGCATGGGCACCAACGCCCAACGCTGGAGCCCGCTGGCCCAGGTCAACGACCAGAACGTGTTCAAGCTGACCCCGGCCTGGTCCTATTCCTTCGGCGACGAAAAACAGCGCGGCCAGGAATCCCAGGCCATCGTCAGCGACGGCGTGGTCTACGTCACCGGCTCCTACTCGCGGGTCTTCGCCCTCGACGCCAAGACCGGCAAACGCCTGTGGACCTACAACCACCGCCTGCCGGACAACATTCGCCCGTGCTGTGACGTGGTCAACCGCGGGGCGGCGATCTTCGGTGACAAGATCTACTTCGGCACCCTCGACGCCCGCCTCATCGCCCTCGACAAGCGCACCGGCAAAGTGGTGTGGAACAAGAAGTTCGGCGACCACAGCGCCGGCTACACCATGACCGGCGCCCCGGTGCTGATCAAGGACAAGACTAGCGGCAAGGTATTGCTCATCCACGGCAGCTCCGGCGATGAGTTTGGCGTGGTCGGCCAGTTGTTCGCCCGCGACCCGGACACCGGCGAAGAGGTGTGGATGCGGCCCTTCGTCGAAGGCCACATGGGCCGCCTGAACGGCAAGGACAGCACCCCGACCGGCGACGTCAAGGCGCCGTCCTGGCCAGACGACCCCACCACCGAGACCGGCAAGGTCGAGGCCTGGAGCCACGGCGGCGGCGCCCCTTGGCAGAGCGCCAGCTTCGACCCCGAGAGCAACACCATCATCGTCGGCGCCGGCAACCCCGGCCCCTGGAACACCTGGGCGCGCACGTCCAAGGATGGCAACCCTCACGACTACGACAGCCTCTACACCTCAGGCCAGGTCGGCGTCGATCCGAGCACCGGCGAGGTGAAGTGGTTCTACCAGCACACGCCGAACGATGCCTGGGACTTCTCCGGCAACAACGAGCTGGTGCTGTTCGACTACAAGGACAAGGACGGCAAACAGGTCAAGGCCACCGGCCACGCCGACCGCAACGGTTTCTTCTACGTGGTGGACCGTAACAACGGCAAGTTGCAGAACGCCTTCCCCTTCGTCGACAACATCACCTGGGCCAGCCATATCGACCTCAAGACCGGGCGCCCGGTCGAAAACCCCGGCCAGCGTCCGGCCAAGCCGCTGCCGGGTGAAACCAAGGGCAAGCCGGTGGAAGTCTCACCACCGTTCCTGGGCGGCAAAAACTGGAACCCCATGGCCTACAGCCAGGACACTGGCCTGTTCTACATCCCCGGCAACCAGTGGAAGGAGGAGTACTGGACCGAGGAAGTGAACTACAAGAAGGGCTCGGCCTACCTGGGGATGGGCTTCCGTATCAAGCGCATGTACGACGACCACGTCGGCACCTTGCGCGCCATGGACCCGACCACCGGCAAGCTGGTCTGGGAGCACAAGGAGCAACTGCCGCTGTGGGCCGGCGTACTGGCGACCAAGGGCAACCTGGTGTTCACCGGCACAGGCGACGGCTTCTTCAAGGCCTTCGACGCCAAAACGGGCAAGGAGCTGTGGAAGTTCCAGACCGGCAGCGGCATTGTCTCGCCGCCGATCACCTGGGAGCAGGACGGCGAGCAGTACATCGGCGTGACCGTGGGCTATGGCGGCGCGGTGCCGCTGTGGGGCGGCGACATGGCCGAGCTGACCAAGCCAGTGGCTCAGGGCGGCTCGTTCTGGGTGTTCAAGATCCCGAGCTGGGACAACAAGACCGCTCAGCGGTGACCGCCTGCGGGGAGCGGCCAGCGCCCTCCCCGCAACAGCCCTTCTTTCACCGGGAGTCTTTCGCCATGAACTACCTGCCATTTGCCCTGCTGCTGGCCTTTACCCCTGCCATGGCCGTGACCGCCGACGACGCGGGCAACGATGCGCCCTTGACCATCAACGGCTGCGTGATCGCCGAAGCCAGCCAGTGCCCGGGGGCCAACCTGCGTGGCGCCAACCTGGCCAACCAGGACCTGCGCAAGATGAACCTGGCCGGCGCCGACCTGCGCGATGCCGACCTGCGCCATGCCCGCCTGGACCTGGCCAACCTGGAAAAAGCCCGCTTGCAGGGCGCCAACCTGACCCGCGCCAGCCTGCAGCAGAGCAACCTGCGCCTGGCGGACCTGAGCCATAGCACGCTGATTGCCATTCAAGGCTGGGGGCTGTTTGCCCAGGGTGCGCAGTTTGAGAAGGCCGACCTCAGCGCGGCGTACCTGCAGTTCGCCAGGCTTTCAGGGGCGAAAATGCACCAGGCCAACCTGCGGGCGGCGGACCTGGAGATGGCCTGGCTGAGCAAGACCGACCTGCAAGGGGCCAACCTCGGCGATGCCAACCTGCAGGAAGCCAAGTTTGGCCAGAGCAACCTGGCGCAAGCGGACCTGCGCGGGGCGCGGCAGCATTATGGGAATTTTCAGGAGGCCAATATGGAGGGGTGCAAAGGATGCCCTGAAACGTGGGACAAGTGATCGCAGCCAGCCTGCAGCCACTCAGTTATCTGTGGGAGCGGGCTTGCCTGCGAAGAAGGCGACGCGGTGCCTGGCACCGGCTTCGCCGGTGTTCGCGGGCAAGCCCGCTCCCACCGTTCCATGCTCAGACTACAAAGGCCTCACCCCGCCACCCTCACCACCCCCAGATCAATCCCCAAATGCACCAACTCGGCATGGGAACTCACCTGCAACTTGCTCTTGAGCAAGGTCAGGTGGTTGGACACCGTCTTGGCACTGATGCACAGCTGCTCGGCAATCACCCGCATCGGGGTGCCCTTGGCCAGCATCACGAAGATCTCCAGCTCGCGCTGGGTCATGCGCTGCAAGCGCGGGTCGCGGGCGTCCTGTTGCGAGGCACAGGCCAGCTGAGTGGCCAGGGACTGTTCGATATAGGCATGCCCAGCCAACACCCGATGCACCGCCTCGATCAGCACCTCAGGCGCCGAGTTCTTGGTCAGGTAACCCGCAGCCCCCGCGTCCAGGGCCTGGCGCACCAAGGGCAGTTCGTCGTGCATGCTGAAAAACAGCACCCGCAGCTGTGGCAGGCGCTGGCGCAGGCGGCGGGTGGTCTCCAGGCCGCTGATGCCGGGCAGGCCGAAGTCCATGATCACCAAGTTCGGCACTTGCTCCTGAACCCGGATCAGGGCCTCTTCGCCACTGGCGGCCTCGCGCACCTGCATCAATGGCAGCACTGCCCGCAGCAGGCTGGCATAACCCTGGCGAACCACGGCGTGGTCATCCACCAATACGATATTCATCAGACCTCCATGGGAATGTTCAGGGCTAGCGCCCAACCGGCGCCGGGACGGCTGAGAATGCGCAATTCGCCCCCCAGGCTGCGGGCGCGTTCGGCCATCGAATGCAGGCCTACCCCAGGTCGCTGGGGTTGGAGCGCGCCGCAGCCGTTGTCGCGAACCAGCAGACGCAAGCCCTTGGCGCTGCGTTGCAGGCGTACCCGCACCTGGCTGGCGCCGGCGTGCCGAGCGACGTTGGTCAACGCTTCCTGCAGCAAGCGATACAAGTGCGTTCTACTTTGCCCAGGCAACGCCGGCAGGCGCTCGCCGACCCGCAAGCGGCAATCGATGCCTTGGCTGGCCTGCCAGCGGCTTACCAGCACGCCGAACGCTTCGGCCAGCGGCACGTGTTGCAACGCCACCGGGTACAGGTCGTGTACCAGGGCGCGAAAGCCTTGCTGCAGGCGTTCGCAATTGAGTTCCAGGGCCCGCGCGGTCTGCTCCACCACCGTGGGCTGGTCCGCCACCATGCGCAGCAGGCAGACCTGGGCGCGGATACCCGCCAGGTATTGCCCCAGGTCGTCGTGCAGGGCCTGCGCCAGGTGGGTGCGTTCCTGTTCCTGCACCGCCAGCAGCGCCTGGGTCAGTTGGGCATTGTCGGCGCGGGTCTGCTCCAGCGTCGCGGCCATGTGGTTGAAGTGCTCCGCCAGCTGGCGTGCCTCCGGCAGGCCGGCCTCGCGCAGGCGCGCAGTCAGTTGCCCACCGGAGACCTGACGCAAGGCCCGCAACAGTTCATCCAGCAAGCCCAGGCCCCGCCGCACCGCCCAGCGGATGGTCAACAGGCTCAAGAGCAAGGCCAGGCCGCACACGCCCAGCAACTGCTGCAGGGAATCCCGGACTTCGTCGATTTCATCCCGCGCATCCACGGCGATCGATACTCGGCGCCCGTCACTCAAGTCCAATAGCCGGGTGCTGTGGCGCCGATCGCCAAACAGCTGGCGACCCAGCCAGGCATCAAGGCCTGCGTCCAGCGGCATCTGCGCGGTTTCCGCCGCCGCCAGCCAATGCACCCGCACATGGCGCAGGCTCTGGGTTAGCCGCGGTTGCAGGCTCGCCGGGTCGCGCTCGGCCGTGTCTGCGAGGTACTCCACCACGGCCTCGGCGGACTGCAACTCACGCTCGACGTCGGCCACCGCCTGGTGCAATAGCAATCCACCACAGGCCAACGTCACCAGGGCGAAAAAAAACGTGACCCAAAGGTTGATCCGCCACTGGGCCGACAGGTTGATGAGGCGCATTGGGCAGTTTCCTCCGGGTGAACGCGGCCAGGGCTGCGGTCCATCGTAAAACCGAGGCCTTAGTGGTGATTTACTACCTTGGTACTGGCCGAGCGCTACTTTCTGCATATTTCCCGCTCCCGGCAGGCTTCCTATGCTGGCGCCATCTGCCGTGGAGTGCGTTTATGCGCCAGCCTGCCTCTGTTGCCCTGACTTGCCTGCTGGCCCTGGCCACGGCGCTGTGCCCGGCCTTTGCGTCCGCCGACCAGCCCCCGGCCGCAGAGCAGCTGTTGCAGGTGCGTATCGGTTACCTGAGCTATCGCCCCGACCCCGGCCCGGTGCTGTCCAACATCATCCCCGAGCCAGCCGACGCAGGGCTGCAGGGCGCCGAACTGGCAATTGTCGACAGCAACAGCACCGGGCGTTTCCTCAAGCAGGCGTTCAGCCTGGCCAGCGCTAACGTCGACAGCCCCGAGGCCCTGCTGCAAGCCGCCAAGGCCCAGCATGACCAGGGCCTGCGGCTGTTCGTGGTGAACGCGCCCGCGGCCAGCCTGCGCGTACTGTCTGCCGCCCTGCCCGACAGCCTGCTGTTCAACGCCGGCAGCCCAGACGACAGCCTTCGCAGCAGCCAGTGCCTGGGCAATGTGCTGCACAGCCTGCCAAGCCGCGCCATGCTGGCCGATGCCCTGGTGCAGTTTCTGGTGTTGCGCAAATGGCAGCGGGCCCTGCTCATTGTCGGCCAGGCCGAGGACGACCAGGCCTATGCCGCAGCCCTGCGCAGGTCCGTGAAGCGCTTCGGCATGCAACTGGTTGCCGAAAAAACCTGGCGCTTCGACAACGACCAGCGCCGCAGCGCCCAGGCCGACATGCCGCTGTTTACCCAGACCGCCGAGTACGACGTGGTGCTGGTGGCCGACGAGCGCGGTGATTTCGGCGAGTACCTGCCCTACCAAACCTGGTACCCCCGCCCCGTAGCCGGCACTCAGGGCCTGACGCCCACCGGCTGGCACAAGACCGTGGAAACCTTCGGCGCCGCGCAGTTGCAAAAACGCTTTGAGGCCCAGGCCGGTCGCTGGATGAACGACCGCGATTTTGCCGCCTGGATGGCTGTGCGCAGCATCGCCAGCGCAGTGAGCAAACTGCGCCAAGTCGAGGCACGCGCCCTGCAGCACCTGCTGCTCAGCGACCAACTGCCGCTGGACGGTTTCAAGGGCCGCAAGCTTAGCTACCGGCCGTGGAACGGTGAACTTCGCCAACCCATCCCGCTGGTCCAGCCCCGCGCGCTGGTCAGCACTTCGCCCCAGGAGGGCTTCCTGCACCCCTTCAACGAAATGGACAGCCTGGGCTACGACAAGCCCGAAGTGACCTGCGGCTACCCCTGAAACCGATAATCACAAAAAAAGGATTCCGCCATGCGTCGCCCCCTTTGCTACCGGCCTGTGCTTTTCCCTACCCTGCTGGCCGCTGCGCTGGCGCTAGCCACCGGGCACGCCAGTGCCGCCACCGCCTGGGTTTCGAACGAGAAAGACAACAGCCTCAGCCTGATCGACATGCAAACCCTGGAAGTCACCGAGACCCTGCCGGTGGGCCAGCGCCCACGCGGCCTGCTGCTGTCCCACGACAACACGCTGCTGTACATCTGCGCCAGTGATTCGGACCGGGTCCAGGTGATGGACGTGGCCACCCGCAAGATCATCAAGGAGCTGCCCTCCGGCAAAGACCCCGAGCAATTCGCCCTGCACCCCAACGACCGCTGGCTGTACGTGTCCAACGAGGACGACGCGCTGGTGACCGTGATCGACACCCAGACTGACAAGGTGCTCGGGCAGATCAACGTCGGCATCGAACCCGAGGGCATGGCGGTGAGCCCCGATGGCAAGTGGGCGGTCAATACCAGCGAAACCACCAACATGCTGCACTGGATCGACACCAGCACCCAGACCCTGGCCGACAGCACCCTGGTGGATCAACGGCCGCGCTTCGTCGAGTTTAACCAGGAGGGTTCGCGGCTCTGGGCCTCGGCGGAAATCGGCGGTACGGTGACTGTTCTCGACGTGGCCACGCGCCAGGTACTGAAAACCCTCAACTTCCAGATCAAGGGGGTGCACCCGGACAAGGTCCAGCCGGTGGGCATCAAGCTCAGCGCCGATGGCCAGTACGCGTTCGTCGCCCTGGGCCCGGCCAACCATGTGGCGGTGATCGATGCCAAGACCTACGAGGTGCTGGACTACCTGCTGGTCGGGCGGCGGGTCTGGCAGCTGGCGTTCACCCCGGACCAAAGCCAGTTGCTGGCCACCAACGGGGTCAGCGGCGATGTCTCGGTAATCGATACGAAAAGCCTCAAGGTGCTCAAGTCGGTGAAGGTTGGCCGCTACCCCTGGGGCGTGGTAGTCACGCCATGAACACCCTCGAGGTCAGTGACGTGAGCTTCGCCTACGGCCAGCGCGAGGCACTCAAGCAAGTGGGCTTCAGCCTGGCACCCGGGCGCTTCGCCGCGTTGCTGGGCCCCAATGGCGCGGGCAAATCGACATTGATTGCCCTGCTCACCCGGCTTTACGACCTGCAGCACGGCGACATCCGCGTGTGCGGCTGCTCGCTGCGCAATGCCGCCCGCCCGGCCTTGCGCCAGCTGGGCGTGGTGTTTCAGCAAAGCACCCTGGACCTGGACCTGAGCGTTGAGCAGAACCTGCGCTACCACGCCTCGCTGCATGGGCTGTCGCGGCGCCAGAGCAGCGTGCGGGTCGAGGCCGAACTTGCCCGCCAAGGCCTCAGCGAGCGTCGCCGCGAGCCCGTCCGCGCGCTGAACATCGGGCATCGGCGCCGGGTGGAAATTGCCCGCGCCCTGCTCCACGAACCGCGCTTGCTGCTGCTCGACGAAGCCAGCGCAGGCCTCGACCCGGCCAGCCGCCTGGCGCTCAATCAACACCTTCGGCACCTGTGCCGCGAGCAGGGGCTCAGTGTGCTGTGGACCACCCACCTGCTGGACGAGGTGCAGCCAAGCGATGATTTGCTGATCCTGCACCAGGGCCGCCTGGTGGCCAGCGGCACCGCCGATGCCCTGAGCCTGGAACACGGTGGCGACCTCGACAACGCCTTTGCCCGCCTGACCCGCGCGCCCGGCCCCACCCCAGGAGTCAATGCCTGATGAACGCCTACTGGCAATGTTTCAACGGCATCCTGCTGCGCGAATGCCTGCGTTTCGTGTTACAGCGCACGCGTTTTCTCAGCGCCCTGGTGCGCCCGCTGCTGTGGTTGCTGGTGTTTGCCGCCGGGTTTCGCGCGGCCCTGGGCATTGCCATCATCGAGCCTTACGACACCTACATCCCCTATGAGGTGTACATCATCCCCGGCCTTGCCTGCATGATCCTGCTGTTCAATGGCATGCAAGGCTCGCTGTCGATGGTCTATGACCGGGAGATGGGCAGCATGCGCGTGCTGCTGACCAGCCCATTGCCGCGGGCTTTCCTGCTCGGCAGCAAGCTGCTGGCGACCTCGTTGATTTCCCTGCTGCAGGTCTATGCCTTTCTCGCCATCGCCTGGCTGTATGGGGTGCAGCCCCCGGCTGCGGGGTTGTTGCTGGCGCTGCCGGCCCTGTTGCTGGTGGCCTTGATGCTCAGCGCCCTGGGGCTGTTGCTGTCGAATGCGATTCGCCAGCTGGAGAACTTTGCCGGGGTGATGAATTTCGTGATCTTCCCACTGTTTTTCCTGTCCTCGGCGCTGTATCCGCTGTGGAAGATGCGCGAGGCCAGCCAGTGGCTGTATTGGCTGTGCGCCCTGAACCCGTTCAGCCACGCCGTGGAACTGGTGCGCTTTGCGCTGTACGAGCGCTTAAACCCGCTGGCGTTGGCGGTCTGCCTGGGCCTGACGGTGCTGTTCACCCTGCTCGCGATACTCACCTTCAACCCCCAGCACGCGGCGCTGCGCAAACCGCGCTGACAGCAATGGTCATTGTGGGAGCGGGCTTGCCCCGCGAATGAGGCCACGCGGAGCATGGCACCGGCTTCGCCGGTGTTCGCGGGGCAAGCCCGCTCCCACAGAGTTGCTGCTAACTCAATGGGTTAAGTTGTGTTCTATGGGAGATTGCCCAGCCTCTTGGGGTTGCGCTGTCACGCAGAGAACAGTGGTCATTGTGGGAGCGGGCTTGCCCCGCGAATGAGGCCACGCGGAGCATGGCACCGGCTGCGCCGGTGTTCGCGGGGCAAGCCCGCTCCCACAGAGTTGCTGCTAACTCAATGGGTTAAGTTGTGTTCTATGGGAGATTGCCTAGCCTCTTGGGGTTGCGCTGTCACGCAGAGAACAGTGGTCATTGTGGGAGCGGGCTTGCCCCGCGAATGAGACCACGCGGTGGATGGCACCGGCTTCGCCGGTGTTCGCGGGGCAAGCCCGCTCCCACAGCGTTGCTGCTAACTCAATGGGTTAAGTTGTGTTCTATGGGAGATTGCCCAGCCTCTTGGGGTTGCGCTGTCACGCAGAGAACAGTGGTCATTGTGGGAGCGGGCTTGCCCCGCGAATGAGACCACGCGGAGCATGGCACCGGCTGCGCCGGTGTTCGCGGGGCAAGCCCGCTCCCACAGCGTTGCTGCTAACTCAATGGGTTAAGTTGTGTTCTATGGGAGATTGCCCAGCCTCTTGGGGATGCGCTGTCACGCAGAGAACAGTGGTCATTGTGGGAGCGGGCTTGCCCCGCGAATGAGACCACGCGGTGCATGGCACCGGCTGCGCCGGTGTTCGCGAGGCAAGCCCGCTCCCACAGAGTTGCTGCTAACTCAATGGGTTAAGTTGTGTTCTATGGGAGATTGCCTAGCCTCTTGGGGATGCGCTGTCACGCAGAGAACAGTGGTCATTGTGGGAGCGGGCTTGCCCCGCGAATGAGACCACGCGGTGCATGGCACCGGCTGCGCCGGTGTTCGCGGGGCAAGCCCGCTCCCACAGAGTTGCTGCTAACTCAATGGGTTAAGTTGTGTTCTATGGGAGATTGCCTAGCCTCTTGGGGATGCGCTGTCACGCAGAGAACAGTGGTCATTGTGGGAGCGGGCTTGCCCCGCGAATGAGGCCACGCGGAGCATGGCACCGGCTTCGCCGGTGTTCGCGGGGCAAGCCCGCTCCCACAGGGTGCTCTTCAAGCGCTTGGCCACCTACTACTTTAGTACTGGCTTTAGTGTCTATCGTCGCATTCACAAAGCACCACCGCTGGCATGTAATGGGCCTATAACAAAAAGGATAAACCCCATGCCTCGTGCCCTGCCCAGGCTGCCACGTCCTTTGCTGGCAGCCCTTTCGCTGAGTCTGTTGGTGGGCGTCGCCCAGGCCGACACCACGGCGCTGTTTACCGCCGAGGGCTATCGCGCCACCCTCTATCGCAGCCCGACACCGCACCAGGTCGATGGCGCCCAGGTTATCGACACCACCACGTTGCAGCGCCTGTTGGGCCAACAGCCGAGGCCGGTGCTCATCGACGTCTATCGCCGGCAATGGCTGCAAGGCCGCTTCATCGAAGACCAACTCCATGCCAACCTCCCCGGCAGCCACTGGCTGGCCAACACTGGCGACGGCGAACTGAGCCCGGCCTGGCAAGACTACTTCGTGCGCAACCTGCAAAAAGCCACCGCCGGCCGCTTGGAGCAACCGCTGGTCTTTTACTGCCGCTCCGATTGCTGGTTAAGCTGGAACGCGGTAAAACGCGCAGCAACCCTGGGCTATAAGCATCTCTATTGGTACCGCGACGGCCTGGACGCCTGGGAAGCCGCCAACCTGCCGCTGCAGCCCGCACAACCCGAACCCTTCCCTTGAACTCACCGCCTGCAAACGCATGCCCGCCCCATCCAATAACAACGAGGTGAAAAGGCCATGTACAAAATTCTGATTGCCGACGATCACCCTCTGTTTCGCGAAGCCATCCATAACGTCATCAGTGATGGCTTCCAAGGCAGCGAAGTCATGGAGACTGCCGACCTGGACAGTGCCCTGGCGCTCACCTTGGAGCATGACGACCTCGACCTGATCCTGCTCGACCTGAACATGCCTGGCATGCATGGCCTCAACGGCCTGATCACCCTGCGCAACGAGGCACCGACCACCCCGGTGGTGATCGTCTCGGCCGAGCAGGAAAAGCAGATCGTGCTGCAGGCCATCACCTATGGCGCCGTGGGGTTCATTACCAAGTCTTCGCCGCGCTCGCAGATGATCGAAGCGATCGAGCAGATCCTCACCGGCAATGTCTACCTGCCACCCGACATCATTCGCGCCAACAAGAGCAGCACCAGCCGGCGTCAGAGCGATACCCCAAGCTTCCCACCCGAGATGCTCCAAGCCCTGACCCGCAAACAACTGCTGGTGCTCGAACGCATGACCAAGGGCGAGTCAAACAAGCAGATCGCCTACACCCTGGATATCGCCGAAACCACGGTCAAGGCCCACGTCTCAGCGATCCTACGCAAACTCAACGTGCATAACCGGGTGCAGGCGATCCTCAGTGCCGGCGATATCGATTTCGGCGATTACCTGCGCCGCTAGAGAGGCTGTGGGGTGCAGTTGGCCAGCAGATGGCTCATCGCAGTCTTGAGCTTCATCGGCCGCACCGGTTTGTGCATCAGGGTGTGGCCGCGCTCGCGGATCTGTTGCTTGAGTTCGTTGCTGTAGTTGGCGGTGATCATCATCGCCGGTATCGGCAACGCGCGGCGGGCATTGATCCGCGCCACGGCATCGACGCCGTTGCAGTCGTTGTCCAGGTGGTAGTCGGCGATCAGCAGGTCGGCTTCGGCATGGAAGTTGTCCACCTGGCGCGCCAGGTCCTGCTCCGACAGCGCGGTGACCACCCGGCACCCCCACCCCTCCAGCAGGGTGCGCATGCCGGCACAGATCGCCGCATCGTTATCCAGCACCCAGACCCGCGCCCCACGCAGGCGTTCGAGCATCGGCTCGCTGATTGCCAGGCTGGGTTGAGCCTTGGGCGCGGTGGCACTCAGCGGCACTTCGACAGCAAACACCGAGCCTTTGCCAAGCCATGAGCGCACTCGAATCCGGTGGCCGAGTATGCCCGCGATCTTTTCCACGATGGCCAGGCCCAGGCCCAGGCCACGGTCCTGGTCCGGGCGCTGTACATCGCCCCGCTTGAACTCCTGGAACATTTCTTCGAGGCGATCTTCGGCGATGCCGATCCCGCTGTCCCAGACTTCGATCCACAGGCCCCGGCGCTGGCGCCGACAGCCCAGTACGACGCGGCCGCTGCGGGTGTAGCGAATGGCATTGCTAAGCAGGTTGCGCAGGATACGCGCCAACAGCTGGATGTCACTGTGCACCAAGGCCGAACAGCCCACGAAGTGCAGTTCAAGCCCTTCGCTGCGGGCCACCTGGGCGTATTCGGCGGCGAGGTTGTCGATCAGTTCGCTGAGGGCGAAGGGGGCGATATCGGCCTTGATCACCCCGGCATCGAGCTTGGAAATATCCACCAGGGTGCCTAACAGGTTTTCCACGTCTTCCAGGGAGTTGCTGACATTGCGCACCAGCTGAGCACTGTGTTGCGGCTCACGCCGTTCAAGCAGTGCGCTGGTGAACAGCCGCGCGGCGTTCAAGGGTTGCAGCAGGTCATGGCTGACTGCGGCAAGGAACTTGGTTTTCGACAGGTTGGCCTGCTCGGCCTCGCGCTTGGCCTCGCGCAAGCGCGATTCGGCGCGGCTGCGCTCATCGATCTCGCGCAGCAACTGGTCGTTGAGGCTGGTCAGCTCGGCGGTGCGCTCGCGCACCCGTTGCTCCAGGTTCTGATAAGCCTGGTGCAGCGCCTCGGCGCTTTTGCGGCGCTCGGTAATGTCGCGGATCAACACGAAGATCCCCACCACTTCGCCATTGGCCAGCCGGTTAGGCACGTAGGAGCGCAGCATGTAGCGCTCCTGGCCGTTGATGTTGTTTTCGGCAAATTCGAACGTCACGCTCTCCCCCGCCAGCGCCCGCGCCACGTAGGCCTCCAGGCGCTGGTAATGCGGCTCGCTGTGGGCCTCGCGCAGGCTCTGGCCAAGCATCACGCCGGGGGGCCAGCAGTACCATTCTTCATAGACCTTGTTGGTGAATTCGTAGACCAGGTCGGCATTGAGGTAGGCGATCAACGCCGGAACATGGTCGGTGATCAGCCGAATCAGTTGCGACTTCTGCGCCACCGCCTGTTCGCGGCGCAAGGTCTCGCTGAGCTTGACCTCGGTGATGTCGGTGAACAGGATCACCCGCCCGCCTTCGCAGGTAGGCCGTTCGCTGACTTGCAGCCAGCGCCCGTTCTGCAGGCGGTACAGCAGGTGCTCATCGGCGTGCCCGCGCGGCTCTTCGGTGAATAGCCCACTGGCGGTCATCAACTGCCTTACTTCGGCCAGGCGCATGCCGGCGATGATCCGCACCCGGCTGTTGGCCCAGAACGCCTTGAAGCGGCTGTTGCACAGCACGATCCGCTGGTTTTGATCGAACAAAACGAAGGCATCGGAGATGCTTTCGATGGCGTCGATCAAGTGCTGGTGGGCCGTCTCGGCCCGCAGCCGGGCTTCGCTGAGCAAATGGTTACCGGCCTTGAGCTCGGCCATGGCCTGGTTCAGGGCATCGGTACGCTCGCGGACTTGTTCGGCCAGTACCACCGAATGCTGAAACGCCGCGTACGGGTCGTTGCCCCGCGTCACGCCCGACTCGACGCGTTCGATCAGCGCGCCGTTGATGCGCTGCAGCTTGTAGTTTTCGTGCTGCAGCCGGGCGACCTCGGCCTGCAGTTCAGCGGCTGACCGGTGGTCGATTGCGGGCAATGGCGACGCCGGTGAAGGTCTGGTTGATGTGCATGCCATTGAACTGTTCTCCATAGGTGTTGAAGCCCATGACCCGCTGCTCGCGCAAGAACGCGCCGACCTGCTCCAGGCCGTCGTGGTCTTCCAGTTCCAGGCGCCGCAGGAAACAGTCGCAGCCAATGGTCAGCAGCAGTGGGCCCAGGCGCTGGTGCAGCCCGTCGAACAGGGTGTGCAGGTTCGGCAACAGCGGGCCCGGTGTCATGGCTGTGAGCACGATGCCGTTTTCCACCGCGCAGTAGAAACTCAGGCTCAGGTCCGGATGCACTTGCTGGATTGCCCGGACGTAATACTGATCGTGGATCCGCACCGCCAGCGGATGGGCCGCGAAAACCCGGTGATCGAGCTTGGCAACCGGCACGCCGATGTGTCGGGCGTACTCCTCGGCAGCCGGTTCTGCATTGAGCTCGAAGACGCGGCGCTGGGCGCTATCGGCGCCGGTCACCACCAGCTTTTCCTCCCGCGGCAGAATGTGGTGCGTGGTGAACACTTCGAAATCGAGCCAGGTATTGACCAATACCACCACCGCCGCGCCACTGTGGAACGCACCGCCGAAGTACACATGGGTGCGGGTCAGGTAATTGTCGTCGCCGGCCGAGCCGCCAAAATGCGGAATGTCCCCCAGCGCCGCACTCAGGGCGGTGAGGACCATCTCCTCGCGGCTGGACAAGCCATCGAGCAGGGTCAGGGCAAAGCTGTGGCCCTTGATGGGCGCCAGGGTATTGCTGCGACAGGTACCGACCAGCCGTTCAACCATCTGCTGGGCGTCGATCAGGCTGAAGTGCTCCATTTCATCAATCAGTTCGGTGGCGATGGAAAAGTGCCGGTGATCGAACCCCACCGCCGTTACGCAATTGCGGCCGTAGCCCAGCGGGGTGATTTCGCCGGCACTGGTGCAGCCCACCAGGCGAATGCCACCGAAACCCTGTTCCAGGGCCTCGGCCAGCGCACGCAGGTCATATTCGGCAGAGCAGAAAAACAACACAAAACCCAGGTGCGGGTGCAGCAACTGCCGCGCCAAATCCTGGGCCGCCAGGCGCGCATCGGTTGCCTGGGACATGGCGCTGACCACCCCGTCGTTCTGGGCCTGCTGCATCGTGGTCTCCGGCGCGGGTTGTCTGAGTGCTGAGTGTACGAAGGCTGCCCTGGAGGGCGAATGCTACTTGGGTAGCGGGTAGGCGGTTCCATGGGAGTAAGGGTGTGCACGTGAAATTGCTGGGGTGCGGGCTTGCTCCGCCAATGGGGCTGCGCGATGCATGGCACCGGCTTCGCCGGTGTTCGCGGGGCAAGCCCGCTCCCACAGGTAATGCATCATTTTTTAGAAATTGAGCAAGACAGTTGCTTGCGCATGGACCGACATACCAGGCTTGCGCGGGCATTGTGGGACCGGCCGGAAAGGGCCGCGCAGCGGCCCCAGCGGTTTACCAGGTCAGCACCGCCCCCAATGCAAGGGTATCGGTGTCCTCGTTCTGATCACCGGTGTCATGCCCGTCAATCGAAAACTGGTTGTACTCAGCCACCAGCGTAAGGTTGGCATTAACGTCATGGAACAGCGCCACACCGCGAGTCTCGTAATCCGCGCCACTGCCTACCACGCCGTTGCCATCGTCCTTGGTCTTGCCATACGACAACGCCAGGCGGTTCTTGCCGACCTTGTACGAGCCCTGCAGCAAGTAACCGTCGCTGTCGACATTACGCAGGGTCGGCTCGCCGGCGTTGTTGGTGAAGAACGGGTTGATGCCCTTGGCCTGGAAACCGGAGCCGGTGAGCGAAAGCCCGCCCATCTTCGCCTGCACGCCGTAGCCGACCCCTTTGGAGGTGATCGACTTGACCGTCGAGTCGGTGTTGTCAGAGGTCTGGTAGCTGCCATTGAGCCAGCTGTAGATCTTGGCCCCGGCCAGGTCGAACTGGTAGGTGATCTCGCTCTCGGTGCGGGGGTTTTCCTGATAGGCCTTGCCGGTCGGGCTACTGTCGTTGGTGTCCACCGGGTCCATGATGCCGACCGCTACCCGCAAGCCGTCCATCACCGGCGTGCGGTAGGTGATCTGCGACGTGGGGAACGGGTACGGATAACCGCTGCCGATGTTGCCGAACGACACCCCGCCGCCGTCCACCAAGCCCAGGCTGTCACTGACCTGGCCGTAACCTGCCAGCAGCTCGTCGAGCAGGATGTTGGAACGCGCGAACAACCCGAAGTCCTTGCCGATCAGCACCTCGCCCCACTCGGGGTTGGCCACGGTGCCGTAGAACTGACGCACATCGATGGCGGTGTCGGTGCCGTTGGTTTCACTGTCGTTGATGGTGACCCAGAACGAGGCACGCGCCCCCAGCTTCAGGTCATCCACCTGTTTGCCCATGTTGAAGCCCAGGTAGTTGGGCAAAAACCCCATCTTGACCCGCGACTGGCGGCGGTCGAACTGGTCGCCCGCCCGGTCGACATCACTGTTGACGTAAAAGGCGTTGATGTAACCGTCGGTGGAAAACGTCGTCTGGTCCTTGTCGTACAGCATGATCTCGGCCTCGGCGACGCCGCTCAGGCCCAGGGTCGAAAGGCTGGCGATGACAGCCGTCAGGATACGAGGCGAAAGTTTCTTATTGTTGTGCATGACGCGCTCCAAAACGTGGGCTCGGTGTTGGAGGCGATTATCAGAAGCGGGCATAGCGCCAGGTACGCTGCCTTGGAGGGGGTTGCAAGCTGCTTTGGGCGTGCGCATGGGGCGCGATGATTAAGGCCCGAGACCGGCTTAGGCCAGGAGGCAACACCAAGGGTGTACGCCTCATGAACAGCGAAGGACTCAATGTGTCATCATCGCCATGACACTTTTCGAGAATGCAGGATCAACCATGCTCTACGTCGTCATGCTCGGCGGACGCCACCCCCGCGCCAGCATCGAAGTCCACGATGTGCTATTTGCCCAGGCCGACTCGCTGGAGCAAACCTTCCCCCTGCTGCGTAATGCCTGGTTCGGCAGCCCGAAAGGGCTGCACATCGATTCCTGGCTGGAAGTGCATGGGGTGGATGGCTATCGCATCGAATTCAGCCAGGCTGCGCCACAGCCAAGGGCCCTGCGCCTGTTCTTCCTGAACCTGGGGGGTTATGAGCAACAGGTCTTTGGCGAAGCGCATCGTTACCTGCTGGTGGCCGCCACCGACAAAGCCGCAGCCAAGAGCCTGGGTAAGGAGCGTATGGCAGCGGGTTGGTTGAAACCCCATACCGACGCGGTGCTCGATGTTGACGATTGTTTACCGATTGATCTGCTGGAGGGGCGCTATGTGCACTTGGTTGAAGGTGAGCATCGAGGTATTGTGCAACGCAGTGATTACATCTTGATTTGAGTGAGGCGCTTGCAGTCCCCATCCTTCAGGCCGTTATTTTCGCGTGCTACCCCTCTTTGGTTAGCATTTTTCAACTCTGGTTAGGGGATTCGCCATCCCCGTCCGGCCTGCGCGCCGGTGCCGTGAACCACTTCTCGCGCGGCACCCACTTCTCCTGCTCCGGGTCGCCCAGGTAGTGCGGCGACATGATCTGTACGCCGTGCTCATTGAACACATCCTGGATGTTGGCATGCAGCAGACTCAGCAACTCCGCCCGCGGCCGAGGTGCGCTTGGCACGGCCTGGGCCACCAGGCGGTATTCAGGGTAGAAGTCCGACAGCCCGGTCTGAAACACCTGCGGCCTGGGCGTGTCGAGGATGCCCTCGGTGCGCTCGGCAGCCGCCACCAGCATCGCCTCCACCTGTCGCCAGGGCGTGTCATAACCGATGGTCACCACGGTATCGACGATGTAACCCTGGCCCTGCACTGCGCGGGAATAGTTGCGCGTCACGGAGCCGGTGATCATCGAGTTGGGCAAGGTCAACACCTCGCCCAACCCGGTGCGGATCGTGGTGTTGAACATGCCGACTTCGGTCACCGTGCCCTCGTTGTCGCCGACCCGCACGTACTCGCCGGCCTTCAACGTGCGCGAGTAGGTCAGAATAAGCCCTGCCGCCGCCTGCCCCACAACGCTGGTTGCGCCCAGGGAAATCATCAGCCCGAGCAGCACCGACAGGCCTTTGAAGGCATCGGTGCCCGACCCCGGCAGGTACGGGTAGGCCATGACCAGGGCAAACAGCCAGATCGCCAGCGAGGTCAGGCGCATGGTCGGCCGCAGCGTCTCTTCGGTCAGCCACTTGAGCGTGCCGGGGCGCGCCATGCGCTCCAGCACGCGGCGGCTAAAGCCACTGATGCCGCGGGCGATGAAGAAGATCATGATGGCCACGGCAATCCCGGGGATGGCGTGCAAAATGCCATCAAGCAGGTACCGCAGCAGGTTGAGCAGGTGCACGTTGAGGCTTTCGCCCCACGGCCGGGTGTAGGGGAACTGTGACAGCACAAAGCTCAGCCACTGGTAGCTCAGCAGCACAACCACCGCCAAGTACAGCAAGCGCAGCAGGCTGTCGATCAGCCGGTACACGTACTGCATGTCGAACAGCGGCATCTGCCCGACGCGAATCTGCCGGGCACGTTCGCGCATCAACTGGGGCAGCCGCCCACGCAGTCTGTGCCGGGCCCGGTTGGCGCCCTTGAGCAGTGCCAGGTATATCAGCGTGGCCAAGGCCGACAAGCCCAAGGCCTTGAGCAGAAAATGCAGGTTGCGCGCCTCGCCAGACTCCTCGACCACCTGGCGCAGCACCGCCGCAGCCTGCTCGGCCGCTTCGCGGGTGTCGGCGCCGCTGATCTCAAGGTCCTGGGGCGCGACGATAAACGCTCGCCGCCCACCCAGCAGCACCAGGTGGCTGCTGAGGATCGGGTCGACGCTGACGTGCAACTCATCAGTGCCGCGCAGTGCCTCTTCGATCACGGCCGCTGCCCGCTGCGCCCGTGCAGCCGGCGTCTCCCCAAGCAACGTGGCGTGGAAGGTGAAAATGCTGCGGTTGGCGATCGTCAGCTCGGCCGGTTCGGCCGGTATGCCTTCGGTGGCGATGGTGGCGGCGTCATTGCCCTGCCCCGCCAAAGGCACCAGGGCCAACAACACCAGCAACACACGAAACAGGTGATTCATCGCTCACTCCCTGGCCTTCGGACGGACGGCATCCCTGTAGTGATAGCACAGCTGTCACTGACCGCCTCTTGCCCCTACGAAAGCAGGCTCGTCACCTAAACCACCGCTATTGCTGCAGGGCCTGGCTCATGCATTACCGACGAAGTTCGCTTCGTTATTGTCCTGAAAATCATTACGGCACGCACATTCAAACTCGGCTTCGGCGCGTGTCGAATAACTCAGGCAGAGGCGCATTTTCTCTTGCGTATCGTAAAGGTCGTAGCCCTCCCCCAAGGCGCTGGGAAATCCAATGCGCCGAGGAAAGACCTCTTTATGGCGCGGTACCGCAGGAACCACAACAAAGCGCCTGTACATGATCAGCCCTCTTCCGCCAGTGCTTTAGTATTAGTCTGTATATAGGAAAGACTCAAGGCGGCTCATGCAAAGAGTGTGGTCTACGATCGGGGTTATTGGAGTCGCAAATACCGGGGCGCCGTTTGTTCAGGCGTTTTGTCAGAATCCCCGACAATAGATGCACCCCGTGAGAGTGCTCCACAGTCACAACTGAACACAGACCTTCCTGTGTGTGACCAGAGGTATGCAGTCATGGCGAACAATCAAGACTGGGGCGCAAACCAAGGCGGCAACGCCAATACCGGTGCCGGCGATGCAGGCCAAAAAGGCGGCCAGGGCGCAGGAGGTGACATGCCCGACAAACAAAAAGGCACCCAGCAACCCGGTCAAAAACCTGAAGACAAGATGAACAAGGATTGGGAACGCTCAACGGACACAGGGCGCCAGGGTGGCCAGCCTGGTGCTGATCAAGCCGACCGGCAAGGCCCTGCCGACACGGGCCGCATGGGTGGCCAAGCCGACCAAGGTGACGCTCTGCACAAGGATGACGATCGCTGATGCCAGTGGCCCCGGGGTGGCATTACCGCCCTGGGGCTCACTACAGTTTGAAGCGTACGTGAATCGTGCTTTTTTCTTGCGTGCGATCAACCGTAATCGCCAGGCTGCCGTAGCCCGAATAGCTTTTAACCAAGCGCATGCCGAGGCCGGTGCCAGTGGGTTTTGGGTACGACTCCGGGAACCCGTCGCCCTCATCCGTTACCGTGATCAGTGCATGATCCCCCTGCCCCCTCACGCTAACCTCCACCGTACCTTTGCCATATTTGAGCGAGTTGGTGATCAGTTCGGAAATCACCAGCCCCAGCGGCGCCATTCTTTCCGGTGGCATCGTGAATGCGTCAGCATCGAGGAGGATTTTGCGCTCAGCCAATGCTTTGCCCAGATCACCCAGCAACGCTTCAAGATAATCCGCTGCACTCACCGCTTGAGTTTCAGCATTCTGATAAAGACGCTCATGCACGCTCGCAATGGTCAACACTCGAGTTGCAGCCGTCTGCAGTTGAAGCTTTACCGCTTCATCCAGGGCCATATTGGCCTGCAGCAACAACAAGGTATTTACCAGGTGCAGGCTGTTCTTGACCCGATGATGAATTTCTTCCAGATAAAGATCACTTTTACTCAACTTTATGTTTTGCGCGTCGATCAATGACAACAATTGTGCTTCGTGATGGCGTCGTTCGGTGATGTCACGCGACACGGCAATGATCTTTTCAAACTCGCCTTGCTCGCCAAATATTGGCGCCACCGTCACATCCCACCACTTAGGCTCTTGGTGCAATGTCGGGCAGAATGCCTCGAACCTTGCTGATTCACCTTCAGTCACTTTTCTGATCGCATCCAGCACCACGTCTCTGGATTCGTCAGGCCAGAGCTGCGACCACGCCACCCCACGCACCTGCGTGAGGTCGCCAATGTGCATCAGGCACATGCCGGCATCGTTCATGAATTCGATGTCGCCACGCGCGGAGAGGATTTTCACGCAATCGGGGCTGGCGTTGAGCACGCTCTCGGAGTATGGGTCGGATGACTGCATATCCTCGCCAGCAGAGATGCGCTCCACCGCCATGGAGATGACGTTGGAGATGCCCTCCAGAAACACCAGGTCGCTTTCGATGAAGTCTTCCCCGTTGCTGCTGTCAGCTTCGAGTACACCAAAGGGGGCCGATGTCCCTCGGATAGGTACGTTGATCGCTCGCTCGATCCCGTATTTTTTTAGCAACGACGGTGTTCTGAAGCGCTGCTCTTGCCCTAGATGGTTCGACAGCACGGGCCTGTAGGTCGAAATTGCATAGCCTGCAGGGCTGGCCACATCGCCGCCCACGGTGGCGTGCCCGATGTCCGCCTCATCCCAACCCACGCCGTGAGACAGCACAAACTCATCGCTGTCAGCTATCGGCATGAGCACCTTGGCAAATGGGGTGTCCATACCTTTGGCCACTACCGAGCAGGCCTGGGTGAGCAACGCATCCAGGTCAGACGACTTGAGCGACATGACGCCGTACTCGACGACCAGTTCATGCTGGCGATGGAGCCTGGCGTGAGACTTTTGCAACGCGGCGCGAATCGTTTCGTCGGGGGATTGATGCTGCATGGGGACGATTTCCAATGCCAGGTGGGGATGCACGCTGAAACGGTTTTTCTTTTGCGTCTTACGCCAGCTGAACGAGCACTAGATTATAGAGCTCAAAACGCAGCGGACAGTTTTTGGACGCGGTAATCCGGTTTATCACCGCTCATTGCCCGAACGCAACGACGAAATCGCACAGGTGCCTTTTACACCGGCAACTCGGTCGTCAGCTTGATCTTTTCCATGGGCACTTCGGTCTTTACGTTCTGCACCACGCTCAGGCTGGTCAAGTGCGCGATCTGGAACCGCCGGTAGGCCTCCAGGTCCGCCGCCACCACCCGCAACAGCAAATCGCAGTCACCCGCCATCACATGGCACTCCACCACTTCTGGCAGCAGGCGCACCGCCTCGACGAATTCATCGGTGGTCTCCTGGTCCTGGCGCTTGAGCCACACCCGCACGAACAGGGTCAGGCCCAGCGCCACCTTGGCCGGGTCCACCAGCGCCACGTAGCGCGCGATCACCCCCGCTTCTTCCAACAGGCGCACCCGCCGCAGGCAAGGCGACGGGGACAACCCCACCTGCTTGGCCAGTTCCTGGTTCTGCAAACGGCCGTCGCGTTGCAGTGCCCGCAAGATACGTCGATCGATGGCGTCGAGTTTGATTGGCATTGATAACCTTAAAATTGAGAAGTACGGCAGTAGATGCCAAATACTCCCCACACTTAGGCAACTACGCAACCCGATTTCAGCGATCCATTGGAATAATTTGCCTCCACTGGAGGTGACCATGAATGCAGATGAATCAGTAATTGAAGAGCCCCCCGCAACGCCTGAATCCGAACACCCCGATGCCTCTGCCGCCGCGAGCGACGCGCCGCCACCGCTGTTGAGCCCGGCCACCTGCGCCACTTCGACGTGGTACCTGTGGGTGACCAGGGCCAGCATCATCATGCTCGGCGCGCTGATCGGGCCGCTGCTGGCTGACCTACACAGCTACAGCTTGGACATGGCAGTTGTCGCTGCCTGCCTGGTACTGCTCAAGGGCATGTGGAGAGGTGTGCACGCCGCCCTGCCCTGGCTATTCAGCCTGGTCACCGCCGCGCTGTTCTACCTGCTGATTCCCGGCAACTGGTATGTGCTCGCGGGCACGCTGGCGGGCCTGGTCAGCGCTTACCTGTGGGCCAAGCCATCCACCCAGGTGCTCGACGCCGCCCTTGGCTGCCTGCTGATTGCCGTGATCGCGCCCACCTTGGTTTCTGGCTACCCGGCAGACCTCATCGCCGTGGCACTGACCGTGTATGCCGCTTCACGGTTTTCCATCCTGCCGGTGGTGCTGTTCGCCATCGTCGTGAACGCTGCCTTGCGTGCGTTACTGCCCGCCTGAAGCCAGTACGCCTGCCCCGGGCAAACTGCCCAGAAATGCGCCGATCTGCCGGCTGCCGCGCAAATGCACGACGGGAATCTGCGGCCCAACCGCCTGGCGCTGCGCCTCGATACCTGGGCGATAGCCGCGATCGAAGTTCCACACGAAGTTCAGGAAGGTCAGAAAAGCCCGGTCGAGTTTCTCTGTACACCCAGCCGCAAGGTCTGCACGAGGCCGGTTCATGACGCTGCGTAGAATCACCCGGGTGAAGCAGGTGAGCCGGGGCGTATCGAGCCAGATCACCAGGTCGGCACGGGGCAGGCGCAGGTCGAATGTGCGCCGGGCATAGTTGCCTTCACACACCCAGCTATCCCCTGCAATGGCCTCACCAACCCGTGCGCGGAACTGCTCGGCGTCCGCCTCGACCCAGCCGGGCTCCCAGAACAGGGTATCCAGGTGAACCACCGGCAGGCCAAGGTGCTTGCCCAAGGCACGGGCAAGGGTAGATTTGCCGCTGCCGGCATTCCCCAGAATCACAATCCGTTGCATGGCGGCTTCCTGTCGCGAAAAAAGCCGGCAATTGTGCAGGATCTGCTTGGCCAGTCAAAGACTAAATCGCCGGCACCAAGGCTTCTGACGGGCCATAACGCCCATCAGGCGCCCAGGTGCGTTTCGCGAATCAGCTTCTTGTTGATCTTGCCGATGCTGGTCCTGGGGATGTCGGTGACGAAATGCACCTGCCGTGGGATCGCCCACTTGTTGATCTGGCCCTTGTCGACAAACTGCTTGAGGTGCGCCTCGAGCATTGGCTGGTCAAGGCGGTCACCGGGCGTGCGCACCACCAGTGCAATCGGCCGCTCGCCCCACTGCTCATCGGGGATACCGACCACCGCCACGGCGCTGACCGCCTGATGCTGGCTGATGAGGTTTTCCAGGGTCAACGAGCTGATCCACTCACCCCCGGTCTTGATTACGTCCTTGATCCGGTCCTTGATCTCCAGCACACCGTGGTGGTCGATCGAGCCCATGTCACCGGTGTGCAGCCAGCCGTCCTGCCACAGCTCGGCGCCCTTGTGCGGCTCGTGCAGGTAGCCTTGAGTCAGCCAGGGCGAACGCACCACGATTTCACCCAGCGACGCACCGTCGTGAGGCATGTCGTTACCCTGGGCATCGACAATGCGCAGGTCGACCATCGCTACCGGGGCCCCGGTGCGGATCCGCTGTGCAACCTGCTCGCCCATCGGCAAGGCCCGGTCCTCTTCACGCAAGTGGGTCAGGGTCAGCAGCGGGCAGGTCTCCGACATCCCGTAGCCACTGTAGATCAGCATGCCACGCTCACTGGCCTGGCGGGCCAGGCCGTGGGTCAGCGCGCTGCCACCGAGCAGGATCTTCCAGCGGCTGAAATCGGTGTGCCGGCCTTGTTCGCTGTCCAGCATCATCTGCAGCAAGGTCGGCACGCAGTGGGAGAACGTCACCCCCTCGTCGCGGTACAGCCTTACCAGCGTGTTCGGCTCGTAGCGCCCCGGGTACACCTGCTTGACCCCCAGCACCGTGGCCACGTACGGCACGCCCCACGCATGCACATGGAACATCGGCGTAATGGGCATGTACACGTCGCTCGAACGCAGCAGCGGCTGGCCGTCGTAAGCGGCAAACGTACCCAGCTCGTTGAGGGTGTGCAGCACCAACTGGCGGTGGCTGAAGTACACCCCTTTGGGGTTGCCCGTGGTGCCGGTGGTGTAGAACAGCGTGGCCACCGAGTTTTCGTCGAAGTCGTCGAACTCGGCCTGGCAACTGGCGCTGGCCAGAAGCGCTTCATACTCGCCCAGCACCGGCAGCGTGGTGGCCGTGGCCTGTTCGTCGGTGAGCTGCAGGTAACCGCGCACCGTGCCCAACTGGCCCTGAAGCTGTTCCAGCAGCGGCACGAAATCGTCGTGCACCAGCACCAGGTCGTCTTGCGCGTGGTTCATGGTGTACGCCACCTGCTCCGGCGATAACCGCACGTTCACCGTGTGCAGCACCGCACCCAGCATCGGCACGGCAAAAAAGCACTCCAGCGAGCGGTGGCTGTCCCAGTCCAGCAGCGCCACAGTGTCACCGGCCTGCACCCCGGCGGCACGCAGCACATTGGCCAGGCGCCGGACCCGCTGGTCCAGGCCGCGGTAGGTGTAGCGCAGCTTGTCGGCGTAGACGATCTCCTGCTCGGGCTGGTGCCGTACACCTGACATCAGCAGGCGTTTGATCAGCAGTGGGTAGGCATAGGCACCAGCTGCCGGCGGCATTATTTTTGTCTTGGCCATGAGGGTAGATTCCAGTTTCGGTATTCGATTCGATTAGGGCGCGCTCATGCGCTCATCCGTGTTTGCGCCTGGGGTTCGCAAGCGTGCTCGCCAGGCGGCGCGGCGGGCGCGCATGGCTGGGGCACAGCCTTGACAAAGCGCTTGTCCGGCAGCAGGAAGTACGACAGCGCCGGGATCAGCACCAGCGCGCCGAGCATGTTCCACAGGAACATGAAGGTCAGCAGGATGCCCATGTCGGCCTGGAACTTGATCGGCGACCACGCCCAGCCGACCACGCCCGCCGCCAGGGTAATGCCCACCAGCCCCACCACCCGGCCAGTGAAGGCCACGGCGTTCTGGTAGGCCTCGCCCAGCGAGCGGCCCTGGCGCTGGTAGTGCAGCTGCACGCTGAGCAGGTACAAGGCGTAGTCCACGCCAATCCCTACGCCCAGGGCGATGACCGGCAACGTGGCCACTTTCACGCCGATGCCCATCACCACCATCAAGGCCTCGCACAGCACCGAGGTCAGCACCAGCGGCAACAGCGCCACCAGGGTCGCGCGCCAGCTGCGGAAGGTGATCAGGCAGAACAGCGTCACCGCCAGGTAGACGAACAGCAGCATGGTGCGGTTGGCTTCACGGACCACGATATTGGTTGCCGCTTCGATGCCGGCGCTGCCGGCCGCGAGCATGAACTGGCGGTCGGGGCTGCTGTTGTCGCGGGCAAAGCGGTCGGCGATGGCCACCACATCGTCCAGGGTCTGGGCCTTGTGGTCCTTGAGGTAGGCGATCACCGGCATCAGCGAGCAGTCGGTGTTGAACAGCTCCGGGGCGTTGACCGACGCTTGCTGGGCGGCATAGTTGAGCATGTCCTGGTTGCGTTGCAGGCTGCTCATCTTCGGGTTCCCCTCGAACGAGCCTGCGGTGATCTGGCGCACGGCGTTTGCCAACGAGACGGTGGTCTGTACGCCCGGGTACTGCTGCAGCTCCCAGGCCAGGCGGTCGGCAAGCATCAGCGTCCGGTAGCTCAGGCAGCCTTCCGGCGGGGTCTTGATCATCACCGCGAACAGGTCGCTGGACAGTGCGTAATGGCGGGTGATGTAGGCATTGTCGCGGTTGTAGCGTGAGTCCGCGCGCAACTCCGGCGCGCCACTGTCGAGGTCGCCGATCTTCAGCTGCAGGCTTACCCAAAAGCCGCCCATGCCCATCAGCGTGGCCACCAGCACGGCGCCCGTGGCCCACTTGCGCGTGGTGAAGCGGTCAAGCATGTCCCACAGCTTGCCGAAGCCGCGGTGCTCGGCGGCTCGCTGGTCGATGCGCAAGGCGCGCGCGGCGGCCTTGCGACCCACACCGACGTACGACAGCGCCACCGGTATCAACAGCAACGAGGTGAAGATCAACACCGCAACACCGATGCTTGCGGTGATCGCCAGGTCCTTGATCACCGGGATGTCGATCAGCATCAGCACGGCAAAGCCCACGGCGTCGGCCAGCAACGCCGTGACGCCGGCCACGAACAGGCGGCGGAAGGTGTAACGCGCGGCGACCTGCCTGTGTGTACCGCGGCCAATGTCCTGCATGATGCCGTTCATCTTCTGCGCGGCATGCGAGACACCGATGGCGAAGATCAGAAACGGTACCAGGATCGAGTAAGGGTCGATGGCATAGCCCAGCCAACCGACGATACCCAGTTGCCACACCACCGCCGCCAGCGAACAGAGCACCACCAGCAAGGTGCTGCGCACACAGCGCGTATAAAGGAAGATGATCATCAGCGAGGTGCCCACCGCCAGGGCGAAGAACATCATCACCTGGACCAGCCCATCGCTCAGGTCGCCCATCAGCTTGGCAAAACCGATGACCCGCACCTTGTACTTACCATGGCCTTCCTCGCCGGCCTTGCGCGCATTGCTGTCCCCGGCGTACTCGTACTTGTCGCGCAACTGCTGTTCGAGCATCTGCGAGAACTGCCGGTAATCGATGCCGCGACCGGTGGCCAGGTCGTGATCAAGCAGCGGTACCACCAGCATGCTTGACTTGAAATCAGTCGCCACCAGGCTGCCGACGATACCGGCACGGTTGATGTTTTGCCGCAGCTGTTCAATGTCGGCCGGTTTGCCCTGGTAATCGTCGGGCATCACTGTGCCCCCCTGAAAACCCTCTTCGGTGACTTCGGTCCAGCGCACACCGGGGCTCCACAACGACTTCATCCAGGCGCGGTCCACACCTTGGGCAAGAAACAGCTCGTCGTTGATCTGCTTGAGCACGTTCAGGTACTCGGGGTCGAAGATATCGCCCTGGGTGTTCTCCACCACCACCCGCACCGAGTTGCCCAGGCCACGCAGCGACTTGCGGTTGTCCAGGTAGTTCTGGATGTAAGGTTGGCTCTGCGGGATCATTTTCTCGAAGCTGGGCCGCAACTCCAGGCGGGTCAGCGCCAGGTAACCCAGAACCCCCGTGACCAGCACCATGAACAGCATGAACAGCGGGCGGTAGTTGAAGACCATGCGCTCCAGCAGGTTGCCGGAACGTGGATCGAAATCCTTCAGGTCGCGGATCACCGGCAGGGTGTCTTGCTTGATGTTGGCCATCACGAGTTCTCTTTGGATGCTTGGGGTTGTTATCGAGCCGGCAGCACGCGTAGACCGCGATCACCCACCAGTACGGTGCCGTTGCTTCGGGTCTGCAGCGCGGCGGTCACCGGCGCAGGCGGCACATGCGGCTGCAAGGCGAAACTCAGGCCGCCATCGCGGCTGTGCAGCACCTGGCCCGCCTGGCTGAACAACCAGTAGTCCCCATTGCTGTCGAGGCTGGCAGCCGTGATGCTTTGCGTCACACCCGTGCTCACCCGGGTCCAGCTCTGCCCGCCGTCACTGCTGCGCGCCACATGGCCACGCAGGCCATACGCAAGCACTTCGCCGGGTTTGCCGAGCACCCCGAACCAGGTGCCCTGGTAGGGGCTGGGCAGGCTGACAAAACGTTGTTGCCCGGTATGCCACTTGAGCAGCAAGCCCTGCTCACCGGCCACGTACAGCTCATCGCCGATCGCGCGGATGGCATTGAGGTGCAAGCCTTGTGGATTGTCGGTGCGGTCCTGCATCGGTACCCAGCTGTTGCCGCCGTCGTCGGTGCGCAGGATCAAATTGAACACGCCGACTGCGTACCCGCGTTTTGCGTCGCTGAACCACACGCCAAGCAACGGTTTGTCGGCGCCCTCCTGCACCAGCCGCCGGCCTTCGTCGGCAAACGCCTGCCACTGCGCCTCATCCGGGTGAGCCTTGGCCAAGGCCTGGTAATGGGTTTCTACCAGCGCGCCGATCTGCCGGCCATCAAGCTGCCTGGCCCAGCTCGTACCACCGTCGCGGCTGTGCAGGACCACGCCATCGTTGCCCACCGCCCAGCCTTCGAGTGCGTTCGGGAAGACCAGCGCATTGAGGTCGGCACTGACCGGTACACTGGCTTGGCGCCAGTCCTGGCCCTGGTTGTCGGAATACACGATGTGCCCGCGCGGCCCAACCGCCACCAGCCGATCCCCTGCCTGCGTCACATCGCGCAACGGGCTGTGCACCGCCAGCGCGCTCGGCCTGGCCGGCAAGTCCAGCACATCGACATACGTAGCTGCCCATGCCGGGCCTTGAACACCGGCCACGACCAGGGCCAATGCCAGCGCCCACGGCGCCGATTTTCTTGAAAGAGCCATGCCACATCCTCTGCAGACTCCACCGGCTGCCCCGTCTGGCGCAGCCGGCAGGTTGATCGTCGGGGTCAGCGAATACCGGCACCCGCCAGGGCTTCGGGCGACCACTGCGCCTTGGACAGAGGGGTGATGTACTCGATACCACCGTGCGGGCCGATCAGGCCGTTGATGTTGTAGCTGCCACCGACCAGGTCGTAGACCACATGCGGGTTGTTGTTGGGGATCTGCACGTCGTAGCTCTGCGTGAAGAAGCTGTAGGAGCCGCGATACAGTTGGCCGCGAGCGTCGTACTGGTCGGATGCGAGGGCGAACCAGCTATCCTCGTCCAGGTAGAAGCGGCGTTTGGCGTAGATGTGCCGAGCATTGCCCTTGAGGGTGCCCTCGACCACCCACACGCGGTGTTTCTCCCAGCGCACCTGGTCCGGTGCCAGGTGATTGGGCGTGGTCAGGCTTTTAGGGTCGTGAATGTAGGTCAACCGGTAGGTGTTGTACGGGACGTACATTTCGCGCTTGCCCACCAGGTGCCAGTCATAGCGGTCCAGCGCACCGTTGAACACATAGACATCATCAAAGGTGCCAGAGCCGGCCGTACCCGGGTTTGGCGTGTCGTACGCCAGGTTCGGCGCCAGCTTCACCCGGCGCTGCCCCGGCAGGTACTGCCAGGCGCGACGCTCCTGCACCAACGGGTTGGCGGCATCCTTGAGCATCATCGACTCGCCAGCCCTGCGCGCCGGGCCTTCGAAGTACAGCTTGGTCTGGAAATAGATGTCCTTGGCTTCGATGACCTTGTTCAGGTCCTCGTAGATCGGGTAAGCGTTATAGGCCAGGCCCGTGGTGGCCAGGGCTGCCACGCCCGCCGCGTCGACGTTCCACGAATCGTACTTGGCCTTCTGCGCCACGCCCTGGTAGCGCAGCAAGTGGTTCCACATGGCCTCGGCACCCGATTGCGGGATAGGGAACGGCACCCCGGGCAACACATTCTCGATGGCCAGGCCATCCTCCAGGGACTTGGCGTTGGCGGCGTTCTTCAGGGTGTTGTCCAGCAGCGCCTTGGGCAATGCCGCAGTCCGGTGGCTCGGGTAAACCTCAATGCGAAACGTAGGGAAGCGCTTGGCCAGCTCTACCGTGGTGGCGGTCAGCGCGCCCTTGTACTGCTCGACGTTCTTGCCATCGATCACCAGCAGTGGCTTTTCTGCCGTGTAGGGGTCAGGCCGCAGGGTATCGCCTTGTTTGAAACCGGCAGGCGGGGTGTTAAGGCCGCCTTCGTAGGCCGGGATGGAGCCGTCGGCGTTGGCCGCCTTGTCGGCGCCCACCAGGGTCAGGTCCTTGCCCAGCCGGGCGACGTCCTGGGCCGGCGCCCCTGCATGGGCATGCCCGGCGAAGACGACCGCCAGCGAGGCGCACAGCAGGCTGTTGAGATGCTTCATCGCGTTTCTCCGCTTGTTGTTGTAGTGGCGTTTCAGAAGGTGGTCTTGAACGATGCGGTGACCATGCCGCGGTCCTTCAACAACGGCGCCAGGCCGGCCTGCGAGGTGATCTGGCCAGGGATGCACTGGTAGCGCCCGTTGGTACCGGGGGTGTTGTTGTCGGTGCCGGTTTCGCAGGTGTCAAACTTGCCGAAGGAGTCGACATACTTCAGGTCGAACTTGTACTTCTGGTAGACATCGGCGGCGATGCCCACCGAATAGCTGCCCGAATCCTCGTTGCCGCCGAGCTGCACCGCAGAGTTACCCTTCAGGCCGACGTTGTAGGACAGCGGCATGGAGATATCGACCCCCGGCAGCGCCTGGAACCAGGTGGGCGTGAAGTTGACCGCCAGGGTGTAGGCATTGGTCGTGACCTTGTCGACACCCTGGTAGCTGGCATCGCCCTTGAAGGTCTGCTCACCCTTGTCGACACTGACCAGGTGGGTCATGGCGCCTTCCACGGCCAGCGACGAGGCATTCCACAGCGGCGTCGCACCGAAGGTGACCAGGCCGTTGAGCACCACATGCAAGGTCTTGCCCCGGGCCAGGCCGGTTTCACCGTTGCCCGGCACCTCGCCGATCAGGTTGGTGCCGCCCGCCGTGCCCGCCAGGGCCTGGTACAGCGGCCCGTTGATGGTGGTGAAGTTGCTGATCAGCGGCATGTTCTCGCGGTAGTTGACGTCCAGCCCGACGCTCACCGGCCCGACGCTCTTCGCCAGGCTGATGCCGTAAATATCGATGTCGTCGGCGTAGGCGGCCATGTAGCTGGTACCGGCCAGGCTGCCGTTGTGCAGGTTGGGCGCGTTGATCAGCACTGCCGGGGTTGGGTCGGACGTGTTGCGGTAGTAGAAGCCCAGGGTGCCGTCGAGCCATTCCGGGCTCCACTTGGCCATCAGGCCGAAGTCACCCGAGTTGCGTGGCCGGATGTCATGCCCACGGGGTGCGCCGTAGAAAGCGCCGGCGCCGCCGACGGCATTGGGCACCGGCAGCCAGAAGATATCGCCGCCGTCGCCCAGCATGTCATAGGCGCCCATGTAGGTACCGCCTTCGGGCAGGCGCGAGTTGTCGAATTCGAGGAAGTATTGCGCGGCCAGGGTCAGTTCAGGGTTGACCGTGTAACTCAGCGACAACTGCTTGCGCGGCAGGAACAGCTCCTTGGTTTCGGTTCCCGGCACGTTGTACAGCTTGGCCAGGTCCAGTGCCGACTGGCCATAGTTGATGCCGTTGGCGGCGTTGAACAGGGTCTCGCCCCAGTACACCGAGTGCCAGCCAAGCTTGCCGCTCAGCATCGACTCGTCGCCGATCTCGGTGTTGTAGAACACGAAGGCGTCGAGAAACTCGCCAGACGGCCCATTGTAGTAACGGTCGCTGTAACGGCTCAGGCCATGGTGGTGGGCCGGGCCACCGGCCAGCACGGTACCTGCGGGCAAGCCACCGGCCGGGCGCGCCAGCACCAGGTTGCCGGCATTGCCCTGCTGGCCGGGAAACGGGTTGGCATTCGACCCCACGTCGTCATAGGCATGGTCGTACCAGCTGGCGGCGCTGACCCGCATGCCCATGCTGCCCTGGTAGACGATATCCAGTTCGGTGAGCAGGTCCAGACGCTGCGTGACCGCGCTGCCGACGCTGAAGTTCTTGTCGCCGTCGTTGAGGTTGGAGGTGCGGGCGATCTTGGCGTTTTCGCCTTCGACCCGCTGGCCGTAGCTCAGCTTGGCGGTGTTGTCGAAGCGCACGTTCCAGTCGGGGTCGGCGAGGTCCAGCTGGAATGCCTGGGCAGCCGGCGCACCGGCGACCAGCAACAGCGTTGCCAGCAGGTTACGGCGGGGAAGGCAGAAGAGAACGTTTTTATTGTTGTTCATGCGATGTCTCTGCTTGGGTGATAAGCGCGGCTCAGCGATCGAGTTGCTGTATCAGGGCCTCGGCGTGGGGCCATGGGCCGTAGCCCGAGGCAGGGTTGAGGTGGCCGACGGCGCCGAGCTCGACCAGCTCGCTGCCCCACTGCGCGGCCAGGCCGGCTACCGCGCTCAGGCTGGCCAGGTGATCGTTGCTGCTGGCCGCCACCAGGCTGGGGAATGGCAGCGGGCCGCCCGGCAGCGGCGCCCAGCCGTTGGCGCGCAGCGTGTCCGCAGTGGGGTAGCCTTGCGGCCACTCGCTTTGCAGGTCTGGGGGGGCGGCCAGCACGGCGCCTTTGATCGGCCGCTGATAGCGCGCAGCCCAGTGCGCCACCATCAGCACCCCGGCGCTGTGCGCGACCAGGATCACCGCGCCCTCGATCTGCGCCAGCTCACGCTCGATCGCCTCGACCCGCGCCGTGCAACTGAGCGTGTCGGTTGTCAGTGGCGGCACCGCACGCACCTTGGCCAGGCGCGCCTGCAACAGGGTCTGCCAATGCTCAGGTACATGGTCGCGCAGACCCGGAACAATCAGCACGGTGGCGGCGGTTTGCAGTTTTTCCATGTCAGGGCCCTTGCTCTGTTCACTCGGTCGATTGCCGACTGCTTGAGGGCCAGAGTAAAGAGTCGGTCCGGTACACGCTTTACATTGCGCGTCATAGATTTTTCAGTTGATGACATGGCTGACGCGGCGGCCAGCAGGCCCCTGTTCAGGGGCGACCAACGGCAGGAAAATGGCTTTTCATCTGATGACACAGGCGCTATAAGTGACTACCCGCCAGCGCAGCGGGACGCCCATCAAGAACACGTGGAAAACAACAATATGACCGTGCTCGCCCGTGCAGCCTCGCTTACCAATTATCTTGAAGTCTCGCGTCATCTGGGCCTGAACGGCCATGGCCTGCTGGCCCAGGCGGGCCTCAGTGCGTCCTTGCTCGAAGCGCCCGATCAGCGCATTCCGGTGGCTGCCGCCATCAACGTGCTCGAAGAATCGGCACGCCTGAGCGGCTGCGAAGCCTTTGGCCTGCGCATGGCCGAACTGCGCCAGTTGTCGGATTTTGGTGAGGTCAGCCTGCTGATCAGCCACCAGCATTCGCTGCGCGATGCGCTGCAGGTGATCGTGCAGTATCGCCATGTACTGAACAACGCCCTGGCGATTCACATCGAAGAAACCGGCAAGACGGTGATCATCCGCCAGGAGGTCATCACCGAGCAGCCCATGCACAGCCGCCAGGCCATCGAGCTGGCCATCGGTGTGATGCACCGCTTCTGTTCGGCGCTGCTGGGCGCGCATTGGCACCCGATCAGCGCCAATTTCACCCACGCTGCCCCCACCGACCTGGCCATCCACCGGCGCATCTTCGGCTGCAAGCTGGAGTTCAACAGCGACTTCAACGGCATCGTCTGTTCGGCGGCCGACCTGGACACAGCCAACCCGCAGGCCAACGAAGCCATGGCGCGGCTCGCCCAGCGTTACGTGTGTGCCCTGCAGGATGATGGCGCCCCTTCGCTGGTGCACGAGGTGCGCAAGTCGATCTTTCTGCTCATGCCCATGGGCCGTGCCACCATCGAACACATCGCCCAGACCCAGGGCATGAACGTGCGCACTTTGCAGCGCCGCCTGGAAGAAGAAGGCGCCACCTTCAGCGAGCTGGTCAACGGCGTGCGCCGCGACCTGGTGCTGCGCTACCTGGAAAGCCCCGGTTATTCGCTGGGGCGTATCGCCGACATGCTCGGCTATTCCATGCACAGTTCGTTCACCCGCTGGTTCATCAGCCAGTTCGGCCAGCCACCGGCCACCTGGCGTGCGCAGCACGACCTGCCCACGCCGCTCAAACGGGCCCGTAGCGCAGCCCAGGGGCCAGTCACCACGCGCTGAGCGCGCGGTGTTACAACCCTACGCGCAACAGCACCAACACCAGCGCCACCAGGAATACCGTCTCGCCAACCATCAGCAAGATCGGCTTGATGCCCACGGCGGCCAGTTCCTTGAGCTGGGTCTTCATGCCCAGGGCACTGATCGACACCACCAGGCACCCGCGCGACAGCTCGTTGACCCCACCTTGCACGGCCAGTGGCACCCAGCCGGTGCTGTTGATGCAGGCCAGCGCCAGGAAACCCACCGCAAACCAAGGCAGCAATGGCGGGCGCTTACCCGCGGTGTCGGTGCCCTGGCGGCGCGCGATCATGGCCGCGACGACGATCACCGGCACCAGCATGGCGACGCGCATCAACTTGACCACCGTAGCGGTATCGCCGGTTTCGGGCGACATGCTGTAGCCCGCCCCCACCACCTGGGCGACATCGTGGATCGTCGCACCCAGAAAAACCCCGGCGGCTTGCGGCGACAGGCCGAGTGCGTTGGCAATCATCGGGTAGAGGATCATCGCCAAGGTCGACAATGCCGACACACCGATCACGGTAAACAGCGTCGCCCGCTCTTTCTGCGGATGGCTGGGCAGCGCAGCGGCCAGCGCCAGCGCCGCCGAGGCGCCGCAGATCGCCGTGGCGCCACCGGTGAGCATGCCGAACAGGCGCTGGAAGCCAAGGGCCTTGGCCGCCACCATCGACACCCCGATGGTGACCACCACCAGGATCACCACCAGCGCGACCGCCTTCCAGCCCAGGCCCGCCATCTGCTCCAGGGTGATGCGCATGCCCAGCAGTGCCACGCCCAGGCGCAGTACCGTGCGCGCGGTAAACTCGATGCCGGCTTTGCACTTGCCGTCGCTGGCCAGAAAATTCAGCGCCAGGCCCAGCAGCAGGGCAAACAGCATGACCGGCGCGCCATAGTGTTCGGCCAGAAAACTCGCTGCACCTGCGGCAATCAGGCTGACGATGAGCCCTGGCGCTAACTCGCGCGCACGGTGGTTGACCTGGGCCAGCGCAAGGGTGCTCATGACACGACCTCCTGGCTGGCGATGACGATAAATACCCGTTCGCCCTCCACCTCTACGGGGTAGCTGGCCACCTTGAGTGCCTTGGAATTGAGCAGGTAGCCGCTGGCAAGATCAAAGCGCAGGCCATGGGCGCGGCACTGGATCACGCCACCGTCCAGTTGCCCGGCGCACAACGACGACCCCTGGTGCGGGCAGCTATCGTCGATGGCCAGCAAACGCCCGTCGATATTGAACAACGCCAGGCTTTTGCCCTCATGTTCGAACAGCGCGCGTTCACCGACGCCAGGCACGCGCGGGGCCGGCACTTCAATACGCCGGCTCATGAGCCGGCCCCCGCCGCTGCCGACAGCGCCCGTTGCATGGCCTCGAACAGTTGCTCTGCCGGCTGGGCACCGAACACGCGCACGTGGTCGTCGAAGATGAAACACGGCACGCCGCGGCTGGCGATGTCCCTATTGGCACTGATGAACGGCCGGCCATCACCGCTCAGGCTCCCGGCCAGCGCGGCAGGCGCAAAGCCGCACTGTTCGGCGATGCGCAACAGGGTGTCGCGATCGCCCAGGTCTTCGCCCTGATGGAAGTACGCCGCAAACAGCCGCTCCAGCAACGCTTCGACCTGTTGTTCGCTGCCCAGCTCCACGGCATGCAGCAGCAGGCGATGGGCGTCTGCGGTGTTGGGCATGCGCGCGATCCGGCTGAAATCGAGGTGCTCACCTACCGCACTGGCGGCTTCACGCACCTGCCCCTGGCGTTGTTGCACAGCCTCCTCGCTGCCCAGGCGACGCCGGTAGAACGCGGCGAAAGGCTGGCCGGCCACCGGCATGTCAGGTAACAGCTGCACGCCCTGCCAGGCCAGGTTGATCACCACCCCAGGCCGCGCCTCGCGCAATTGCGCCAACGCCCGCTGCAATTGCCGCTTGCCGATCAGGCACCACGGGCAGATGAAATCGAAGTACACATCAATCGACAACGAAGGGTTCACGTTCGGGGCTCCAGTACAGGCTCGACAGGCGCTTGCGCGCTATTGCCGTGCATCAGGCGCGCCATGTCATGGTGGTAGTGGCGCTTGGCGTAGAAGAACACCGCAGCAGCAGCGATGCTGATCAACGGCACCAGTTCAAAAGCGGCCTGCAAGCCGATAAGGTCGGACACCTTGCCGGTGATCAACGGCCCCGTGGCCAGGCCGAGCAAGTTGTTGCTCAAGGTCAGTGTGGCGAAGGCGGTGCCATGCACCGTGTAGTGGGTCAGGTTGGCGACCATGGCGCTGGACGGGCCATTGGTGCCGGCGGCGATCATCATGCCCAGGCAGATCAGCACCAGCTGCGGCATGCCCGCCGGCATGGCGAATGCCACCGACAGCAGCACGCAACTGCCCAGGCAATAGGCGATGGCCAGGCTGATCTTGCGATCGGGGCGATTACGCCCCATGCGGTCGCAGAGCATGCCGCACAGCACGATGCCTACACCGCTGCACAGCACGATGATTGCCGCCACGGCGCCCGCCTGGTCAGTGCCCATGGCGTAGTAGCGGTTCAGGTAACTGGGGATCCACACGATCACCGTGCCCCCGACGAACAGTTGCAAGCCGCTGCCGATGTAGGCACTGATCACCGAGCGGCTGGAATACAGCGTGCGCAACGGGCGCAGGGCCTTCAGCGCAGCCTTGTCGGTGGCGTCGGCCAGGCCTTTCGGGGCAATGCGTGCCTCGCGCACGATCAAGGGGTAGAGCACCGCCAGGGCCAGGCCAAAGAACGCCATGCCAGCGAACGCCCAGCGCCAGCCCAGGTGCTGGGCCATCACGCCGCCCAACGCCATGCCCAGCACCGAGCCGAACATGCCGCCGGCCATGAACGAGCCGGCCAGGGTGGCGCGCATCTCCCGCGGGAACACCGCCACCACCACGGCGATGCCGACGCTGCCGTAGGCGGCCTCGCCAACCCCGACCAGAAAGCGCGCAATGAACATCTGCTGGTAGTTTTCGGCGACGGCGCAGCCCAGCGTGGCCAGGCTCCACATCACTGCCATGAAGGTCAGGCTCTTGACCCGGCCGAAGCGGTCGGCGAGCAATGACAGCGGAAAGGTCAGCAGGCCGACCATCAAGGCGACGATGCCACTGAGCAGGCCGAGCTGGCTGTCGCTGAGCTGCCATTCCTGCTTCAACAGTGGGAACACGGCATTGAGTACCTGCCGTGACATGTAGTCAGAGATCAACAGGCCGAAGGTCAGGGCAAAGACGATCCAGGCATAGCGCCGGGGGATGCCCAGTGATGTATCCGTGCCGGGGTCTGACGCACCGGTGTGGTAGGTGGCCATGTTGCCTCCTTGGGTATCTGGCTTGGGTTCTTTTTGTTGTTATGAGTAACAGCCAATCGTGGCGCTGATCACACGCCTGATGTGGGAGCGGCCCTTGCGCGACACAAGGCCGCTCCCACAGTAGATCACGCGCGCTGCGGCACGCCCTTTTGCCCCGGCCGACGGTTCGGCGCCATGCCGTTGGCCAGCAGGGTTTCTTCGACAGAGGCGTACTGCTCACCGATCCGGTAGATCGCTCGGGCTTCCTTGCCAGTGGCCACTTCACGCCCCAGTTCGTGCGCCACGCGCACGGTCTGCTGGATCTGCTGCACCGAGGTGAACGGCTTGCCGTGCTGGTCGATGATGGTGTCTTCGATGCCGCAGCGCGGGTGCAGGCCCATGGCCAGGGCCATGGTGTTGAACGGCAGCACGTTCTTGAGCAGCGACTCCGCGGTCAGGGTGCAGCCATCCGGCGCACGGTGCACAAAGTTGAAGAAGTTGAACGGGTTCGGGCCATCGAAGCCGCCACCAATGCCGATCCAGGTCAGGTTCAGCGGGCCTTTGTAAACGCCCTTGCGCACCAGGCGCTCGAGGGTTTCCAGGGCATGCATGCCGGTCAACTGGAAGTGCGGCTGGATATTGCTGGCCTGCAGCCGGCGCAGGTGCTCCTCGACCCAGGCTGGCCCCGCGGGCACGGTCATTTCACTGTAGGCGGCCTGAATGCCCGGGCTGGCCAGCGAAGTGCCTTCCAGGTACTCCGGGTACAGCAGCTCCATGATGTTCATCTGGGTGGTGTTGATCGCCACCGTCACCTGGTCCGGCTTTGGGGTCAGCTCGGCCAGCATGTGCCGAGTGTCGTCGCTCAGCCACTTGGCCGCTTCACCCTCGCCTTCCGGCGCGAACGAAATAGAGCCGCCGACCTGGATGATCATGTCCGGTACCGCTTCACGCACCCCGGCGATCAACTCGTTGAACTTGGACAGGCGCTTGGAGCCGGTGCCGTCGAGTTCGCGCACGTGCAGGTGGAGGACGGTGGCGCCGGCTTCGTAGCAATCGACTGCCTTTTGCACCTGCTCGTCCATGGTCACCGGAATGTCCTCGGGGAAATCGTCGGGCATCCACTCGGGGCCATAGGGCGCCACGGTGATGACCACCTTTTCCATGTTTTCCGGGTGCAGCGAGTCGTCGAAGAATTGCATGCCTGATCCTCAGTCTTGTTCTTGTCTGTTCAGAAAGTGCTGTCGCCCATGATCCCGGCTCGCTCCATCTTGCGATGGCAGGCCGGGTAATCCATGACGGCGTAGTGCTGGGTGCTGCGGTTGTCCCAGATGGCGATGCTGTTGGGTGTCCAGCGCCAGCGCACCTGGTACTCGGGGATGTACACCTGGCTCACCAGGTAGCGCAGCAGGTCGGCGGCGCCGGGGTTGGCGTCTTGGCCGAAACGCACGCGCTCGGGGGTGTGGTAGTTGGTGAAGTGGGTGGCGAAGGCATTGACGAACAGCACCTTCTCGCCGGTTTCCGGGTGGGTGCGCACCACCGGGTGCTCGGCATCGGGGTAGCGGGCCTTGAGCGCCAGGCGCTTGTCGGTCGCCATGGCGGCGCCGAAGCTGGCCTCGATGCTGTGGCGGGCGCGCAAGCCCTCGATGCGGGCCTTGATCTCGGCCGGCAGGTTGTCGTAGGCCAGTATCATGTTCGCCCACATGGTGTCGCCGCCCACCGGCGGGCATTCCACGCAACGCAGCACGCACCCCATCGGTGGGGCTTCGCGCCAGGTGGCGTCGGTGTGCCAGGCGTTTTCATAGCGGTCGGCCGGCTGGTCGGGGCGTTTGTAGATTTGCACCAGCCCCGGGTGTTCCGGGTCGCTGCCAGCGACGGGGTGATCCTCCAGCTCACCGAAGCGACGGGCAAACGCCACGTGCTCGGCGCGGCTGATGGCCTGGTCACGCAAGAACAGCACCCGGTGCTTGAGCAGTTGGGCGCGGATCTCGGCGAACAAGCCGTCATCATGAATGGCATCGGCCAGCTTGACGCCGACCAGTTCGGCACCAATGGCGCAGGTCAGTTGTTCGACTTGCATGGCAGTGCCCTCCTCAGATGACGAAGATCGACGAGCCGGTGGTCTTGCGCGACTCCAGGTCACGGTGGGCCTGCACCGCATCCTGCAAGGCGTAGTGCTGGTTGATCTCGATGCGGATGCGGCCGCTGCTGACATGGTCGAACAGCTCACTGGCCAGGCGGGCCTTCTCCGCGGGTTCAGCGATGTAATCGGCCAGCGCCGGCCGGGTCATGAACAGCGACCCCTTGATCGCCAGAATTTGCGGGTCGAATGGCTCGATCTTGCCGGACGCAGTGCCCACGCACACCATCAGGCCACGGCGTTTGAGCGAGTCCAGCGAACCCATGAAGGTCGTGCGGCCAACGCTGTCGAAGACCACGTTGACGCCCACGCCGTCGGTCAGCTCACGCACACGCTTGGCGACATCTTCATGGCTGTAGTTGATGGTGTGGTCGCAGCCATGGGCGCGCGCCACTGCGGCCTTGGCGTCGGTAGACACCGTGCCGATCACGGTCAGGCCAAGCAGCTTGGCCCACTGCGAAACGATCAGGCCCACGCCCCCCGCCGCCGCGTGCAGCAAAATGCTGTCACCCGGTTTGAAGTCGTACAGGCGGCGCATCAGGTATGACGCGGTCAGGCCGCGCATGGTCATGGCCGCTGCAGTCTCGAAGGCGATGGTTTCCGGCAGCTTGATCAGCGCTGAGGCGGGGATCAGGCGCTCGGTGCTATAAGCGCCCAGGGTGTTGAGAAAACCGGTGTAGGTCACCCGGTCGCCGACGGCCACGTGGCTGACGCCCTCGCCCACCGACTGGACCACGCCCGACGCTTCCACGCCCATGCCATTGGCCAGCGGTATCGGGTAGGTGCCGTTGCGAAAATAAGTGTCGGCGTAGTTCAGGCCTACCGCCACGTGGCGCAGGCGTACCTGCCCCGGGCCCGGTTCGCCGACTTCGACGTCTTCGTAGCGCAGGACCTCAGGCCCCCCGGTTTCGTAGAAACGTACCGCTTTGGCCATGCCAATCTCCCTTCTTGTAGTTCTTGTTGAACAGATAAACCGCGTCTTGAAGGGCAATTTAGGCCGTTGCGCCAAGCGGCGCTTATCATCGGACGACAACGGTTTTTCAGTTGATGACAGCGCGCACGGCACAGGGGCTCAGAACGCCGAAAGGCCACCCTCGACGGTGGCGCTGCGGGCGAGGATCTTCTTCGCCAGGCTCATCCGGTGCACTTCGTTAGGGCCGTCATAGATGCGGAAACTACGGGCATCGCGGAAGATCCGCTCGACGATCGACTCGCCCGTAACACCCTGCCCGCCCAGCACCTGCACGCAGCGGTCGATCACCCGCCAGATGGCCTCGGAGCTGAGCACCTTGGCCATGCTCGACTCGAAATTGCCGCGCTCGCCTTGGTCCAGCACCCAGGCGCAATGCCAGATCGCCAGGCGTGTGGCATGCAGGTCCATTTCGTTGTCGGCGAGCATGAAGCCCACCCCCTGGTGCTCGCCCAGCGGCTTGCCGAACGAAACCCGGCGGTTGGCATAGGCGCAGGCCTCGTCATGGGCGCGGCGGGCCTGGCCCAGCCAGCGCATGCAGTGGGTGAGGCGGGCCGGCGCCAGGCGCACCTGGGCGTAACGCAAGCCTTTGCCCACCTCGCCGAGCACATCGCGAGCCGGCACCCGCAGGTTATCGAAACGCAACACCGCATGGCCGCCGGCAAAGCAACTGTCCAGCGAGCCCATCATGCGCTCCAGGATGAAGCCAGGGCGGTCGGTGTCGGTGAGGAACATCGTGGCGCTGCCATCTTCCATGCGCGCCATGATGATCGCCAGCTGCGCGCCTTCGGCCCCGGTGATGAACCATTTCTGGCCATTGATGATGTAGTCGTCACCGTCACGCACCGCCTGGGTGGTCAGCATCGAGGGATCGGAGCCGGCGCCCGGGCTCGGCTCGGTCATGGCGAAGCATGAGCGGATATGGCCCTGTACCAGTGGCCGCAGCCAGCGGTCCTTCTGCGCAGGCGTGGCCACTTGCTCCAGCAGGTGGATATTGCCTTCGTCCGGTGCGTGGATGTTCAGGGCAACGGGGCCAAGCGGTGAATAGCCCGCTTCTTCGAAAATGACCGCCTTCTCGATATGGCTCAAACCCAGGCCACCCATTTCACGCGAGGCATGCGGGGTCAGCAACCCATGTTCACGGGCCCTGTCGAGCAGCGCCTGGCGCAGTTCAGGCGATGGGCCATGGGCGGTCTGGCGGGGGTCATGCTCCATCGGCAGTACTGATTCGGTGATGAAATGCCGGACCTTTGCTTGCAGGGCGAGCAGTTCGGCTGAAAGGGCAAAATGCATGGTGGGGGTTCCTTGTAGAGGCTCAGGCGTGCAGGCGACGCGGGTCGATGGCGGCATGCAGATGCTCCATGACGGTTTTGTCGATCGCGGCCTTGCCGGGGTCGTAGGGGGTGTAGTTGAGGGTGCGAAGGCACGCGTGCCGTACCTGCGTGCCAGCCATGTTGATATCGACGATGTTCAGGCAGGCAGCACCTTAGGGTTGCTGATGCTCACCTGCGCCCGATTGATTGCCCGCAGTGCCTCCAGCAAGTGCGTAGCGTCCTGATCGTAGGCCCCTTGGCGAATGTGCTGCGCTAGCCAAAGGCGGGCCTGTTCAAGCCCGGTCGCTGCCTGGCCGTGCTGCGCCAGCAAGGCGCCCAGGGCTTGGCGTTCGGCCTCGGCACAGCCCGCTGCCTGTTGCAGTTCGCGGCTGGCGATCAGCATGGCGCTGGCGACCATCCGCCCTTCGTACTGCAACCCTTTTGGCAACGCCGGCAGCAAGTGCGTGAGCAAGGCTTCGCGGGCCGTCACAAGCAGGTCGCGGGCATCGGGCTGGTTCATGCGTGGCCTCCACGGGTTAGCAAGAGGATTTCCTGTTCAAGTTCGCTGACCATCCGCCCGGTCAGCGCCAGCTCCAACGAGCGTTGCTGGCCCGACACATGGCGTTCAGCCTGCTGCAGGGCAATTACCGCCCAGCGCAGGTGGGCCATGACCTGCCAGAAGCGCAGCGCCTGGGTGTCCAGTGCCAGCGCCGACACGCTGCGGTACCCGGCGAGCAAGTCATCCAGGTGGCCGATGCCGCCAGCCACCAGGTCCGGCCGGCCAAACCGCCAGCAACGTGCGGTGAACCAGCCCAGGTCTTCACGCGGGTCGCCCCAGCCAGCGAACTCCCAATCCAGCACGCCGGTCAGCGCGCCGGCGTCGACCATGTAGTTGCCGGTGCGGTAGTCGCGGTGGATCAAGCACGCCGGCAGGGCGGCAGGTTTGTTCAGCTCACACCAGCGCAAGCCCCACTCCAGCACCGGGTGGCTGCCTGGCAAGGCATCGAGAAAGCGCCGGTACTGCGCGACACTGGCGTGCACCGTGTCTGGCTGCGCGGCGGGCAGAAACGCCAGCGCCTGCTGCGGCGGGTGTACCTGATGCAGCCGCGCAAGGTTGGCGCCCAACTGCCTGCACAGTGCCGCGTTGCCCTGGGGCGCGCCTTGTGCGGTGGTCAGCTGGTGGCCGCTGGCGGTGCCTGCCAACGCCTGCATGATGAAGAAGTCGCGGCCGATTACCTGCGGGTCCTGGCACAGCCAGAGGGGCGTGGGTACGTTGACGCCGGCCTGGTGGGCCACGTCGAGCACCGCGAACTCCTGCTCGCGGGTCATGCTGACGGCCACTGCGGAGGCGGCGTCGGTGCGCAGTACCCAACGCTGCGGCTGGCCTGCGACCTGGGCTTCGAGCAGCCAGTTTTCCTGGATGGCGCCGCCTGATAATCGCTCGCTGCGGGTGATGGTCACGGGATGGGCGTCTAGCTGTTTTTGTAGGTAGGTAGAAAGACGTGAATGGGCGTCTGGGATGTCGATGCGAGCGCTGGGAGGGAGCGCGTGATGGGTGGTTGGCATGGTGGGTCCAATTGACTGGTCGTACGTGGGCTAGCCAATTGCAAGATGATTGCCAGGTTTTTTAAGGTTCTTATTAATTGTTATTAATCAACTAGTTATTGCGAATTTTGGAATTGATTTCATGGCAAATTTGAACGGTGGCGTTTCAATTTTGAAAGGGTTGTGCAGGGATGACAGCGGCATGCGTGGTTGTGTTCGCCACGACGTTTGCAGCGCCTGGGAGATCGAGCGCCGAAAATGTTGTGACAAACCCCTACCAGCCCCTACGATACCTGGCTGACCCGACGGAGCACTGCTCGCCATGCACCTTCCCGCGCTCAAACCCAACCAGCTGCGCCCGCCCACCGAACCCGCCAAGGGCCTACTGCGCACGCGCTTGCTCGCCCCCCTGGCCAGCGCGCTGGACGAAGGCGCCGTCATCCTCCTGCAAGCACCCTTGGGCTACGGCAAGAGCACCTTGCTTGGCCAGTTCGCCCGCCGCCTGGCCGGACCCTTCGCGTGGCTGCGCCTGACCCGCGCCGAAAACCAGCCACTGGCCCTGCTGTTGCACCTGCACGCAGCGCTCCAATTGCCGGCGTCACACCGCGAGTCTCCCCAGGCCGAACACCTCTGGGGCCAGATCCTCGCCGACCTCGAAGCCCGCCAGGCGCCCGTGACGCTACTGATCGATGACCTGCACCTGCTGAACGCCGCCCAGGCCTGGCAGTACCTCGACACCCTGCTGCACGACCCACCCCCAGCGCTGCGCCTGGTCGCCGCCAGCGAAGGCCCACCCACCCTACCCCTGGCGCACCTGCGCCGCGACGGCCGGCTGGTGGTGCTGAGCGCCCGCGAACTGGCCCTGGACAGCGAAGAAACCCACCAGCTGGCGCTGGCCCGCGACATCCGCCTGGGCAGCGATGCGCTATACCAACTGCGCGCCGGCAGCGAGGGCTGGCCCAGTGGCGTGCTGTTCTGGTTCGAGGCCTACCGCGAAGCGCTGCAGAGCACCGGCCAACCACCCAGCGACCTGCGCCCTATCACCCGCCAGGCCTATGCCCATGCCCGGCAGTTTCTCGAAGAGGAACGCCTGCAGCACTTGCCTGCGCCATTGCGCGGCTTTCTCGAACACACCGCCGTGGCCCAGGTATTTGATGCAGGGCTGGCCCGCGAACTGGCCGCCGCTACCGATGTAACGGCGGCGTTGCGCCAGTTGCAGCGCCTGGGCCTGATCATCGACGTGCCGCAAGGCAGCCACGCCGAGTACCGTTACCACCCTGCCCTGCGCAACAGCCTCTACCAGCGCCTCGAACAACGCGACCCGCAGCGCCTGCGAAAGCTCCATCGCCAGGCCGCCAACTGGCTGCTGGCGCAGCGCCGCTTCACCGAGGCGATCTACCAGTTCGGCCGGGCCAGGGACCTGGATGCCGTGCTTGGCATCGTCGATCGGCATGGCTTCGAGCTGCTGCGCGAAGGCAAGGTCAATACCTTGGTCGATGTGCTCGACGAAGTGGCCGGCCATGCCGGCAACGACAGCTTCACCCTGGCGGTGACCGAAGCCTCCACGGTGATGGTCACCAACGATATCGCCCAGGCCTGCCAATGCCTTCGTCAGCTGTACGGCCTGCAGCGCCGTCAGGCCGTGCCGCGCCACCCCGAGCGGGTGCAGCAGACGGTAATGTTCCTGCGCAGCCGCCTGGCCTACCTGGGTGGCAACCTGGCGCACGGCCTGGCCCTTGCGGCGCGGGCGTTGCAGCAGTTCCCGCAGCACAACGCGGCGCGCTCGGTGCTGTATTTTGACCGGGCCAACTGCCTGGCTGCCCTGGGTGAACTGCAACCGGCCCACGCCGAAGCCAGCCGCGCCCTGGTCGAGCTGCAGGGCTTCGGCCTTAGCGGCTACACCAACTTGCTGCAACTGCTGCTGGGCCAGATCGAACTGGCCCAAGGTAACAGCGAAGCCGCCTGGGAGCGCCTGCAAGGTATGGCCGAGCTGCCCGCTGCAGGCAGCTCGGGGCGCTTCTATGAACTGTTTCGCCACGTGGGCAAAGGGCTGGCGCTGCTGCAGGCCAACCAGCTGACCCAGGCGCGCCACGCACTGGCCCAGGCTGAAGTGCTGGCACTGGGCTTCCCGCACAGCGCCGCGCTGCCCTGGGTGTTTCACCACCAGGCCTGCCTGCACTGGGCGCTGGGCGAGACCACCCAGGCCAAGGCGCGCTGGCAAGAGGTGCGGCGGCTGGCCCTGCAGTACCGCCTGTTCACCCTTTATCGCCAGGCCGGGGCGTGGCTCGCGCGCCTGGCGCTGCGCGACAACGACACCGACTACCTGCCCGGCTGGCTCGACCAGTGGCACTGGTGCAGCCGCCAGTATGACCAGCAGCTGCTGCCCGAGGAGTGGCTGGCCTATGCCTGGGTGCAGCGCCACCTGGGGCAGCGGGACAAGGCGCGGCAGATCCAGGCGACACTGCAGACCCAGGCTCAGGCGAACGCCAACCGCCGCCTGTTGCTCGACACCCTGTTGCTCGACGCGGCCTTGAAACAGGATCGCGGCGCCCGCGACGAAGCCCTGCACAGCCTCGAACAGGCACTGCAACTGGCGTGTAAACACGGCTTTGGGCAACTGTTGCAATACGAAGGTGATGCCTGCCTGGAACACGTGCGCGCGTTGCTGCTGCCACAGGTTCGCGAGCGCCTGGCCCTGGCTGCCCCGTCGCCGTCACGCGAGTGCCTCAATGCCCTGTTCCGCCCATTGCTGGCGGGTCGAGACAGCGCCGACAGCGCATTGATCGTGCCCCTGTCGCGCCGTGAGCAGGAGGTGCTGCAGCGCATGGCACGCGGGCAGAGCAACGGGCAGATCGCCGAGGCGATGTTCATCAGCTTGAGCACGGTCAAGACCCACATCAACAACCTGTTCCGCAAACTCGACGTGGCCGACCGCGACAGCGCCTTGTGCGCAGCGCGCGAACTGCAACTGCTGAACTGACCTCCACCCGCACGCCACGCCGATTCCACCCGCCACTCCACCGGGGGGGTGGACGCGGTGCGCGGTGCCTGCCTGCTACAACATGCCGAGTCCCCCCAGCCAGGAGTCCGGCATGCCCAGCTACACCGCCCCGTTGCGCGATATCACCTTCGTTGCCCAGGAGCTGCTCGACCTGAGCAGCCACTATCAACAGCTGTCTGGCTGCGAAGCCCCGGACGCGGCGACGTTCGCCGCCATCGTCGAGGAAGGCGCCAAGTTCGCCGAGCAGGAACTGGCGCCGCTCAACGCCGTCGGCGACCAGCACGGTTGCCAGTGGCAGGATGGCAAGGTCAGCACCCCACCGGGCTTCGCCGAGGCCTTCAAGCGTTTCGCCGCCAACGGCTGGCTGGGCCTGGACAAGGACCCGGCCTACGGCGGCCAGGGCCTGCCGCCCTCGCTGGGTTTCGTCAACCACGAAATGATCTGCAGTGCCAACCATGCTTGGGGCATGTACGGCAACCTTACCGGCGGCGCCATCAGCACCCTCACCGAGCATGCCGACGAGGCCTTGCGCCAGCGTTTCCTGCCGCCGATGATTGCCGGCCGCTGGAGCGGCACCATGTGCCTGACCGAGGCCCACTGTGGCTCGGACCTCGGCCTGCTGCGCACCAGCGCAAGGCCCCAGGCCGACGGCAGCTACCGCATCAATGGCAGCAAGATCTTCATTTCGGCCGGTGAGCACGACCTGACAGACAACATCGTGCACCTGGTGCTGGCGCGCATCGACGGCGCACCGGCTGGGGTCAAGGGCATTTCGCTGTTTGCCGTGCCGAAGGTCCAGGTCGATGCCGACGGCGGCCTGGGCGCACCCAATGGGGTGAGCTGCGGGTCCATCGAACACAAGATGGGCATCCACGGCAACGCCACCTGCGTGCTCAACTTCGACGGCGCCACCGGTTACCTGCTGGGCGAAGCCAACCGTGGCTTGAACGCCATGTTCACCTACATCAACGAATCGCGCCTGGCGGTTTCGCAACAGGCCCAGGCCCACGCCGAAGCCTCGTTCCAGGGCGCCCTGGCCTATGCCCGCGACCGCGTGCAGATGCGCGCCACGCCGCGCCTGCGCGCCGACCAGCCGGCCGACCCGATCATCGGCCATGCCGATGTCCGGCGCATGCTGCTGACCCAAAAAGCCTACGCCGAAGGCGGTCGCATGCTCGCCTACACCTGTGCCAAGGGCGTCGACCTGCTGCACCACGGCGCCACGCCGGGTGTGCGCCAGGCCGCGGCACGCCGGCTGGCCTTGCTCACGCCGATTGCCAAAGGCTTTTTGACCGAGACCGGCAACGAAGCCGCGCAGCTGGGCATCCAGGTGTTCGGCGGCCACGGTTTCATCCGCGAATGGGGCATGGAACAGATTGCCCGCGATGTGCGCATCACTGCGATCTACGAAGGCACCAACACCATCCAGGGCATCGACCTGCTGACCCGCAAGGTGCTGGCCGATGGCGGTGAAGCGCTGGCAGAACTGCTCGGCGAAATCGAAGCCTTCATCCAGAGCACCTCGGCCTCGGCCGACCTCGCCCAGGCCTTGCAGCAGCGCGTGAGCGCCTGGCGCGACGTCAGCCAATGGCTGCGCGACGCCAGCACCACCGACGCCAACCTGATCGGCGCCAGCGCCTACGACTACCTGATGCTCTGCGGCTACACCCTGATCGGCTACCTGTGGCTGCGCGCCGCCTGCGTCGCCGAACGGGCACTGGCAGCAGGCAGCGACGAACTTGCGTTCTACCAGGGCAAGCGCGAGACCGCGCGCTTCTACCTGCAGCGCCTACTGCCGCGGGCAGGCTTGCACGAAACGTTGATCCGCACCGGCAGTGACAACCTGATGAGCATCAGCGACGGCGCCTTCGCCCGCTGAGCCTGCCTGGCAGGCTCAGCTGCCCGAATTCGCTCGTCAGGATTTTTCGGCGGTGGCCAACGCTCCGGGCCGCCGCCTCGTTTTTTTTCAGGCCAATAACAAGAAGGTTCCCATGCCGCTGATCGACTACCGCCGCGACAATCAACTGGCCCTGATCGGCCTGTGCCACGCCCCGGTCAATGCCCTGGGCCACGACCTGCGCCAGGCGCTGCTGCAGGCCTGCACACAGGCCGCCAGCGACCCAGAGGTGAAGGCCATCATCCTGCATGGGCACCACCTGCCGTTCAGCGCCGGCGCCGACATCAGCGAGTTCGGTAGCCCCCGCACCTGGCAGGCCCCCGCCCTGCCCGACTTGCTCGAAGCACTGACCCGCATCGCCAAGCCGCTGATCGCCGCCCTCGACGGCGTAGCCCTGGGCGGCGGGCTGGAACTGGCCCTGGCCTGCAGCCATCGAGTCGCCAGCGCCACTGCCCGCCTGGGCTTGCCGGAAGTGCGCATGGGCCTGTTGCCCGGTGCCGGCGGTACCCAGCGCCTGCCACGGCTGATCGGCGTGGCGGCTGCGCTGGATCTGATGCTTGGCGGCGAACCCATCGATGCCCGCCAAGGCCTGGCCTTGGGCCTGGTGGACCGCCTGATCGAGCCCGGCCAGAACCTGCTCGAACAGGCCTGCGCCTTTGCCCACGAGCAGCTCGCCCACCCCGCCCCGCCAAGGGCTGCACCCGCGCCCCTGGCCAGCGATGTGTTCGCCGCGCACGAGGCCCAGCGGGTAGCCCGCAAACCGGGCCAACGGGCACCGCTGCGGGTACTGGCCGCCGTGCGCGCGGCCTGCGAGCTGCCGTTGGCCGATGGCCTGGCGCGTGAACAGGCGCTGTTCCGCGAAGCACTGCAAGACCCACAGGCCACCGCGCTGCGTCATCTGTTTTTTGCTGAGCGCGAGGCGCTGCGCATTCCCGGTATCGACGCAACCACCACGCTGCGCACCATCGCTCAGGTTGCCGTGATCGGCGCTGGCACCATGGGCGCCGGCATCGCCATGAATTTCATCAACGCCGGCATCCCGGTGCGCCTGCTGGAGCTCAAGCCCGAGGCCCTGGACCGTGGCCTGGCACAGGTGCGCAAACACTACGAAAGCGCCATCAAGCGCGGCAAGCTCAGCGCCGAGCAGCTCGAACAGCGCATGAGCCTGCTGCAAGGTACCCTCGACTATGCCGACCTGGCCGACGCCGACCTGGTGGTCGAAGCGGTGTTCGAGGACCTTGCGATCAAGCAGTCGGTGTTCCGCACCCTCGACCGGGTGTGCAAGCCCGGCGCGATCCTGGCCAGCAACACCTCGACCCTGGATGTCGACCGCATCGCCGCCTGCACCCGCCGCCCGCAAGACGTGGTCGGCCTGCATTTCTTCAGCCCAGCCCATGTGATGCGCCTGCTCGAAGTGGTGCGTGGCCGGGCCACGACGCCGGACGTACTGGCCACCACGCTGAAAATCGCCAAGCGCATCGGCAAGCTGCCGGTGGTGTCTGGCGTGTGCTTCGGCTTCATCGGCAACCGCATGCTCGAACCCTACGCCCGTGAGGCCCACCGCCTGGTGCTCGAAGGCGCCTCGCCAGCGCAGGTGGACAAGGTGCTGACCGACCTGGGCCTGGCCATGGGCGTGTTCGCCATGTACGACCTGGCCGGCATTGACGTCGGTTACCTGGTGCGCCAGGCGCGGCGCAGCGAGATCGCCCACGACCCGAGCTACTTCCGCCTGGCCGACGAGCTCTACCACTTGGGCCGCCACGGGCAGAAGAGCGGGCGCGGGTTCTATCGCTACGCAGGCCGCGAACGCATCGAAGACCCCGAGGTGGTGCAGATCGCGGCGCAACTGGCCGCCAAGCTGGGCATCACCCGGCGCACCATCAGCGACGCGGAAATCCACGACCGCTGCCTGTTCATGCTGATCAACGAAGGCCTGCAACTGCTTGACGAAGGCATCGCCCTGCGCAGTGGCGACATCGACCTGGTGTGGGTCAACGGCTATGGCTTCCCAGGGTGGCGTGGGGGGCCGCTGCATTACGCCCGCGACCTCGGCCTGGACAACGTGCTGGCCAGCATCGAGCAACTGCGCGAACGCCTGGGTAGCTACGGCCACCTGTGGTTGCAACCAGCGCCCTTGCTGCGGCGCCTGGCGGGCAACAGCAGCAAACTGCGCGCGCAACACCGTTGAGCTGCCCCTTTTTGGCCATCAAGGAACCCCGTTCATGAAAGAAGCCGTCATTTTGTCCACCGCCCGCACCCCGATCGGCAAGGCCTTTCGCGGTGCCCTCAACAACCAGCGCTCGCCGAGCCTGGCCGCGCATGCCATCCAGGCGGCCGTTGAACGCGCCGGCATCGCAGCCGATGAAATCGAAGACCTGGTGATGGGCACCGCGATGCCTGCTGGCACCGCCGGCTGGAACCTGGGCCGCATGAGCGCGCTGGCGGCCGGCCTGCCGGTGTCGGTCAGCGGCCAAACGCTGGACCGCCAGTGCGCCTCCGGGCTGATGGCAATCGCCACCGCCGCCAAGCAGATTATCGTCGATGGCATGCACGTCACGGTCGGCGCTGGCCACGAGAACATCAGCGCCGTGCAAGTACGCAACCTCGAATGGGCGCTGGGCGAGCAGGACAGCGCAGTGATCCAGCAGGTGCCGCACGCCTACATGCCAATGCTGCACACCGCCGAGCACGTTGCCCGGCGCTACGGCATCAGCCGTGACGCCCAAGATGCCTATGCGCTGCAATCGCAGCTGCGCACTGCCGCCGCCCAGCAGGTTGGGCTGTTCGAGGCCGAGATCGTGCCCGTGACTGCCCAGCAGATGATCAAGGACAAATACACCGGCGAGGTCAGCTACCGCCAGGTGACCCTGGCGCAGGACGAAGGCAACCGCCCGCAGACCTGCCTGGACGACCTGGCGCGCCTGCAGCCGGTGCTCGAAGGTGGCTGCATCACCGCAGGCAACGCCAGCCAGCTGTCCGACGGCGCCAGCGCTTGCGTGCTGATGGACGCGCGCCTGGCCGAGCAGCGCAACCTCAGGCCGCTGGGACTGTACCGGGGCATCGCCGTGGCCGGCCTGGCGCCAGAAGAGATGGGCATAGGGCCGGTGTACGCCGTGCCGCGCCTGCTCAGGCAGCATGGGCTGAAGGTCGCCGATATCGGCCTGTGGGAGCTGAACGAAGCCTTCGCCTGCCAGGTGCTGTATTGCCGCGACACCCTGGGCATCGACCCGGAGCGCCTGAACGTCAACGGCGGCGCCATTGCCATCGGCCACCCTTATGGCATGAGCGGCGCGCGGATGGTCGGGCACGCGCTGCTCGAAGGCAAACGGCGCGGCGTGCGCTATGTGGTGGTGACCCTGTGCGTGGGCGGTGGCATGGGTGCCGCAGGCCTGTTTGAAGTGCTGTGAAGAAACCCAGCCCTGCAAAGGTCTCAGCTTAATCATTGAATGAGGAATATTCATGCTAGCTCCCCCCTTTTCCCTGGCCGGCAAGACCGTTTTGGTGACCGGCGCCTCGAGCGGCCTGGGCGCCCATTTCGCGCGCCTGGCCCAAGCCGCAGGCGCCCGCGTGGTGCTGGCGGCGCGGCGGGTCGAACGCTTGCAGGCGCTGGTCGAGCAACTGCACGCCCAAGGCGGCGAAGCGCTTGCCGTGGCGCTCGATGTGACCCGGCGCGACAGTGTCGAACAGGCATTTGACCAGGCCGAGGCCCGCTTCGGCGTGGTCGATGTGATCATCAACAACGCCGGCATCGGCGACCCTGGGCGCTTCCTCGAACTGAGCGGGCAAGACTGGCAGCGCATGCTCTCGACCAACCTCGATGGCGTGTTTCATGTGGCTCAGTGTGCCGGCCAGCGCTTGGTCAAGGCCGGCCGCGCCGGGAGCATCGTCAACATCGCCTCGATCCTGGGCTTGCGCGTAGGTGCCGGCCTGAGCCACTACTGCACGGCCAAGGCCGGCGTGGTGCAACTGACCAAGGCCATGGCGCTGGAGCTGGCCCGCTACCGGATTCGCGTCAATGCCATCGCCCCCGGTTACTTCAAGACCGAGATGAACCAGGCCTACTTCGACAGCGAGGCCGGCCAGGGTTACATCAAGGATCACGTGCCGATGCGCCGCCTGGGCCAATTGAGCGAGCTGGACGGCCCCTTGCTGTTGCTGGCCAGTGACGCCGGTACCTTCATGACCGGCAGCGTCCTGGCCGTGGATGGCGGGCACCTGGTCAACCCGTTGTAGCAAGGAGCCTGCATGCCCACCGCCGCTTACCTGCCACGCGTGGTCGCGCTGGTCACCCACTTGCGCAGCCCCGCTGCGCCCAGCCCCATGGCCCGACTGATCGAGCAGGTCAGCGCCGATTACCGCCAGCAGGCCCACGTCGAGGTGATCGAAACCACCCTCGCCGAGCTGCTGCCGCTGGCGCGCGAATTGGAAAGCCGCCAGCAGGCCGACATCATCCTGTGTTCCGGCGCCGCCGCCGACTACTTGCGCCAGCACCTAAAGACCTCGGTGCAGGCCCTGCACCTGGGCGAACACGACCTGATCCGCGCCCTCGCCCTGGCCCACACCCGCACCGGGCGCGTCGGCGTGCTCAGCTTTGGCCAGCCACACCCTGGGTTGGCCGCGATGCAGACGTTGCTCACCCTCAAGGTTCACGAGTACACCTACACCCGCCTGGAACAGGCCCGTGCACAGGTCAAGCAACTGGTGGCTGACGGTGTTCACGTCATCATCGGTTCACCGACGGTGTGTCAGTTGGCCGATGCGGCCGGTGCCCAGGGCGTGCTGGCGCTGGACAGCGACAGCCTGCGCCATGCCTTCGACAACCTGCGCGTACAGCCCCAGCGCACCCGCAAACCGTCTGCCGCGCACCCGTTCGTGACCCGCTACCGTTTCGATCAGCTGCTGGGCGATGCCCCGGCGTTTCGCGCGACCCTGCAGCTGGCGCAGCGCTACGCCGCGACCGACGCCACAGTGCTGATCACCGGCGAAAGCGGCACGGGCAAGGAACTGCTCGCCCAGAGCCTGCACCACGCCAGCGCCCGCCAACAGGCGCCGTTCGTGGCGATCAACTGCGCGGCCCTGCCGGAGTCGTTGCTCGAGAGCGAGCTGTTTGGCTTTGAAGACGGCGCGTTCACCGGCTCACGCAAAGGCGGCAAGCCTGGCCTGATCGAGCTGGCGAACGGTGGCACGTTGTTCCTCGACGAAGTCGGCGACATGCCCGCGCCCCTGCAAACCCGGTTGCTGCGCGTGCTGCAAGAGCGCGAGGTGCTACGCCTGGGGGCCTGCGCGCCGACGCCGGTGAATATTCGCGTGCTTGCCGCCACCCATTGCGACCTGCCTGCACGTATCGCCAACGGGCAATTTCGCGCCGACCTGTTCTATCGCCTGAACATCCTGCGCCTTGCCGTACCGCCCCTGCGCGAGCGCGTGCAGGACATCCTGCCCTTGTTCGAGGCGCTGCTCGCGCGGCACGGCGGAGCACGCCCTGCCGCACAGCAGTTGCAAGCGCTTATGCCCCTGCTGCTGCGCCACACCTGGCCGGGGAATATTCGTGAGCTCGATAACATTGCCGAGCGCGCCGCCCTGTGCGCCCAGGCCCTGGAGGGCGCCGATGGCATTGGCCTCGCCACGCTGTTCCCGGAGTTTTTCGAAAACGAGCAGGCCCTTGCCCAGCCGCTCCCCGTCGGCGAGAACCTGCGCAGCCTGGGCAAGGCCGCCGAGGCGGCCCATGCCCGCCGCATGCTGGACAGCTGCGATGGCAACCTGGACAAAGCCGCGCGTTGCCTGGGCATAAGCCGCAGTACACTGTGGCGGCGCTTGCGTACGCGATCCTGAACGGGGTTTGCGCACGCCTTTTCAGGTAGCGCAGACCCCGGCCTGACGCACAACCTGAGAGAGTTCGCAGCTAGTTAATTTGCCCTGGGTTCGCCAGAGTTTACGGACGAACGGCACACGCCATCACACACCGCATCGAGATGAATCAACGATGCGCCGTTCGCTACCCGCCCAAAGCGAAGGCCCCTAGGGAGATCACATGAAAGTACTTATCGTCCACGCCCACCCCGAAGCGAAAAGTTTCAATGCAGCGCTCACTGCTCACGCGCAGAGCCACCTCACCCGACAAGGCCATGAGGTTACTGTTTCCGACCTTTACGCAATGAATTGGCATGCGCCCTCGGGGCGCAGCAACTTTGCGACATGCGCCGACCCGGAATACTTCAAGCAACAGGTCGAAGAGGCGCACGCTACCGAGAACAAGGGATTCGCCCCAGAGATACAGGCCGAGATCGACAAACTGTTCGCCTGCGATGTGCTCATTCTGCAATTTCCACTCTGGTGGTTCTCGATGCCCGCCATTCTCAAGGGCTGGGTAGACCGCGTTCTGGCCTATGGTGCGGTCTACGGTGCAGGGGCGTGGTACGACCAAGGCAAGTTCGCCGGCAAGCGCGCGATGGTATCGCTCACAACCGGTGGCGGCCCCTCGATGTATGGCCATGATGGCATCAATGGCAATATCGACACACTGCTTTTCCCAATCCAGCACGGCGTGCTGCGCCTGACCGGTTTCGACGTCCTCGAACCCTTCATCTGCTGGCAACCGGCGAGCGTGAGTGCCGAAACCCGCACAGACTACCTGCACGCCTACAGCGAGCGGTTGGATCACTTGCTCAAAGCCGAACCCCTGCCGTTCGCAAGCCTCGATGACTACGACCCCGCCACGTTCCGCCTGCGACAGCCGGCCACGCAGAGCGCCTGACCCCTGCTCAGCGAGAAGCGGTCTGGCCTGCTTCTCGCCGCCCGTTCGCCCCCTCCTCGGACCCTACTATGTACGCGCTCAAGAAAATCCGACACTTCGCCATAGACACTAACGGCGTGTTGCTCAGCGATGCTTACAGCACGCCCATCCGCACCTTCGTGGAACGCCATGGCGGTCATTACACAGCGGAACTCGAACGTTTGGTGCTGGGCTCCCCGCACATGGCCGGTGGGCACATCATGTCACTCGCCTGCAATCTGCCCTGGACAGCCATGCAGACCATCGAAGCGTTCCTCGCCGAACAGGCCGAGTACGCCGCGCGCCATCCCATCCAGCTGGCGCGGGGCGCCCAAGCGCTGCTTGCCCGGCTCAAGCAAACAGGGGCGCGCATAACCGCCTACGGAGGGAGCCCGAAGGCCGCAATATTCGATAGATACCTGGCACAGGTCAGTGAATACTTCGACCCGGACCTTCCCTACATCGACATGGGTCACGCACGTCCTGGTACCGCTGAAATCTGCCGTCAGGTAGCAACTCCCAGCGATCAGGTAGTGTTCATCGATGACCTGAATCGGGTCGCGCAAATGAGCAAGATGCTCGGCTGCGGCTTCATCGGCAAGCCGGCGACTGCGTTCCAGGCCCAACAGATGGAGGAAACCGGCGTACGCTTCATCTCCAACGATCTGGAGGGTATCGACCAGGCAATGTTGCACGACCTTGATCAGGCATTGTCACTGGGACGTTGCTGGTAAGCGGCCGTTTGCGGCTATGACGCAGCCAACCCCAATACCGCCTGCATGGAGTACACCCCTGCCGGCTGCTGCCAGGCCCAGCTCGCTGCTCGCAGGGCCCCCCTGGTAAATACCAGGCGATCCAGTGCCTGATGGCTGAGCGTGAGCATCTCGCCGTCAGCCGCCAGGATCAGGGAATGGTCACCCACCACGGAACCGCCGCGCAACGTGGCAAACCCAATGCTCCCCTCCTCCCGCGGCCCGGTCAGCCCGTCACGCACTCGCACCGCGCGGCTGGCTAGGTCCACCTGACGCCCCTGGGCTACCGCCTCACCGATCATCAGCGCGGTACCCGAGGGCGCATCCACCTTGGAACGATGATGCATTTCGAGGATTTCAGCATCCCAGTCCTCGGCCGGCAGCACACGGCCCGCCAGCTCGGCGAGGACGCTCAGCAAGCGCACGCCCACACTCATGTTTCCTGACTTGACGATCCGCGCCCCTTGGCTGCTGGAAATGATTGCCTCTTGCTCAGGACTGAACCCGGTCGTGCCGATGACATGCACCAAACCTCGCGACGAGGTATGTGCCAGCCATTGCAGGGTGACGTGCGGCTGGGTGAAATCGAGCACTCCATCTGCACCCTCGAGGGCGCGCAGCGGGTCATCGTCAAACAGCACCCCATTGCTGCCGATGCCCACCAACTCGCCACTGTCCCTGCCTACCAGGCCCGATCCCGGACGCACAACTGCGGCATGCAAACACGCTGCGCGTGCAGTGGCCAAGCTTTGGATCAGTCTCTGCCCCATGCGCCCCGACGCGCCCAAAACCACCAGTTTCATAGGTTTTTGCATATGCCCCGCCCTTCTTCCCTGAAAACAAAAATGCGGTCGCCGTGGATAACACAGCGACCGCCCTACCACGCAAGCATGCTCCAGCCAGCGTCACGCCTCGAAAGGAGCCCCCTTGAACAATGGATTGAAGGCACACACCGAATAGTCGACGATCCCTTCCTTGACGTACGAGTCCTCATCCAGGATGGCCTGCAAGCGGTTCGCATCCACGGCGTTCGCGACAATTACACCGCCACCGCCTTCTCGCTTGGGCCCCGCCAACAGGAATACCCCCTCCGCCATGTACTTGAGCACCCAGTCAACATGGGACTGCTTGTGAGGTTCGGCTAGCGCCGGATCTACGATGTAACGCGTTTCGATTACGAGCATCTTTATTCCCTTTTGGATGTGCTTCCAGCAAAACGCCGCAACCCGTTCAGGCCGCGACATAACCCCGTTTGATCAACTTACCCATGGCGATTTCCTGATCGCCCGACAATCTTTCGAAGTACCAACTGACGTGTCCTTCACGCGGCTCTGACGATCTCACCTGGGCCTCGAAACGCATGCCCTCGCCGTTGGCAATGCCAATGCTCAGGACCTGGCTCGGGTCGACAGTGTCCTGGTGCGTCACACAGTGGCTTCGCTCCAGACTGTGCAATTGCACCGCCTGGCGGCTGCCATCATTGAGGTTCAGCCAACAGCTATGGCTCACGGTGGCAAGCGGTCTGAAGCGCTCGTCACTGAGCGCAAAGACGTTGCGCAAGCGTTCGAAACGTTCCAGCTCAATCACACTGGCCACGGTGTCGATGGTTCCAAACAGGTAACCTCGCTGATAGAACGCAACACGATAGTGGATGTTGCGTGGCCGTGCCGACTGAACCGGCCCGATGTCATCAACCACCAGTTCGATGGGGTACATCAGCTCTGCGTGGGCGAAGAAATTCGCGCTGACCTGCTTCCAGCTGACCGTCACCTCTCCCCGCACATGCGCCGTGCTGTGATACAGATGGTGGTACACAGCCTGACGTTGCGCTTCTATGAGCATGACCCCTGGGACATGCTCGTGGGACTTGCGATAAAAATAATAGTGATCGGCGTCATTGATGAATTCGTAGCTGCCAGAGCGCCGCACTGTACCCACAGGCGCAGGCTCCAAGGCAGTGTCATGCAAGCTCGCCAGGGACGCCGATGCCAATTGGTAAGGTACCCCCCGCCGTAACTGCCATGCCTGATCCTGGGCGATGGGCTGAGGCAACATGCCGTTGGCAAGGTACTGCCCCAATGCATCGGTCGGCAGCTTGAAACGCCATCGCCCATCGGCTTCGTGCTGATACGGCAGGCCCTGGGCGCTTTGCACCTCGGCCTCCAGATAGAGTGGCCACGCCGGCCTGTAGCGACGGATCAATACATCCTCGTCCGAGTCCTTGTGCAGCCACCTTGGCTCTATTGACGCCTGTTCCATTGCATCTGTCCTTGTGATGAAAACGCTGAGTCTTGCTTGCCCGACCTCGGGCCTGTCGAACCTCGGTCAAAAACAGGTTATCAAGCACAGCGCGGCAGACAACCTGCGAACTTTCACAGAATGCCCACCCTGGCCGCCTTGACCACAGCATGCAGTTTGTTGGAAGCAGACAATTTCAATACGCAGTTGTCCACGTGAAAATTTACGGTGCGGACTTTGATATCCATGATTTGCGCAATCTCCGCCGACGTCTTTCCTTCGGCCGTCCACTTGAGCACTTCCAACTCTCGATTGGTCAGCGACGCCGGGTCCGGGCACCGGCTCTGGCGGACCAGTTGCGCGTGAGTCAGTTGCCCGAACATGGCCAGCATGCCCTGCAACTCCAACACCTCCATGGCCTGACAAGGCTCTTCTTGCCGAGCAAAGGTGACCAGGCTCTGGTAACCGCGCCCGTCCCTGATGCACAGCGAAACGCCATGGCCTATACCCTGTGCCAACGCATGCTCGGCAAACTGGTGTTCGGCGAACGAGCGGCAGCTCCAGGCCTGTGGTGAGATCGCTTCCCGGCAGCGGCGTATGACAGGATCAACAGACAGATAATCATTGTCCTGGTAGGCCAACTGCCACTCCATCGGGTAGTTACTGAACATGACGATCGACGGATTGGAGATAGGCAAGGGGTTGCGGGTTCCGCACGCAAAGTAGTCAAAGCCCAGCAGTTTGACCCAGCGCTGACAAACCAAGGGCACATTGGTGTCGTCCGCCATTGTGATGATGTCTTCCATAAACATACGACTGGATAGCATGCAGTCCTTACTCCGAAATGGGTGCAAGGCCACGTAGCCCGGTCTGCAGGCCGCGAGCCTTGCATGTCGACCTAACGCGCAGCGACTGCCTGGCGGGTGGTGTCGTTAAGTTCGATTCGTAATGCTACGGCTCGCTCGACGCCAATCTGCTGCGCCCCACCCAAGCGCGACAGATCCACACCCAGCCGCCTGAGCATGCGTTCAATCCCCATCGTGGTCACCGTCACATAGTGACTGACATTACGTGCAAGGCCGAATGCGACGACTTCGCGAATTGCCAGCGCCGTGCCTTGCGAAAAAGAAAACGTGGAGCGCTCTGGGCATTCAATGGCGAACCGGCTTAGCTCCCAGACACTCTCTGCACAAGGCGCCGGTACGCCATCGAGCAATTGCGCAAAGCTATGCGCAAGCATGTTCGGGCCGGTTGTCGGCATTAATCGCCAACACCCTATCGGTACGTCGGGCCGACGCCGATCGTTGAGGGTCATGTAGTACGGATTCAACGCGTCGTAACCGTCGATTTCCATGTCATCGATAATACTCACATCCCATTGCTTCCTGCCCTTGAAAACCCTGGCACGCAAGGCATGCATTGCCTTGAGGCGCAGGCTGTCCATGTCGTTTCGTTGTTCTATCGAGATAAGCATTGCCACATTCCATTGCATCAACAGTTCGCGTTGAAATTTATAGTTACAACCTCAAAGAGGCACCCCCCTGATCAGAGGGGTGACACACACGGACTTTTTTGCTTAGGGATTGATCAACCTGCTCTGCAACGCCTTTACAACAGCCAGTTGGCGGGAGCTCACGTTGAACTTGCGACGAATATTCTTGAAGTGAAAATCGATGGTGGAGGCAGAGCAGGACAGGATCATGGAGATTTCCCATGTGGTTTTTCCTGCCGCACTCCATACCAGTACCTCAAGCTCCCTTTGGGTCAAAGGCGTGTTTGGCCAGTGGCTGGGGGTCAACAAGACGATGATGCTCTCCATGGCAAAGTCGCGCAGCAGCGTGGCACTCCCGAGCGTTGCCTCAAGGTGGCGTTCATAATCTTTGCCACCGCCGCCCTGCCAGACCAGGCTGAGCATGCCGCTCTGCCCCTGCCCCCCATGCAGGGGAAGGGCAACACCATGCTGCAAACCCTGCGACGCAGCTTCTTCGAAAAATTGCCGTGTCCCTTTGACGTGGCTGCTATAGCCACTCCAGGAGAACGGCAACGGTGAGCGCATGCAATGTGCGACCACGGGGTCCACCAGCGCAAAGTCCTCACGGTCATAGCGCTGCCGCCAGAGTTGAGGATAGTTGCTTCTGATAAACGCCTCACGATGATCAGCCTGGGCCTTCCACTTCATGCCCAGCAGTATCTGGCCATACCCGAGGTCACCGGCGAGTCTCTTCAAGGTGTCGAACCATTCATCCAGCGTTGTTGTTGCAGTCAATGCTCTAAATTGTTCGATTACATTCAAGATCGCCCCTCACTCCATGCACAAGACCATGCTGTTTCAGGCCTGCAGCGGTTCCTCTGCAGAGCTGTTAAGCGCCAATGCAGGCAAGAGCCTGCTCAAGTACCGCACAAACACGTGCGGCTCGTTGAGCATTGCCTGGACGGCGACCACGCCGTCCGGTCTGACCAGGAGTGCCTCACCCTCAAGCAGGGCCATTGCCTTGGAGCTGCCAACCTGATTGTCGATGGCCCGGACGATGCTCACCCGCCCGCTTGCCTCCAGGTATTGGCGCAGGTCGCCAGGGCATTCTCCTTCAGCAAGCAGGACAAACCGCCCACCTTGGACCAAGGCATAAGTGCTTTGGACACCTTGATCGGTCAGCAGACGCGCGTAAGGCAGCAAGTGCCCCACCCAGCGACCGCCTCCGGCAGCTTGAACCTCTCCCTGGTAGCGCTGGCCAAGGCCGGAGAATGTCATTGGCAAGGTGGTGGCGATGTGGCGACGATTAGCCATTCTCGGCAACCAGTGCTTTAGAGAACCGGCCTCATCGCGGTCCTGCCGCAGAATCAGGCGAGTGTTGGCATCGGTACCTGCAATCATTTGCTGCGCAACCGGGCGACGTTCCTGCTCGTAGGTCTTGAGCACCGATGTGCTCATGCTGCCGTCGAGGACACCGGCCAGCTTCCAAGCAAGGTTGAAGGCGTCCTGGAACCCTGTATTCATGCCCAGACCGCCCACGGGGCTGAACAAATGACACGCGTCTCCGCACAGAAATACCCGGCCCTGCGCATAATGCCGGGCCAGCCTGTTGTAAAAGCGTGAATTCGACTCCCAGATAATCCGCTCCAAGCGCACGCCACATTGGCCGTAACGATCGGTCAGCGCTTGGTAGTACGCCAGCGGGTCGCCCTGCACCTGTGCAACCTTGCCATCACTGGCCTTGATGATGACGCGGTGCGTACCTCCCGCTTGGGGAATGATCAAAAAGAAACTGTCTTCACGGACGAAGTAATGAACGTTGTCCCGTGCGCCGTCCCAACTGACGTGTGCATCGAACATGAAGAAGTCGACGTTGAAGTCGCTGCCTTCGAAGTCGATATCCAGCAAGGACCTGACAGTGCTGCGGCTACCGTCGCACCCCACGACAAAATCGCATGACAGCGTACGGCCATCGTCCAGCGCCACTTCGACCCCTTGCTCGGTCTGGCTTAGCGCCGTAACCGAACAGCCTCGCTGTAAATCCCCTCCCACCGCTCGGTAGGCATTTTCAAGTACGGCCTCTGTCTCAGGCTGCGAGATACCCAGGATGTAGTCGTACTCAGTCGGTAGATGGCGGTAGTTCACGTGCATGGTGCGACGATTGTTCCAGTACACCAGCAAGTCGCGGATTGGCATACCCTGCTCAACGAATGCATCAGCCAGCCCGACCATGTCCATGATCGCCAGGGAGTAGGCGTTCATGGACGACGCTTTTGACTGGGTCGAACGCATGCTGTGCCGCTCGATCACTGTCACCTGCACCTGCATGCGCCGTAGCAGGTAGGCCGTCAATAACCCGACCGGTCCGGCACCGACCACCACCACTTGATGCTTGCCTTGCGTATGTTGCATGTCACTCTCCTTTGTCAGATGGCCCCAGCCTGGCCTGTTCAACGCTCGACGCGCGCCCCAGACAACACAACGTCGTGGCTACCGGGCGAGGTCGGCGCACAGAAAAGACAGCCTCCCTGGGCCTTGAAGATGCCGGCCAAAGCCAGTGCACCATGCCCACTCAAGTGGTTGGTATCGGCGTAGGCTGGCAGGCCGTCGTGCAAGAAGTTGCCTTCCCTCAACACCTGGTAGGCCGCTGCTAGGTCTACCCAATGAGCATTGGGGATGCGCTGCACCACAGCCTTGATCAAGGGGTTGCCTTCGCCACCATGGGCAACCGGGGACGCCCCTAGGCGCAGGCCGAGGCGGCTTAACAAAACCGAATGCTGCATCGAACGATCGATGACCGGGGCATCGTGGAAGAAGTACAATGGCGTGCTTGCCGCAAGTGCGCGCAAGCGCCCCTCCTGCACAGGCACCGGCACGCCATCGGTTTTTGCCAGCACATCGTAGGCCCCGGCGAAGAGGTTGAACGCGTTGACCACGAAGATGGCCTTGTAGCGCTTGTGGTTCGCTTCGATGAATTCGAGCAGTGCTGCGCATTTCGCACGACGCTCATCGGTCTGCACGATGGCGGGCACGCGCTTGGCCATCCCCCATTCGGCGACCTGGCAGCCGCCGACTTCGTAGGAGGTGACGGAAAACCCTTCCGCCTTGGCCAACTGATCGACGAACCCGCCCAATGCTGCCCCGTGGGAATCCCCCACCATCAGCACTTGATTGGGGGAGTCGGCGCCAATGTGGCAACGCTTGTCCACCGCGGCCTTGCTCGCATCCTTGTGTTCGACCTCCCAGCAAGGCGCCAACCACCCCTCGGTCATGTGGATGTTCTGACCGTTGACCGTCAGGTTGGCATAACGCTCGCCGAGCATCGGCGGCACGTTCCAGGCTTCGATGCCGGTCATGGCGACGATCAGCGCGAACGTCGCGCTGGAGAGACCGGCGAAGCCAGCGAAGGCGGCTTTGAAAGCGATTTTTGAGCGAATCAGCGGGCGCTCGACGCCCAGGTAGGTCAGCACTGACAAAGCCACGATCAACGCCAGCAAGCCGGCCATCCAACCCATCGGCAACCGGTTGTCCCCCAGGATGAAGCGTGCAATGGCCAGGACCGGCCAATGCCAGAGGTACAGCGAATAGGAAATCAGGCCGATACCAACCAAGGGCCGCCAAGACAAGCAGCGCGCCATCAGCGACGGCTCTGCAGCGGTGGTTTGCCCGTAACGGATCAACAGTATCGCGCCTGCACAGGGCGCCAGTGCATGCAACCCCGGATAAGGCCGTTCCGCCAGTAGTACGAAACTGCCAAGCAGCAATGTCACGCCCAGCAGCGACAGGGCATCCAGAACCCGTGGCGCATTAACCCTCGGCGCCGGCGCAAGGGCAATGAACGCCCCCAGTGCCATTTCGCCGAAGCGCGGTATGGAGAAGAAGTACACCCCTGCCTGCTGACGCGAATCCTGTACCCAATACTCACCCAGGCCGAAACACAGCGCAGCAATCACAAGGCACAGCATCATCAGTACGCGCGGTCGGTGAGCCGGGGACAGCCAACGGCCGCAGAGCCAGCTGACGCCCAGCAGCAGTGCCGGCCAGATGAAGTAGAACTGCTCTTCAATCGACAACGACCAGTAATGCAGGAAGAAATTCTGCTGCGTGTCCTGGGTGAAGTAGTCACTGGTGAAATGATTGAACAGCGACAACAGCACGAACTTCGCCGATGGCAACAACATGCTGTTCAGCTGGCTGGCCGCCAGCAGGCTGACCAGAAATACCAACAGTGCAGCCGGAAAGATGCGTTTGATCCGCCGGGCATAAAAAGCCGTAAAGGAAAAGTTACCCGCCTCGATCGCCGTGGCGATGATGCGCGTGATCAAGTAGGCCGAAATGACGAAAAACACGTCAACACCTGCAAACCCACCGGGTAGCCAGGCCGCGTTGAAGTGAAACGCCATGACCGAGAGCACCGCTACAGCGCGCAGACCATCGATGTCCGCGCGACGCTGAAATCCATTCATTACCTTGATTCCTTGCACCTCTTTGCGAGATGCCAAAGGTCGGGGAAAACCGGCGCCAAAGCGCCTCAGGCGGCTGCCTGAGGCACCTCGACCGGCTCGAAGATACGCGTGCCGCGCAGGTCGACCCGCGCCACGCCCAGCGAGAGGCCGACACCGAAACCACAAAGGAGGATGTGTTCGCGCTCCGGCCAACTGCCCGCCGGCAACGATGCCAGCAGCAGCGCAATTGAAGACGGGCCGGTGTTGCCCACCTCACGTACGTTGATCGGCACTTTGTCTCGTTCCACGCCCAGTAGCTTGCGCAGGTAATTGAGCATGAAACCATTGGCCTGATGCAGCGCCAGCATCGACATATCCTCAAGTGCCAGGCCGCAATGATGGACAAGTTCATTGATCGCAGGCGGTACGCTGTTCAGGGCAAAGTTCATGATTGCCGTCCCGTTCATGTGCAAGAAGCCCGCCTGCCGGCTGACCCCTTGGTGCCGTCGGCTCATCCAGGGTGTATACAGATGGTCCCTGCCACTGCCCTCGGAGCGGATCAACAGGTCGATATGATCCTCGCCCGCCTCCAGCAAGGTCGCGCTGGCCGCATCACCGAACACCATCCGCACCTGCCGGTCAGCAGGGTCGAGCAAGGAGGTGGTGACATCTCCCGTACAGAGCAATACCCGTCTGCAGCCACCCGAGCGAATCAGCATGGCTGCCTGGTAAAGCCCGTACACATAGCCCGAGCAGCCATAGTTGATATCGAACGCTACACATTCCGAGCTCAGTCCAAGGCGCTGCTGCAACTGCACTGCCACACCTGGCATGAGGTCGTCCGGTGTCTGCGTTACCACGACGATGCCATCAATGTCGGCAGCACGGGTATCACTGCACGACAGCAAGTGCCGTGCGGCTGCCGCGCACAGGTCGCCAGTGCGCAAACTGCCTGCCACCCGGACAGTCTCGATGCCTGTGCTCTGGATGATGCGCTTGACTTCCAGCGCACCAAAATCAGCCGCCAAATCAACCAGAGGCAATCGTTGTTCAGGCAGCGCCGCGGTCAACGCCGCGATGCGTACCCCCGTCAATCCAACCTTCATGATCGCTTACTCCGAGCTGCGGCTATTGCGGATGGATTCGAGCAATTCACCGAAGGTGATGACCTGATTGAACAATTCATTGCCCAGTGTTCGCCGGTAGCGTTCACGCACCAGCGCCAACACGGAAATTTGTGTCAACGAGTCCCAGTTATCGAACTGGTCCAGGGGGGTATCCACCTGCAACTGCTCCACGTCGACTTCCAGCAGTTGTGCCAGTTCGCTGGCAAAGGCCTGATCGTTCATCTCATCTCCTTGAGCAAGTTGCGGTTCTTCTTGAATCGCGCGTTATGCAGCGTGTCTTGTGTGAGGATCACTTTGCGGGGCAGTTGGAAGGCAGGCAGTCGGTCGCGGCAGAACGCGTAGAGGCGAGCCTTGAACTGCGCAAGGGGTTCGGGAGACGGAAGCGAAAATGTGGCAGTGATGAGACTGCCGGCGATCGCATGCCGTTCATGGCTGACCATGACGTCCAGGACCTTGGGCAGGCCCTTGAGGATGTTCTCGATTTCGCTGGGGAACACCTTTTCGCCACCCACGTTGATCATTTCAGTGGCACGCCCCAGGACCTTCATCCACTCACCCCGTTGAACCACCGCATCGCCGGTACGGTAGAAGCCATCCTCGGTAAAGGGGCTCGGCGCGTTCAGGTAACCGAGCATGGTGCTTCGATTGCGAATCTCCAGCAGGCCATCTACCACGCGCACTGCGCAGTTCTCATCACCCAGCTTCATCCATCCTGAATTGGATGATTCGGAACGAGCCGGCACGACACCGGTTTCGGTCAGCCCATAGCTTTGCGACAGCCGGGTATGCGGCAGCAGCCTGTGCAAGCGCTGCAATACCCACTCGGGCATCGGCTCGGCGCTGTAGTTGATCACCTCGAGCGAACTGAGGTCATGGCTTTCGAACCCACCGCTGAGCAACAGAAGGTTGAGAAAGGTGGGTGAAGTGGTCAGCGCCTGCACCTTGTGCTTCTCGATAGCCCTGGCCACCGGCAGCGGTTGACGCGACTCGGGGATGACCAGACAACCCGCGTTGTACAAGGTGTAGAAGAGCGCGTTCAGCCCACCGATGTGGTCAAACAGCAGAAAGGCGATGCTGGTGAGCTGGCGCTTGCGTTGCTGATGCTGCTCCAACAAGGCCAAGGCCCTATGCACACTGGCCTTGGGCGTTCCGGACGAGCCAGAGGTGAAGATGATCACGCCCGGTGCCTGCTGCTCGCGCAATTGCTTCACCAGCGCCGGCTCGACAGCGTCGTTGCGCGCTGCCAGAAACAGCTGACCATGCTCGTCGAACCCGGCCACCCACTGCGGCTGGCAGATTTCGTGAAGCACCTGTAACTGCGGCTCCGGTCGGGGTGTCATCAGCGCAACCGTGCACCCCTTGAGCCAGAGCGCAATGAGCAGCGCGACAGCATCAGGGGTGAAGTCCGCCACCAAGGACACCCTGCTGTGCTGATCGATCCGCTCGGCCAGCACCGACTGAAAATGTCGGACGTTCTCCAGCAACTGGCCGTAACTTACCTGCTGATCGCGGTGCACGATCGCCAAACGATGGGGCTGTTCGGCAAATCGCGTCAACAGTGTCTGGAGTGGGTTCATACGCCCCCCAGATAGATGTTCTGCCCAGTGACAAAGCCGCTTTGAGCGCTGATGAAAAAATCGACCACATTCGCCACATCCGCCATTTCACCGAACCGGGCAATGGCTTGGCGTGCCAGCAGACGCTGCATCTTGTCCTGAGGCACCGAGCGGATCAGATCGGTCTCGATCGGCGTCGGGCCCACGGCATTGACCGTAATACCGAACGGTGCAAGCTCGCGCGCCATTACCTGCGTCAAAGACTTGATGGCGGCCTTGGAAGCGGCATAGATCGCCTCGCCTTCAAGCTTCAGCGGCGTGGCAACCGTGGTGAAGTTGACGATTCGACCGTGCTTGCGCGCAGACATCAACTTGGCAGCCTCGCGGGCAAACAGGAAACTGCCGATCACGTTGGTGTCGAGAATCTGCTCAACCGTTGCCAAGGGCGTCAGCACGGTATGGTTCATACTCGCGATGCCGGCATTGTTGATCAGGTTATCCAGCCGGCCATAGTCCCGACGAATCTGCTGGAAGATCAACTTTGCAGCGGCTTCATCGGCAACGTCACCGACAAAGTGTCGATAACCGGGAAGTTCCCAATCGATGTCCGTTCGGCTGCAACCTACGACACGATGGCCCTGTGCGACATAGTGCTCGACCAGGAATTTGCCAATGCCCTTGCGAGTGCCTGTGATCAAGGTAACCGGAGCGTCATGCATGAGCGTGCTCCTCGACCAGACTGGCAATGTAGTCAGTGAGCGAAGCCACGCTGGCAAAAGGACTGCGCCGGGCTGACATGGCCTTTTCGCTGGCCAGTACGATGGCGACAGCAAAGGTGTCCTCGACCGCCTCTTCCACCGAAACAATCAGCGATACCAGGGACATGGAATCCAACTGCCCCTGCGCGCCGAAAAGGGCAGTTTCGCGCCCCGCGGAACAATCCACAGGTTGAGCCAATGCAGGGCTCAATCCATCCAGTGCCGCAAAAATGATGTCCTCGATCTTATCTTTCACACGCAAGTTCCTCTTGGTCATATCCAGGTCCGTTGAACCGCAACTGACGAATGCGGATTCAGTCAGCGCGGCCTGGATATACTCGGCAACAGGTACTTACTTTCCTAGCTGGGAAGATTCACACTGCGAGTTTTGACAGGTGCTGGAATATGCTTCGTGTGTTTGAACGACGGCTAGACCCCTTCCCACCCGACGAGGCCCCGCCACCACCGGTGGGCCTGCTGCGCTTTCTGTGGGCCTGCACGCGCGGCGCGCGTGGCTATGTACTGGCGCTGGCACTGCTGAGCGCCGGTGTATCTATCTACGAAGCCTGGCTGTTTTCCTTCCTGGGCCAGGTGGTCGACCTGCTCTCGACCTGGCAAACGGGCGACGCTGAAGCGGCCGAGGAAAGCCGCGTGCTGTGGGGTATCGGCATCGTGCTGCTGACCAGCATCGGGCTGGTGGCGCTGCGCACGATGGTGCAGCACCAGGTCTTGGCGATCAATTTGCCGCTGCGGCTACGCTGGGACTTCCATCGCCTGATGCTGCGGCAAAGCCTTTCTTTCTTTTCTGACGAGTTTTCCGGCCGTGTGACCACCAAGGTGATGCAGACCGCGCTTGCCGTACGCGAAGTGCTGTTCACCCTGATCGAAATCGCCCCCGGCATCGGCGTGTACTTCATCGCCATCATCGCCCTGGCGGGCGGTTTTGCCTTGAAGCTGATGCTGCCGTTCATTGCCTGGGTGGCGCTGTTTGGGCTTGCCTTGCTGTACTTCGTGCCACGCCTGGGCAAGGTCGGACAGGAACAGGCCCACGCGCGCTCATCGATGACCGGCCGCATCTCGGACGCCTACACCAACATCACCACCGTGAAATTGTTCTCGCACTCCAAACGCGAAGCGCACTTCGCGCGGGCGGCGATGGAGGATTTCAAGCAGACCGGCTTTCGCCAGATGCGCCTGGTCAGCCAGTTCGAGATCGTCAATCAGGCATTGGTGGTCGGGTTGATTATCGGTGCAGGCGGCTATGCCCTGTGGTTGTGGCACCAAGGCGAGGTCGGCACGGGGGCCGTGGCGGCGATTACCGCCATGGCCCTGCGTATCAACGGTATGTCGCACTGGATCATGTGGCAGATGACCTCTCTGTTTGAAAACATCGGCACCGTGCAGGACGGCATGGCCACCTTGACCCGTGGCCCCAAGGTGCAGGACGCGCCGAACGCGGGTGTATTGGTGACGACGGGCGGCGCGGTGAGTTTCGACAATGTCAGCTTCAACTACAACGGTGAACGGCAGGTGCTCGATGGCCTGAGCCTGAACATCCGCGCAGGCGAAAAAGTTGGCCTGGTGGGGCGTTCCGGTGCGGGCAAATCGACGCTGATCAACCTGCTGCTGCGCTTTTACGACGTAGACAACGGCGCCATTCGCATCGATGGGCAAAACATCGCCCACGTGACTCAAGACAGCCTGCGCAGCGCCATCGGCATGGTCACGCAGGACACCTCACTGCTGCACCGCTCGATTCGCGACAACATCGCCTACGGCCGCCCGGACGCGACCGACGCGCAAATCCGCCAGGCCGCCGCCAACGCCCAGGCCGACGGTTTCATCAACCAATTGAGCGACCGGCAAGGCCATAGCGGCTATGACACGCTGGTGGGTGAGCGCGGCATCAAGCTATCTGGTGGCCAGCGCCAACGCATCGCCATCGCCCGGGTAATGCTCAAGAACGCCCCGATCCTGTTGCTCGACGAAGCGACCAGCGCGCTGGATTCGGAAGTCGAAGTTGCCATTCAGGAAAGCCTGAACGAAATGATGCACGGCAAGACCGTCATCGCCATCGCCCATCGGTTATCGACGATCGCCGCCATGGACCGGCTGATTGTGATGGATGAAGGGCGCATCATCGAGCAAGGCACCCATGCCGAATTGCTGGCCCGCAACGGCACCTATGCGCGGCTTTGGCAGCATCAGAGTGGTGGGTTTCTGGGTGAAGACCAGGGTGTGGCGGAGGCCATGGAGTAAGCCTGAGGGGAGGCAGCCGGTTGCGGCTGCCTCACTTCACCCGCACGTTGCGCAAAGCGTCGATCAACTGCGCCTTGGTCAGGGTGGTGCACCCTTAGTGCATCATGCCCAGCTCGGCATCATCCATCAGCGCCTTGGCCAAGGCGCTCAGGTAATGCGAGGCCCAGATCAACTGCGGGTTGTCGTCCATCAGGCCGGCGATGGTCAGGTCGCGTACGCAGCCCATCAGCTCTGAGGCCTGGTCACGGGCGTCTTGGCAAGGGATGCCGGGTTCGATGCAGAACAGCGGTTGGGTCGTCTTTTCGCCTTGGTAGAACTTGGTCTTGCCGACAGTGGTTTGGGGTTTTGGGGTGTCTTTGGTCATTGTTCCATCTCCCTGAAATTGCACTGCCTGGGCGGGCCTCTTCGCGGGGCAAGCCCGCTCCCACAGGATCACTACAGGTTTCAAGGCCGGTGCTGTACCTGTGGGAGCGGGCTTGCCCCGCGAAGAGGCCCGCCCAGGCAACACATCACATGTGCCTTAGTGCTGAGTCCGCGGCTGCTGCGCCGGCATCTGCACTTGGATCAAAGCCCATTCAAGCAGCACACGCAGCGCCTCCAGCTCATGCATCGTCGCCATCATCAGGATCGCCACGGGTGACTTGGGCTGCAGCAGAATCGCCTGATGAGCCACGGTCTGCGCACACAGGGCATAGTCAGCAGCTTGAATGAGGGTGTCTTCGAGGGAATGGTGGTTGTGGGGTGGATCGGGGACTATCTTCAGCATCTTATGATTCCTTCTAGATGGCGACCACCCGCCTGCTGTCAAACAGAAGGGTGGCAGCTGTACGTGGGTTGACAGACCGGCGGAATCACGAAGCTCCGGCGCACGCAAGCGTGCCCACACGTACAGCCGCCATAGCGAACGAACCGTATGCGTGATTACCGTTGCGGCCTGTCAAAGCCGTGTCGTTGATGTGCAACAACACGGCGAGACTAGAGCGCTGCCTGAGCGGCCGCAACGGAAAAAAGGCGGCAGGAGTATGTTTGGGAAATGCCCTACAAGGAAGGGGTTAAATCTGATTTTCTCTACAAAGGCCGCCCACGACCCCCTGCGCCAGACGCTGGGTGGCGCAACGAATTTCATCCACATCCAGCGAAGCAAACCCAAGGCGCAAGGCATTCTCGCGCTGGCCAAACGGTGAAAACTGGCGACCGCCGCGCACCACCAAGTCCAGTTCCAGCGCCTTGGCCGCCAACTGGTCGACATCGATCGAATCGGCAAACTTCACCCAAAGCGCCAACCCGCCTTCTGGTTCCTGCACCGTTATCTGCTCGCCAAAGGCATCGCGCAGGCAACTCAACAGGGTCTCCCGACGCCGACGGTACTCCGTGGAAACCCGGCGCAGGTGCTTTTTCAACTCGCCGTCATTGATCAGGTCGGCCAGCATCCGCTGCATCACCGCATCGCCCTGCCCCAGGGTCAGCACCGCCGTGCGCTCAAGCACCTCGATCACATTTGGCGGCGCCACGATAAAGCTGCAACGGAAGGTGCTGCCCAATGACTTGGACAGCGAGCCGATGTAGATCACATGGCGTTGCGAGCGGTCGCTGGCCAGGGGCAAATAGGGGCGCCCGGCAAAGTGGTACTCATGGTCGTAGTCTTCCTCGATCACGCAAAAATCATGCAGCCTCGCCAACTCCAGCAACTGCTGCCGGCGGGCGGCATGCAGGCTGACCGTGGTGGGGAACTGGTGATGGGGGGTGACATACATCATGCGAACGTCGTGCAGCCGGCACAGCGCGTCGATCTGATCGACCCGACAGCCTTCCTCGTCGAGGTCGACGGTGACCAGTCGCGCACCCAGCTGGCGGAAAATCTCCCACGCCGGCGGGTAGCTCAGGCGCTCAACCAGCACCACATCACCCGGTTTGAGCAAGGCGCTGGCCGTCAGGTACAGCGACATCTGCACGCCTTGAGTCAGGCAGATATGCTCGGGCCCCACGTTCAGGCTGCGGTTGTGGCGCAGCATGTCGGCCAGTGCACTGCGCAGGTACTGGCTGCTGCTTTCGCAGCCATGGCGCACGGTGTTGGTGGTGAAACTGGTGCGCAAGGCCTTGCGGTAATAGCGGTGCAGCACAGCCTGGGGCAGCAGGCGGTGGTCACAGGCGCCGTTATCGAAAAACAGCGCGCCCGGCCGATGTTGCAGCGCGGTCACCTGCTCGCTGTTGGTGAAGTAGGGAACTGCAGGCGCCTCGTTCAGCGCCAGGGCAAACGGCGGCAGCGCGCTGTGGGCGGGCAGCGTGCCCGCCGCGAGCCGGGTACTGACGAAGGTGCCCCGGCGCTGCACGCTCTCCAGCCAGCCTTTGGTGACCGCCTCTTCGTAAGCGAGGATCACCGTCTTGCGATTGACATCGAGCAGTTGCGCCATTTCCCGGGTGCCGGGCAGCAACGTGCCGGGGCGCAGGCGGCCCTCGACGATTGCAGTCACCAGGCCCTCGACGATTTTTCGGTAAGACGCCTGCGGCTGAGCCCCGTCGAGCTTTAGCAGCGGCCGCCATTTGCGAAGCTGGACCATGTGAATTATCCAGAACTGGAGGTTTTTATGGTCCTAGTCTAACGCAACAATCAGGCCTCTCTAGCCCCCATTCAGCCCTGAGGTGTATATGCAAAACCGCCATGTCATTGAACTGTCGCCCTCGGGCAAGCGCGTTGAAGCCGCAGAAGGCTTGCTGCTCGATGCCATGCTCGCCAGCGGCCTGTCGGTGCCCTTCTCGTGTCGCCGTGGCGCCTGCGGGTCTTGCAAGGTCAAGGTGGTGTCGGGCCAGTACCGGGACAAGCAGCGCAGCGAAGACATGCCCGCCCCTTGCTACCCACTGGCCGCCAACGAGATGCTGCTGTGCCAAAGCCATGCCTGCAGCGATATGCGCCTGGAAATCCCCGGCTGGTCACTGGACACGCCAACGCTGGAAATCACCGCCCATGTCCTGAGCCAACGCGCCCTGAGCGTCGATATCACAGAGCTGGTGCTGCAGCCCACCCAACCTGTCGAGGTACGCGCCGGTCAGTACCTCAGGTTCTGCCTCGACAATGGCGACAGCCGCTGTTTCTCCATCGCCAACCTGCCAGCGCAAGACCAGGGGCGCTTGGTGTTTCATATGCGCAAGGTCAGCGGCGGGCTGTTTACCGACTGCGTCCTGCCCGCCCTGCAGGTAGGTGACGCGCTGCAACTCGAAGGGCCAGTGGGCGCCTGCACCTGGCAGCACGAAGGTGAACGCCCGGTCGTGCTGTTCGCCACCGGCACCGGCTATGCCGGCATCAAGCCGTTATTGCTGACGGCCCTGTCTGGCACTGCCCCGGTCACGCTGTATTGGGGCGGCTCATCGCCGGCCGATTTTTATGACGGCGCGTTCCTGGACCAGGCCAGCCTTGCCCATCCACACTTTCGCTGGCACCGAGTACTGTCTGCCCAAGCCCGCGTGCAGCAGGTTGCGCTGACACATGCCCACCGCTGGGCCGATACCCAGGTCTATGCCTGCGGCAACAGCGCGATGATCAGCCAGGCCCGCGAGCTGTGCCTGGCTGCGGGCGCGCAGGCTCATCGTTTTGTCGCCGAGGCGTTCGTTGCCAGCGGCGCATCGCTGCCGGCTGCCTCAATGCTCGAAGGGCTGGACCCGGTGCTGGAAAGAGTCGGCCCGCGCTACTCGCTGGACGGCATGCTCGCCGCCCGCGAGCAGTCAGTACGGGCCCTGGCGGCCATCGCCAGCCAACTAAGGGTCGGCATGACCACCGCCGAAGCGTTGCAGATGGCAAGCCAAACGCTGCAGGCGATGGGCGCATCGCACACCTGGCACCCAACCTATATCCGCTTTGGCGACGACACCGTACGTACCCCTCGCCAAGGCATCGACCCGCAACGCCAACTGCGCGCCAGCGATATTGCAGTGGTCGACCTTGGCCCGGTGTGGGATGGCTATGAAGGCGACTATGGCGACACCTTCGTGTTTGGCGAGCACCCGCTGTACCACGCCTGCGTCAAGGCCCTGCACGAGGTGTTCGAAGAAACGCGCCAAGCCTGGTGCGCGGGGCTGACCGGCCGTGAGCTGTACGACGTCGCCGAACGCAGCGCCCTCGCCAAAGGCTGGCAGTTGGAGCGCAACCTGGCCGGGCATCGCATCGCCGACTTCCCCCATGCCCTGTTCGGGCAGGACAAACTGGCCGACCTGGACATCGTGCCGAGCGAGATGGTCTGGGTGCTGGAGATTCAGCTGTGCCACCCCACGGAGCCGGTCGGGGCGTTTTTTGAGGACATTCTGGTTGGTCAGGCCAGCCCGGCGCCCTACCCCTACCCCGAGAACAAGGCAAACAGCTGACTGCGAAAGTGAATGCCAAGCCGGTCGAACGCCCGGTTACGGTAGGTTTTCACGGTGCTCTCTTTAATGCCCAAGTCTGCGGCGATACCCGCGTGGGTCATGCCCTGCAGCAGGCGGGCACAGATGTTCAACTCTTGCGTGGTGAGCTCGGGGCAGCGCTGAAGCAACTGCTGCTGAGGATCCTTCACAGGGTTCAAACCTTTCAACGCCAGGTGCCCACGCAAGAGTTGCAACAACGCCGGGCTGAGCGCTTCGCACATCTGCAGTTCATGGTCGTTGAAAAAACCCTGGTCGTGATGCCGATACAGGTTGAACTGCACCGGGCGTGCCTGCTCGTCCAGGTACACGCTGGACAAGCGCTCGATCATGCCGTTGCGCTGGTAGATCGCCTCGCGGTAAGGGCCATGACGGATGTCCTGGGCTAGCAAGTGGCCGACTTGCCCAGGCGCTTCCTTCAAGGGTTCGAACAGGGGGTCATAGCGATGGTAGTGCTCGATATACGCCTGGCCGCAGCGCAGCACCAAGTTAGCATCCGCATGGCGCGTGCCGGCCGCCAGTAGCTGCGGCCGGGCGCCATCCATGCGCAACACAGAGAAATGCTCACACGCCGCCCATTGGCCCAGGCAATCCAGCAACGCGCCGGGAAAACCGGGCGTGCCCAACGTGCAGGTCAAGTCGCTGAACGGGCGGATTTGCGCGGGCAAGGTCGATGCCTGTGGGGTGCTGAGACGAATCATGGCGGCACTCGGCTATTTATTGTTTTTGGATCGGGTAAGCAACGCCCGATAAATAGTTAACCTATTAACTATCAGTCTGCCGCCAATCATTGCCCTTGTCCACCTCACGGGTGACAGCCCTGCCAGGCACGCGCCCGTAAGCTGGCCCGACAACGACAATGACCGGAAACACCCATGGACCTCCACCCCCTCGCCCTGCGCGTCACGCGCTACGCCGCCGAAGCCAAGGGCGTCGTACTGATCGAACTGCGTGCCGCCGATGGCCGGGCACTCCCCCCCTTCAGCGCGGGTGCGCACCTGGAAATCCTCGTCGCCGGCGACCTGCCACGCCATTACTCACTGCTCAACGCCCCGCATGAACGCGACCGCTACCTGATCGGCGTGGGCCTGGCGCCAGACAGCCGTGGCGGGTCGCGCTTTTTGCACCAGCAACTGCGCCTGGGCGACACCCTCGCCTGCAGCCTTCCGCGCAACCACTTCGCGCTGGATGAAAGCCTGCAGCGTTACTGCCTGGTGGCGGGCGGCATCGGCATTACGCCGATACTGGCGATGCTGCGCTGGTGCCAGGCGCACGACAAAGACTGGCGGTTGGTGTACAGCGCGCGCAATCGCCAGCGCGCCGCGTTCTACGAAACCCTGCGCGAACTCGACCCTGCCCGGGTGCACCTGCACTTCAACGACGAAGCGGGCGGCCATCTGGACAACGCTGGGCTGCTCGACACCCTGCACGACGACGAGCACCTGTACGCCTGCGGGCCGGCGCCGATGCTCGACGCCCTGCAAGCCGCTGCCGGGCCACGCGCTGAACGCCTGCACATCGAGCGCTTCAGCGCCGCGCCGACCAGCACCGAGGGCGACAGCGGCTTCACCGTGCACCTGAACCGTAGCGACCGCAGCCTCTGGGTCGCGCCCGAGCAAAGCATCCTCGAAGCCCTTGAGGCCCACGGCATCGAGCTGCCGTTTTCGTGCCGGGCGGGCATTTGCGGCAGTTGCGAAACCCGCATTTGCGCAGGCGTACCGGACCACCGCGACCTGATCCTCTCGGACGCCGACAAGGCCGAAGGCCGCAGCCTGATGATCTGTGTCTCGCGCGCCCTCGGCGACACCCTGGTGCTGGACCTCTGAACCGCCTCACCCTGCTTTAAGGAGCCTCCAAACATGTCACTGCCAACCAGCAACCTCATCGCCCATGCCCGCAAGGCCAGCGAACCGATGGCCAACCGCGAAACCCCGTTCATCTACAACGAGTGGTACGTCGCCGCCTTTGACGATGAAGTCGGCCGGCACCTGTTGGCCCGGCGCCTGCTCGACCGGCGCGTGGTGATGTACCGCACTCAAGCCGGCGAACCGGTCGCCCTGGAAGACCGCTGCGCGCACCGCTCCTTCCCCCTTTCGCGCAGCCATCTGCAAGGCGACACCATCGTCTGTGGCTACCACGGCTTCCGCTACGACGCCTCCGGCGACCTGACCGAGGTGCCCTCCCAGAAAAACTGCCCGCGTGGCATTGGCGTACGCCGCTATCCCCTGGTGCGCCAGGGGCCGTTGCTGTGGATCTGGCTGGGCGAGGAAGCCCTTGCCGATGCGGCGCAGATCCCCCATCAGGCGTGGATCGACGACCCGGCCTGGGCCTGTACCTCCGGGTACTTCCATCACCCGGGCAACTACGTCAGCCTGCATGAAAACCTCATGGACCTGACCCACCTGAGCTTCCTCCACGCCAACACCATCGGCACTCCGGACTACGCCAGCGCACCGTACAAACTGGACCTCAAGGAAGGCCACTACACCCTGATCCGCGAAGTGGTACCCACCACCCTGTCGCCGGTCTGGGGCAAGACCACAGGCCTGGAAGGCTGCGCCAGTGCAGCACGCATTGCCACCTCGGAGTTTCTCTCCCCGGCCCTGCACCGGGTCAGCGTGGCCTTCTACGACAGTGCGCAACCGGTGGAACAACGCCAGCAGTTTCACATTCGTACCGCGCACATCCTGACCCCGGAAACCGCCAACAGCCTGCACTACTTCATCGTCCATGGCCGCGACTTCGCCCAGCACGATGAAGCCCTGGGCGAGTACATGCACGAGCAGCTGTTCGCCGCCTTCAACGAAGACGTCGAGGGCCTCGGGGCACTGGAAGCCGCGCTCGACGACCGCGACGACCACCACTACGAAATCTCCGTAGCCAGTGACGCGCCTGCCGTCGCCACCCGCATCTACCTGAAGAAACGTGCCGATGCCGAACGCCTGCACGCCAGCCGCAAGGTCGGCTGAAGCCAGCGCCGGCAGCCGTCCATAACAACAATAAAAGGGACATCACATGTTCAAGCCTGAACGGGGTATCACCTGCCTGCGCCTGGCGCTGCTGGCAGCATTGGCCTTGCCACTGCCAGCCCGCGCCGACTTCGTTGGCGACAGCCAGGGCAGCCTGGAGCTGCGCAATTTCTACCAGAACCGCGATTTTCGCCAGAGTGGTGCCAAGGCCTCGCAAGTCGGCAACTGGTCGCAAGCCTTCATGCTGCGCATGCAATCGGGCTTCACCGAAGGGCCTGTCGGGTTCGGCGTGGACTATCTCGGCCTGCTGGGGGTCAAGCTCGACTCGGGACGTGGCCGCAGCGGCGACGGCACGCTGCCTTTCGGCTCGCAATCAGGCAGGCCGGTGGACAACTTCAGCCACATGGGGGTCACCGGCAAGCTGCGGGTGTCAAAGACCCGCCTCGATGTCGGCATCCTGACCCCAACCCTGCCCGTGGTCTTTCGTGATGACATGCGCCTGATGCCACAGACGTTCGACGGCGCGCTGCTGCAGTCGCAGGACATCGAACGGCTGACCTTGACCGCCGGGCAACTCTGGCGCTCACGTACCCGTGAGTCGTCGGGCAGCGACCGCATGTACCTGGCCGGGCGCAGCGCCGATTTCGACAGCGGCGCCTTCGACGTACTGGGGGCCAGCTACGACGTGGGCCACGGCTTGATCGCCAGCGTCTTTCGCGGCGAACTGCACGACGTCTACCGGCAAGACTTCTACGGCCTGGTGCACACGCTGCCATTGGCGTCGGGGATGTCGCTGCTCAGCGACCTGCGTTACTTCGACAGCAACAGCGCCGGCACCGCCAAGGCCGGCAGCGTCGACAACCGCAATTTCAACATGATGAGCACCCTCAGCGTGGGCGCGCACAAGTTCGGCGTGGGCTACCAGCGCATGTACGGCAACGACGCCTTCCCCACCCTGAACGGCTACACCCCGCCCTACACCGCCAACCTGGTCACGATCGGCACCTTCACCAACGCCGGCGAGGTGTCCTGGCAGGCTCGCTATGACTACAACTTCGCCGCCCTCGGGCTACCCGGGCTGACCTTCATGACCCGCTATGTGCGCGGCGACGAGATCCGCACCAGCGCTGCCGACGGCCGTGAGTGGGAGCGCGACACCGACCTCGCCTACGTCATCCAGGCCGGCTACTTCCAGGGCTTGGGCGTGCGTTGGCGCAACGCGGCCTACCGCTCCAGCTACGCCAGCGACATGGACGAGAACCGGCTGATCGTCAGCTACACCCTGAAACTCTGGTGAACCCCCTTACACCTGCCCTTCGAGGTCATTTCATGAGCCAGACCCTCGCGTCTCTGCACCACGCGCAGAGCATTGCCAGTACCCACCGCCAGGTCAGCTGGCGAATCATGCCGCTGCTGCTGGTCAGCTACGTATTCGCCCACCTGGACCGCATCAACATCGGCTTCGCCAAGCTGCAGATGAGCAACGACCTGCAATTCTCCGACACCGTGTATGGCCTGGGTGCCGGGCTGTTCTTCGTGGCCTACGCGATGTTCGGCGTACCGGCCAACCTGGTGCTCGACAAACTCGGCCCACGGCGCTGGATCGCCCTGATGATGGTGACCTGGGGGTTGCTCTCCAGCGCCATGCTGCTGATTGACAGCGCGCATGGGTTCTACGCCCTGCGGTTCGGCCTGGGCGTGGCCGAAGCTGGTTTCTTCCCAGGGATTCTGGTCTACCTCTACCGCTGGTTCCCAGCCGGGCGCAGGGCGTCGATCACCGCCCTGTTCACCCTGGCCGTACCCATGGCTGGCGTGGTCGGCGGCCCGGTGTCGGGCTGGATCCTCGAACACATGCAAGGCACCGCCGGGCTGCGCGGCTGGCAGTGGATGTTCCTGATCGAAGGCCTGCCGGTCGTGGCCCTGGGGCTGGTGATACTGGCACGGCTGGACGACCGGATCGAAGACGCGCGCTGGCTCAGCGACGAGCAGAAGCACGCCCTGCGGCAAACGCTGGCCGGCGAAGAAGCGCGCAAACAGATCAGTTCCTGGCGCGGCATCTTCACCAATGGCCAGGTCTGGCTGCTGGTGGCGATCTATTTCGCGGTCATGCTGGCGGTCAACACCCTGGCGTTCTGGATGCCGGCGCTGATCCACGGCTCGGGCATTGCCCACGATAGCCAGGTCGGCCTGCTCAGTGCCGTGCCTTATCTGGCGGGGTGCGTGTTCATGATTGCCGTGGGGCGCTCGTCCGACCACCGCAAGGAGCGGCGCTGGCACCTGTGCGTGCCGATTCTGATGTGCGCGCTGGGCTTGACCCTGACCGGCCTGCAGCCGCAGTCACCGCTACTGGTCATGGCCGGGCTGGCCATTGCCGGCATGGGCGCCAGCAGCGCGCTGCCGATGTTCTGGCAATTGCCACCGGCCTACCTGGCCGGGCCGATACTGGCGCCGGGGCTGGCGCTGATCAGCTCGCTGGGCAGCGTTGCGGCGTTCGTCGCGCCCTACCTCATCGGCTGGATGCGTGATAACACGCAAAGCGCCAGCCTGGCGCTGTACCTGTTGTCGCTGGTCATCGCCTTGGGCGCCCTGCTGGTGCTACGTACCTCGGCCGCGGTGGTCAACCCCCGCTGAGGCAAGGTACGCAGGCAGGCGTGGCTAGGCCGCGCCTGCTTTCAGCAGGCATCCCTTTCAGGGACGAACTGCGGTGACTTCGATCTCTACGCGCCAGGCTGGGTGAGCCAAGCCTGCGATCTGGAACGCGGAACGTGCAGGCAGAACTGGCTGCTTGGCGTCTGGGCCGAAGAACTGGGTGTAGCCGGCCATGAAGCCGTCGAAGTCCATCTTGCCGCCGTTCTCCGGGCCGCCTACCAGGAACACCTGCATCTTCACCACATCCTTCAGGCCCAGACCGAGGTCTTTGAGCTGCTTCTGGATGTTCTCGAGCACATTGATGGTTTGTGCTTTGGTATCACCGTAGGATTCCAGCGAATCCTTGGCTGCCTCAGGGTGGATAGCCGACGGAACAGAGCCGCTCAGATAAACGACGGTCTTGCCTGCAGGAACTTCCACAGCTGCCGAAATGGGGAAACTGCCTGCGCTATGGCGCACAACATCCTGTGCATGAACGCTCCCGGCACCAGCAATTGTCAGGGCCAATGCAGCAACGGTCTTGAAAGCGACCTTCATGTGTTTCTCCTAATTGATTACCACGGGTGATGTGCACGCCTCGACGAGGCGTGCACGGTCATTCCATTGTCGTAACGGGGTTTAGAATCGATACAGGCTAAACGGTGTTGGGTCCAGCACCGGGGCTTTGCCCAGCAGCAGGTCGGCCGTCAACTCGGAAGACACCGGGCTTTCTGTCATGCCCCAACCGGTCGCGGTATTGATGACCAGGCCAGAATACTCTTTGACCGTCGAAATGATCGGGTTCTCGTCCGGGGCGATCGCCATGGCGCCGCTCCACTGATCGATCAGTTTCGACTCGCTGAAGGCTGGGAACTCGACCTTGAGTTTTGCCAGCGATGCATTGAGCTCTGGAAGATCAGGGGCCGCCGTCATCAGCCTGTTTTTCTCGAACGGCGACACTTCATCCAGTTTCCAGCTGGTTGGCTGAAGGAACGAATCGATCAACTGCTTGTTGAGCGCGACGTGAACCGGGAAGTCAGGGATGGCCAGCAGTGGCAGGTATTTGTAGCCATACATGAACGACTCTTTGACCACCGGCGCAACCACAACGCGCGGCGAGGTGGCGTAGGTGCCGTCAGCCTGCTCGCGGAAGTAGATGTTCCCAGGCAACGCCACGTTACCGCCAGGTGCACGAGGTGCAGCGCTGATGATCTGCTGGGACTGGTAGGCCGGCAAGGTCGGCACATCGACCCCCAGGTTCTGCATGAACAGCCTGGACCAGGCACCACCGGCCACGACGACGCGAGAAGTCTTGATGGCGCCCTTCTCTGTCACCACGTCGGAGATGACACCTGCTTGGGTTTCCAGCCCCCTCGCGGCGCAGTGGGTGTAGATGCGCACGCCCATTTTCTTGGCGTAGTCGGCCATGACGTACGAGGCACGCTCGGCGTCCAGGCTGCCCGAGTCTTCCTCGAAGCCTGCGATCTTCCAGCTGGACGAAGCGCCGCGCAGGCGCTGCTCAAGTTCAGTGCCTTGAATCATGCGGGTCTTGAAGGGGATGTCCGAGCCAACCTCACGGGTTTTGAGGTCGATCCACTTTCTGACGCCTTCCAGGTCTTCTTCGTCGAAAGGCACTTCGACACGGCCTTGAGTGCGGTAGCTGGTGTCAGCACCGACCTTGGCATTCATCTCGCGCCAGCGTTGCTTGCCAAGGTGGTGCAACTGGAAGGTCGCATCCGGCATCTTGTAGGTCATGACCTGGCCATAGAACCGGCAGGACTGCTCGCCGGCAATCTCACCTTTTTCAACGACGACGACCGACAGGCCACGCTCGACAAGGTTGATCGCGGTCATGAGACCGAGAATGCCAGCGCCGACGACGACCACGTCTGCTTGCTTGGGCAACGTTCCCTCGGTGCCTTCTACAAAGCCAAACCGTGGTTTGCCGGGGATCAAGCGACCCTCGCGCGTCAGCATAGGGGTCAGGATCCCCGCACCCGCTGCAGCCGCCACGACGCCACCGCCGATCAAAAATTTACGCCTGGTCATTCCCATGACACTTTCCTTTCCTAGCATTCGGTATGGGTTACATCAGCCCTAAGCAACGGGCGCATGCAAGGCCGACAGCCGCCGTGGCCAACTTTGTGGTCATCGCGTCAGGCTGACGGTTCAAATTGAGGGCGGCTATTCTGGTGATGCCGTGCAGCGGGAAGAATCGCTGAGGACAAATACTTAGTTCATGTATTTCGTAACTTTCGCGAAAGGGACATAAAGAGTTGATTTAGCGACGCGGTGTATTCGAAGCCGCTACGCGGCGCGCGCAGGGAAAACGAGTCTGGCAGGAGCTGATAACATCCCCGGGGCCACAGCGGCAAGTAGGCTGCCCTGCCCTGCGCTGACACCCAAGGAAGAAAGAATGTCGGAACCCACCGGGATGTTGGATAACCTGTTTCAGCAACAATGCCAACTTAAATTTAGAAGATCGCTCTTCGTTTTACTAGGGGTTTTCTCACTCGCACAAACACCCCACGCGCTCGCAGAGACTGCCAATGGCAAAAATCTCTACATACAGCGGTGTGCCGTGTGCCACGGCGCCGATATCAAGGGGACCGGGGCGCTGGCCAATAAAAGCGACCCACCAACACCTGACCTTACAACGGCTGCTTTCAAGAAACGGCTGAGCGATTATCCAGGCGTTATTGTAGCGTCGGTGATACTGCGCCCAAATGGAAACTTGATCCCAAAGACCTTGCAGGAGAACGGCGTGAAGATTCCGCCGCACGCCTGGAGCGTTAAGGATTTTCGCGACCTCAATCAATACATGACGGGGGTGATTGCAAAAACGCGATGATCGGAGATCTGCGCCGAAGCACACCAGGCTAGTTGCTCAAAGCGCCAGCTCCTGCTCTTTGATATTGGCGATGGGTGCAAGGATTGAGGCGTCGAATGGAGCGACAGGTTTGCCGGCACACAGCAGGCTCGGGAAGTCGGGATTTGCCAGTGCTGCTTTCCCCACGGCGATGATGTCGGCGCCCGCAGCGAGCATCGACTCAGCATGCGCCATCTCGTGCAGACCGCCATTTGCGATAAGCGCCGTTCTAGGCGCGTATCGACGCGCCAATGCGACCAAGCTGGCACTGCTGGTAGCAAATGCCGGTTTCCAGGCCTCGAACTCGGTCACGTGGATAAAGTCGACGCCAGCGTCTTCCAGCAGACCAAAGATAATCTCGGCATCCTGCTCGCCGCCTTCCCATTTGTGCACGAAGTCGTTGACCTTGCCTTGAGAGATTCGTATCCCAACCGGGAAATTCTGCACCGCTTGCCTGACCGCTTTGACGACTTCAAGGATCATCCTCATCCGCTGCTGCGTACTACCCCCCCCAACGATCATGACGATTATTGGCGTAATCCGTAAGAAACTGGTCAAGCAGGTAGCCGTTTGCGCCATGGATTTCAATGCCATCGAAACCCGCCTCGGCAACTGATCGTATTGCCGCCTGGGCGAACCCTGCGATGGCGTCAGCGATGTCTTCATCAGTCATCGCCTTAGGAACAGGGTACAGGCCTTCTCCATAGTAAAAACCCATTTGCTCCCCTTTGGGCCGAACCGCAGAGGGGGCAGCGGTTTGGCCGCTAAAGCGGTTACCTTGACTCAGGGCACCTGCATGCATGACCTGAGCAAAGACGGCGCCTTGATGAGCATGAATTCGATCCGTCACCGCACGCCAGGCGAGAGCCTGTTCATAGTCGGTAATGCCCGGCTGGAAGGGGTAGCCTTGGGAAAATTGCTGGTCGGTGTAAATACCCTCAGTGATGATCAAACCGAACCCGCCTTGGGCGAAGCGCTCGTAGTATCGAGCCATTGCATCGGTAGCCAGGCCTGACGGGGTGGCACTCACACGCGTCATCGGAGCGACTGCCAAGCGATTGGGTAGTTCAAGCCGATTAATATCGTAAGGCGTTAAAATAGCGGGATTCGAATCGGGCATGCTAGACCTCGTCACTCTCAAGATGGGTACTTACTTACCTATAATTGCGAATGCTACGGTGCGTCTGTACCCTGACCAAGCCGTTCAACTGTGAAACCGGTATAACAAAATAGGATGTAATGATGTTGGTAGCGGACGTTCGAGTGTTTCTTTCGGTGGTCGCAGCAGGCAGTCTGTCAGCGGCTTCCCGGCAGCTGGACGTGGCACCGATGCAGGTTTCCCGGCGAGTAGCTGCGCTGGAGGAAGAGCTAGGGGTTCGGTTGTTTCACCGCACTACGCGGTCGGTCTCGCTCACCGCAGAAGGCGAAGCTTTTCTTCCATACGCCCACACGATGATAGAGGCCGAGGAAAGTGCGCTTGCACACCTAAAGCCTGCTTCGAGCCAGGTCACCGGAGTATTGCGGCTGACGGCGCCAAGCGTCTTCGGCCAGTCCATTGTTCTAGCGATACTTGAGCGATTGCTCCAGCAGTATCCTGGGCTGCGCGTTGAGCTGGATGTTTCAGACTCGGTGGTTGATATCGTCGGACGCGGTTTTGACTTGGCGCTGCGGATCGCGCCGCTGCCCGATTCCGATTTGGTTGCCAGGCGGGTCGCCCCCAATCCTCGCGTGTTGTGCGCCGCTCCGAAGTACCTGGATAAGCACGGCAAACCTTCCACACTGCTGGAACTACAGCAGCACCAGTGCATCGTCCTGCAAGCTGTTCCGAAATGGCCGTTCGTGGTAAACGCAGACATCGTTCGACGGCGCATGGAAGGCCGAGTGAGTACCAGTAGTGTCGGTGCGGTGCGAGACGCAGCCCTCCAAGGCCTTGGCATAGCGATGTTGGCTTACTGGGATGTCCTGCCTCAGCTCAGAGACGGTTCGTTGATCGAAATTGCGTTGTCGGATGCGGGTATGGAACAGCTCTCGGTATGGGCCGTCACCCCATCGCGCCGATATGTGCCCGCGCGGGTTAAGGTGTTTCTTCAGATGCTCGAAACAGAATTGGCCAAGCGCGGCTAGAAGGCCGCGTCGACCTACCATCAGTCAGCCTCTTTCCAGCTCATCTACATGCTCCAGCTGCAGACCCTCCCACATACTCCAGACTTCGGAGGTGACACAGCGTGAGCGATTACCCTGGCCCCGCGGTTGAGAGAAGAATGAGATGCCTTGCTTGAGGCTGATTAACTCCCGCTCATTACCAGGCTTACCATTGCTGCCCACGGCAAAGTGAGGGCTGAAACATTCAATGCCCATCGCCAGTTGCTCGCTGATGTCACTGCGATCCTGGAAATCCGACTCTTTGGCGCGAATCATCTGGCGGATGATGGACAGGTCGATGATGGTGCTTTCATGCCAGTACGCGGCGCAGTTGTAGGCGGCCACCCAGGCAATGTTCGATTCCTGGACCATGAAATTGATCGTGTCAGCCTGCGAGCGTTTGGCGGTGCCAGCGGAGAAGCACGAGCCCAAAACCACCCCGGTGATATTGGCTGCCACTGACTTTAGGCTGCACTCGACCATGATGTCGATGATCTTGGCGCCTCCCACGCGCTGGCCGTCGCCATGGCCAGCGACATAGACGATGGCATTTTTGTACTTATGCTTGCTCAGCGCAGCGAATGCCAACCTGAAGCTGCTCACATCGTAGAAGCGTGAGTGCAGAATTTCGACATCATTGGATTGTTTGGCCAGACCTTGAAAAAAGGGCTCGACCGAGCTGCGGTTGATATCCCCTTCATAGATGTTCCAAGGGGCTTCAAGAATCAGTACGGCGTTTTTTTCGTGCATGAAATCAACTTTTCGACAAGAGGGCTTTTGACTCGGCGCCGTCCATAGCAACTGCCATCAGCACCCCTCGCAGCCCGAGCGGGGTGTCAGCACACATCGGTGGCGCCAATACGCCTGCCGATCATGGAAGGCGTGATTCGATAGTAATAGTGGTTTACACCTGAAGGGTAGCGTTTACCTCATTCATCTTCCTTCTTCATTCAGGCGCAGACGCCAGCGCGTACGCCGTCAACGCCACTCTCCCCTACCCATTGATGAGATCAACTCATTCTCGCGCTCACGAAAACAGTGGCGATTCATCCTGTTTCAGCTGCTCTCAAGCGCTGAATGGCATATCCTTACGCCACGCAATCAACTTCGAAGCAGTGAATTAAACGATGGGTTTTGAACAACTAGCTGAGCTACGTGACCGCCTCAGGGCAGAAAAAGAGCAGGTAAAGGCCGATAGCGCGAAACACCCCAAGCGCAAATCTCCCCCGCAGGCGAAGCCTCGCGACCTGGACCCGGCGGTGGCAGCGATCTGGCCGTTGCAGAAGCATTTTCCATTGGCCTTCCCTGTCAATCCGGCCCCCAAGGTGCCGCTCAAGGAGGGTATCTTCAAGGATGCCGAGCAACACCTGGAGCTGCTCGGCTTGACCCCCGAACAGCTTAAGCTGGGCATCTCTACCTGGTGTCGGGGAACCCGCTACTGGGCAAGCATGGTGGAGGGTGCGCCGCGCTTGGACTTGAGTGGTCAAGCATCTGGCACTGTAACCGCCGCTCAGGCGCTGCACGCCAAGCAACAAGCTTCGCGGCAACGCAGCCAGGGCCGACGCAATCGTGCGAAGTCAAAAGCAGATGCCCCGGCCGCTGCCGCTGATACCACAGCGGAGCAGACGACGGACTGAGTCCAGTCGCGCTCTGCTCTGTTTTCAGCAAACTAGCCCAAGGGATGAAGCACGACAGGCATTGCCGTTACTTGGCAGTCTTCAGAAATGCACACCCTTGGGCTGCTGGGCTGAGACTTGAAATCGATGTCGATTCTGTCCGGCTCAGCAATGCAGGAGCCTATTAGCCGTTTGCAGCAGCCCGCCAACAGACCAAGGCTTGGGAACGAAAGCCGCGTGGGTTGGCAACATGTTCGACGCGAGCAAGCAATTCCCAGATGTAATGAGCACTGCAATGGATGGCCATCGCGACCAGATGATTTTCGCCAACGCCACGCCGTCCATGCTACCTGGCATCCAAACGTCCGTTACGACAAGCACGATTCCAGAGGCCCGCTCCAGCACCGCCAACGCTTGGTCTGCGTCGGCGCACTCGATGATCGGCAGCCCGAGAGGTGCTAGGTTTTGTACGAAAAGTATGGTCATCCCTCGCTGTGGGAGCGGGCTTGCCCCGCGATCTGCCGCAACGCGGCAGCAAAGCCTGAATTCGCGGCGTCTTTGACACTATTTGATATCAGGTACAGGAGCGCTTCGCACTCCATCGCGGGGCAAGCCCGCTCCCACAAAACTTTTCGTACAGAGCGTAATAAACAGCATCTGTCATTGCGCGGTGGTTGACGCAGGCTCGTCACTGACCCGCAACAGCCCCCACATGCCGCCCAGATTGCCGAAGGCCGCATAGTCCCGGTACAGGTAATCGCCAGGTACCGCGTTGGCACCACCGGCACTGGGGAACATGAAGCTGAAATGCGCTGCTGGCAGTACGCTTTCCTGGGCGCCGATGTACATGGCCATGGGGTTGTAGCCGAATCGAACCGAACCGATACCCGCGTCTTTCATCGGGTAGCCCCAGAGGTCCACCCTTTCAGCCTGAAACGGGTTGAACGCCCAGACATGCCCGTCGAGCTGGAAGGTCGCTCCACGGCTCCCTCCCGAAGGCATCAGCACGTGGGTGCGGAACGGCTGCCCCGGCTTGACGCGCAGTATCGGCGTTACCGGGTCACCACCGACCAGGGCATTGCTGTAGGCCATGTGGGCGTTCGTGACTGCGCCCAGGCCATTGCCACCCGCCTGGCCGAACGGCGCGTTAGGCGCTCGGGCGAATCGGTACCACAGGGGCTCGCTCTTGTAGTTGATGGCCATGTCCGAGTTGTCTTTCGGGTCGTTGGGAATGCCCGGCCCTTCGGACGACATGTTCTCCACCGGCAAGCCGTTGGCCCAACGCATGTTCAGGGACTTCTGCCAGACCATGATGAAGTCGCGATACAGGCTCGCGCCCGGCGCCTGCACCGTAGCCGACGCCCTGGAAGCGGCATCCTCCTGCCAGGTGGCACCCGCCGGCATCACCGACATGGCCGCCACCAGGCCTTTTTGCGGTTGCTTGATCGGGTCGGCCGGCATCAGGTTGAGGCCACCGAACTCGATGGGGGTCGCCTCGATCACGTCGACGTTGCGCCCCAATTGAGACGCCACCGGCTGACCGGCGCGCTCCAGGTGCCCGGCGTAGTACTGATAGGTCCGGCTTGGCCAAGCCCCCGTATTGCCTACCCGTGGTGCCACCGTCTGGACCGGGTTGCTGCCGACGTTGAAACCATCCGACTTGCTCACGTCGTAGGTCAGCAACTGGGCGTGCAGGCCAATGTGGCTGGAGGGGCGCATCAGGTTGTTGTTGAAGGTGGTCGAGCCTTGCGCAGCGGCACGGTCACGCTTGACCGTGCCTTGCATCACCGCGTAGTTCGGCAGGTCCGGCATCATCAAGGGCAGGCGATTCTCCAGGGTGATGTTGATGCAATCGCCGGCGGCGGCGCGCAGTACCAGCGGCTCGACGGGCACCCCGGGTTTGAGCTTGCCGGTGACCGGGTCCAGATCAGCCTTGCGCACATACAAGATGGCAGTCGGGTCGTGCAATGGGCCGGACTGCCCGCCAATGGTGAATGTCTCGCCATCTTCAGGGTCGAAGATCGTCACCTGCGGCACAGTTACCGGCCTCGGGTTGTACACCAGGGTGCCGCCCTGCGAGTTCAGCGGGCCGCCGACATGCTGGCCGGCACCTGCCGGATCGCCAAGGGTCAGACCCAACGGGTTGGCGAGGATATCGTTGGCCAGCGCTGCAACGACCTCATAGTTACGCTGCACCGTCGTCCGGTTGCCGACCCCACTTGGATTAGGGCTGACGCGCGGGCATACGCCATTGAAATTGACCGTGTTGCGCGCGGCCACCGGCCTGGGGTTGTTGGGTAGCGGGAACAGGTCACTGCGACTCAACGAGTAGTTGCGCATGACGCCCCACAGGCCACTCCAGTAGCCCTCCAGGGAGGCATCCATGGAATACAGGTAATCGCCGGTATCGCTGGCGGCACTGGACATCATCGCGACAGGGGCCATGAAGCCCAGTTGCTCGGAAATCGCCACCATTTGCGATGCCTTCCAGCCGGTGTTGGAGCTGTTGCCGAAGCCGCTGCCCGAGTGCAGCCATTTCACCCCATGCAACGTCAGGTTGTGCTCCTCTTCATGGCCGCCGGCATTGACCCGCAGGCGCACGTTGTCGCCGGTATAGGTGCGTAACGTCGGCGTGAACGGATCGCCCGGTAAGTCCCCCCGGTTGATGTGCTTGGGCAATAGCGTGACCCCGCCGGTGGGGCCGGTAGCGGCGGTGATCGCGCTGGGGGCCAGGTTGAGTGCAGGGATCGCCCGGTCGGTGCGGTTTTGCAGGGCATAGGCCAGGTCACCGGCCAAACCATCGGCCTGCATGCCACGCTTGCCGTCTGGCGCGACCTTGTTGGGGTCGTAGATGCGCAAGCCCAGGGGTTCATGGCGGTAGTTGACGACGAATATGCCCGGGTCCGACGCCGAGATCGCTTGCGGGCACGGCCGCGACGGACACGTCAGCAACTGGCCGCTGGCAACTTCCACGACAGACTCCAGCAGGTTGCCGGCGGTCTTGCGCGCTGGCGGGTTGATGGCGTAGCGGAAGCTGTCTGCGGTGGCCGGGTAGGCTTGCGCATCGGGAATACCATCGGGGCCCGCGCCGACGTAGACACCGGCCTCATAGGCGTGCTGGAAGTCGCTGAACTCGAGGAAGAACTCGCGGTAACTGTCGTTCTTGTTGTCACCGTTAAGATCACCGGTCTCGATCACGGCTTGCCAGGAAGTTGGCCCGCCGTCCTGGCGCCCGCTGCCGTTATACAAGGCTTCGCCGGTTTCGGCGTGGTACCACTTGGAACCGGCAGGCTCGGCAAGCACGGTGGCGTACATGCCCACTTGCTGATGGGTCGAAGGGCCAAGGTGGTCATGGGTAAAGATATTGCCCAGGCCGCGATCGATGTTGTGCACGTTCAGCACAGGGTCGGCGAACCAGCGTTGCATCGTGGTGCGCGCACCCAGCCAGTCGGCGCGATTGAATCGCCCGAAGTAAGGGTGCTGTTTGGCCACGGGACAGTCCCCGGTACCTTCGCGTGGGTCGTCGTCCCGGCAAGCGTTGAACCGGCGAATGGCGTGGATGCGCTCGACCACGGTAGACGGCGAGAGCACGCCATCCTCGTAGTTCCATCCATTGGCCGAGCCATCGGCGGCAGTCAGGTCCCACTTGGGCAAGTGGATGTGCTGGCCTATGACGTCGGTGGGCGTACGCACCTGGTAATCGTCGAGTTCGTAGACGGAAGGCACCAGGTTGGTGTGCTGGTACATGGTGCAGTCGAAGGTGTTCATGCGCATCACCAACGGCTCAGGTGGGCGCTGCTTGTTGATCACCGGCCATGCATCCTCCCACAGGGTGAGGATGCGGGTTTGCGGGAAGTGATAGCCGACCTTGTTGAACACCGCGTCGAACTGGATATTGGCGCCTTTGTAAATGCGCGGATGATCGGCGCTGAACGGCGAGGCACCGCTGAACGTCTGGGCGTCGAGACGCTCACCACTGTTGAAATTGCCGGCTCCGGCACTGCGGGTCAGGCGTTTTTGCCGGTCGTCCATGCACGGCTCGAAAAACGGCGCACCCGCCACGGGAGGCCCGCCGTTGGTGAGGAAGTCGCGCGGCAGCAGTTGGCCACTGGGCAGCACGGCGAAGCTGGCATGTGATGGCGTGGCGTGGAAGGCCATGGCCGACTGTTCGACCTCGGTGCCCTCCTCGGGGAAATACACCGGCTTGGCGCGCTCCAGGCCCTTGCTCATGTCCAGCAGGCTGGTGGTCACCTGCGCCTCGCCGCCCGCCGCCCAGCCGTCCAGGCCATGCCGTGGCAGGCCGCCATCCCAACCACCGGCCTGGGCCGGATCCAACGCCGCCCACAGCGCCTTGCCGCTGCCCTTCAAGGCCGTGGCCGTTTGCGCATCGAGCATGTCCAGCGGCGGCGTCGGTGGCCGCTGGCCGACGGTGCTTTCAACGCCGCCGATCCAGAACGGGTAGCCGGGATTTTTCAGGCTGCCATCGGCGTTGCGGTTGGCTTCACTGCGATCGACCAGGGCCAGCGAACCGACGACTCGCTGCGCAGCCGGCGTTTGGCTATCGTCACCCGGCTCTTGGCCTTCGGCCAGCGTTCCACCACTCATTTTGGGAATTACCACCACCTTGCCCGGCATCGGCGGCAAGGCCTTGCCCGGCAGGGGTACGACCGCCGGAATGGGCGTGCCGGCGACGATCTCGCCATCGGGCAAGGCCCGCGCACCCGAGGCCGGCAAGCCACTGCGCAAGGCAAACGGCTGAGTGTGGAAATTGTTGTTGCCCGCCTGGCTTACCGCCAGCCGCGTGCCCTCTTCAAACACATCATGGATGCGCCACATGGCCCACATGCCCTGGGCGAAATGCGGGTAGAAATGGCAGTGATAGATCGCATCGCCGACCACCCGATTGCGGTTGCCGGACCCACCATTGGCGATCTCGTAGGTGTAACCGGAGCCTGGGCCCACGCCCTGTGCATCCATGTAGTCGGAGTTGTCATCGTTGGGGTTGAACAACCACTGGTGACCATGCAGATGAAAAACGTGTTGCTCGTAACCCACGCTGATATTGCGAACCTTCACCGCATCGCCCAGGTAGCTGTGGGCAACGTTGGAAGGCTCGGCCGGATACAGCGCCATGCTGGCCTTGATACCGACACTGTCGGCGGGAGGTACCTGGCCAGGCGCCAGCAACTCGAGCCCTATGTTGGCCGGCACGTCCACCTGCATCGCGATATCGCCGGTGGTGTGTGCGCTGAGGAAGAATTCTTCATAGGCGCACGACAAGCAATCATGCATGGGGCCGACACCCACCCGGTTGGCGATGACCTCCGCGCCCATGCCACCGGAACCGTAGTTGACCATGAAGGCGTCGCGGGTCGGATCAAGCATCTGGCCGAACACAGGGTCGCCCCAGAACCCCGGAAACGCCTGGACAACTGCAGACTGGTCATGGAACACCGCAGCGAAATCGCGGAATGGCTCCAGGCGATTGGGCAGGCTGGGGTTACGCTTGCCCTGGCTTTCAAGGGGATAGGTTGTCGGTGGGAAGCTGCCATCGGCATTGGGCCCCATGATCACGGCGTCTGCGTTGCTGGCAATGATCTCGCTGCCGTCGACCATGCTCAGGATCGGCTTGCCGGCCTTGCCTTCCGAGATCCAGGGTTCAAGCACCGGGTAGCGAGCCTGGTAGTCGATGATGGGCTGGCCGGCCGGTGTACGACCGCGCGTGGCCAAGCGCATCTCTTCTTCGGTGACGGTGTTTTGATAAGCCTGCCCGCCTTTGGGCAGCACCACGACCTGGGCGAACAGGCCATTGCCGACGTTGCCCGAAGAGCCCTCGCTACCGAAGGTGGCGCCGTAACTGGTCGCCGCGAACGTGCCTTCGCGTTCGGCGTAGAGGGTGTAGCTACGGCTTTGCCCGGGCGCCAGCAAGGTGTTGTCGTTGCGGCCGCTGTTGGCGGAAATATCGTTGATCGATCCAAATGCCTGTAAGCCGTTGACTTGGAAACCCACATGACGGTCGGCAACTTGAGCGTCGACATGCAACTCGCCATTGGCGGCATTCTCGTGGTCAGTGCCCTGGCCATTGGGGTTGGCCTGGAAAGCCAGCAGGTTCTGCAGGTTGACCGTCAAACAATCCCCGGCAGCAACCCGCAGTACCAATGGGCGCGGACGTTTGTCCGGACGCAAGGTGACTTGACCGGGTGTGGCGCTGCCGCCTTGGGTAATCAACACCCCATTGGTGTCTACTACATCCCCGCGCAGGGCATACATCATGCCGTTGGGGTTATGCGCACCGAGCCGGTTGAACATCAACGGCTGGTCCATGGCCACGACATTGGCCACCAAGATGCGCTGGCACTGCACCGCCGCCTCGGCCATTTCGCCACCCGCGAGCCATACGCCGGCAAGCAAAGCCAACCCTTGCGGTCGCCTCAACCAGCAACGTATGCGATTGAGATCGATAGGAGTGTGTAAGTGTGCGCAGGTCATTTGGGCGGGCCTCCAAGTCAGCACAAACAGGGCTGAACTTAGCGCGCGCAAATATCGCGCCAAAATAAAAAAAGCACCAATTCAATCAGTTGCGAAGTTGCCACCCAATAGAGGGGAAAAGATACGCGCCCCTATTTACCCCAAATCCTGGAACTTGTTTCAAATTATGTATGAAAACCCGGCATGCACGCGCGCGCGACTAGTTGTCACAAAACGGTCATCAATTACAAAAAATCGTAAACGTATCGCCTACCGTATCACCGGTGAAACGGTCGCAAGCCTTGAAGAGCCGCACTCGGCGCTTGAGTACACATCCCCCACCACTGGGCGAAATCCCCCATTTGTATCCGTTTCGACAAGAATGAGCGTCTCTCTGCCCGCCTACCGGACCCGCTTTCAATCAATTAAGGCGGCGGTTCGATCTGCACAATTGCAGCATGAACCACTGGCAATCTTCAGTAGCCACTGAATCACCTGCCCCGCACTAACACGGCGTGAATCACTGCCAAAACAGGGATCTCCTCAACTATTTTCGACTCAAGTATTTTGCTGTCGATATAACTTCCAAACTGTATTGAGCATTAAACAGGCACGATCGTTGCTGATGCCGTTCAGCCCCCTTCGACCGAGCTGCGTCACCCAGCCTGGGTCATTTCCAGAGGACTGAATCATGCACAACAGATTGACCCTACTGGCAAGTTCGCTCCTGCTTGCGTCATTGAGTGGCGGGACGGCGCAGGCAGGCCTCTACGCCGTAGACCCGGGTATCCCTGGAGAGCGCCCCTACCCGCTCGACAGCGGAAACAAGACGGGTTACGCCGCCTGGTACCAGGACACCCACGGCCGCGCCCTCGACCTGTGTCTGAGCAAGGCCGTCAGCTCGCGCACAGCCGCCACGCCCGGGGCGCCTGCCTACATGTGCGTCCTCAACCCGGCCCCTGGGGAGTTCGATGACACCCAACCCATCGTCTTCCCAACCAACTATCCAGATGAAACCTTCTGGTACGCCGCGGACGGCGCCATTACCGACGCCGCCAGTGGCATCGACCTGACCTACGTCGCGGCCATCGAAGCAGCGTTCAACGGCGAGATCGCCGACGGCCACCAACTGAGCTTCGCCCGTATTCGGATTCGGGTGGATGTTCCCGCAGCCGGCGTCTACACCGTCACCCACCCGTATGGCGTCGACGTGTTCAATGTCACACCGGAAGCGTTCGCCGACACCGGCGGCACCCGGGCAATCAACATGACCCGGGACATCGGCATCGGCCCAGCCGGCGATTACTACGGCGCGCTGAAGGGAGACATCGGACCGTTCCTGCGCAGTGTCAATGGCCCTTATACCGAGACCAACCCGGAAACCGGCCAGCAGGAGACCTACATCGGCGACCCGAACTTGCAGGAGCAAGTGACTGGCAGCCCCTTCAATACCAACTACCTGCGTATCCAGGGTCCTGACGGCATCGATACGCGCAGCACTACATTCTCCGTTTCCGGCAAGCTCAGCGCGGTGGATCTGCCTGCGCCTGCCTTGGTCCAACGTGCGACTTACTCGAGGGGAACCACGGCCACTGGTGTGGTCGCGCATCAGGATGTCTTCACCATGGCGCCTCCGCCTCCCGGTTCGGCCAGCTTCCTGGACAGCGCGGGCACTTCCGTGACCATGACCGAAGCCAATTCGACCGGAAGCTGGTATGGCCAGTCGATAGTCAACCCGACGCTGCCGGCGATCCTGCAAGTGACTGTCGACAACCATCTGGCGATCCCTACCCTCCATGTGCCCACCACCGTGCCTGTGCAACTGACCGATCTGGTCACCATCCGCCGCGCCGAATACAGCCGCAGCACCGGTCGACTGACCATCGAGGCCTCGACCAGCGACCGTATCACCCCGCCAAAACTGACGGCCTACGCCGGGAGGAGCGGTGGGCTGATCGGTGAACTTGTCGGCGGCGCCGACAAGTCCCTGTCACCCAACGCCGGCACCGTCCCGCCGGCGACCATTCGGGTCACTTCGGCGAACGGCGGCAGCGATACAGAAGAAGTGGTCATCGTCCAGTGACCCATCCGAATTCGGATCAAGCGCCAGGAGCTAACATGAACAAATGGCCACGCTTCATATTCAACACACTGAGCCTGTCCATCGCCATGGTGGGCGGTGCCAACGCCGCGCTGCAGGGTTTCGACCCGGGGCCCTACACCCTCGCCACCGGCCGGTTCCCCATGTGGTATCAGGACTTCAACAATGTGAAGCTGGAGCTCTGCCTGTCCAAGACAGTCAGCTCCCGTGCGCCGGGCAACGCAGCTGCCCCCGGCTACATGTGCACCATTCCTGCAGAAGGCGGCTTCAATCCCGCCGAGCCCATCATCTTCCCGAATAACTGGCCAGGTGAAAGCTTCTGGTTCACCGCTGACGGCAGCGTCGGTGACAGAACCTTCGGCATCGAGCAGTACGTTGCTGCACTGGAAGCGGTGGCCGGCGAAGGCGAGATCATCGATGGGGAACAGCACAACTTCGCGCGCATCCGTATCCGCGCCGCCGTTCCCACCGCGGGGATGTACACCGTGCGCCATCCGTACGGTACCAAAGTGTACGTCGTTGCCACGCCAGGGCGGCGGGCAATCAACGATACCAGTGATATCGGCATCGCCACGCTCAACTATTCGGGGGCCTTGCAGGGAGCCCTCGGGCCGTTCCTGTACAGCGCGTCTGCCCCCAATAGCCTGACCAATGAAGCCGGCACGGAAATCACCCGCTACTTCACCGAGACCAACCCGGAAACCGGCCTGCAGGAGAAGTTCGTCGGCGACCCGAACCTCGCTGACCAGGTGCGCGGCAGCCCGGTCCTTGATGCCGAGGGCAACCCACAGAACTACCTGGAGATCTCCGGCCCTGCGGGCACACTGCGCAGCAACCTGTTCGCTATCTCCGGCAAGATCTACGATGACCGCACCCAGACGCCGGTGGAAGTGGAGCGCATCACCTACCAGCGTGACAGCAACGGCTCGCAGATCGAAGTATTTGCCGACTCGTTCCGTACCAACAGCAGTACCCAGGCAGTGACGCCGGCTGCTTCGACAGTGTGCTACCGCACCACCCTGATCCTGACCGGCACACCACCAGGACCGTGCCTGCCCAACGCGAACCTGCTGACGGACAACAACGGCTACTTCTACACCACCTTCGCCACCTCTGCGGCGCCGCCATCAGTGGTGGTACTGACAGCAAGCGAATTGGGTGGCGTGAGCAAACCCACGTCGGTTTCACGCACGCCTGTCGATGTGGTGAAAGTCAGTACGGCTCAATACGACCCAGCCAATCGCCGCCTGACCATCACCGCGAGCTCCAGTGACAAGGTCCTTAATCCTGGCCTCGTCGCCCAGGGATACGGTCCTCTGCCAGCAGACGGCACGCTGGTGGTCAATGATCTGAGCCAGCCACCGGAAAGCGTTACGGTCAAGTCGGCTGCCGGCGGAGCGGACAGCGAACCGGTGACCGTTACCGGCATCGTCGAGGTTCCTTCCGGCAACGAGAAACCCCTTGCCGTGGCGGATACCGTCAGCACCAACGCAGGCGTACCGATCACCATCAACGTGTTGGCCAATGACAGCGATCCCGACAACGACACGCCGCTGACCATCGGCAGCTTCGTACCACCGGCGGCCGGCCAGGGTACGGTGGTGCTCAATGGCACCACCAGCCTGACCTACACACCACCGGCCACCAATGCCCCGCTGCAGGCGACCTTCAGCTACATCGCCAGGGACAGCAAGGGCCTCGATTCGGAGCCTGGAACGGTCACGGTCAACGTGACCCCGAACCCGGTACCGGTCGCCACTAACGACACTGCAGCCAGCCAAGGCGGAACGCTGACGTTGAATGTGTTGCTCAACGACTCTGGCAGTACGCCCTTGACCGTCATCATCCTGTCCCAGCCGGCAGCGGGCCAGGGCAGTGTCAGCACCGACGGCACAGTGGTGACCTACACCGCACCGCAGAATGTCACCAGCGCCTTTGCCACCACCTTCACCTACCAGGTCCGAGATTCGCTCGGAACGCTCTCGGCACCCGCCACCGTCACCGTGCAGGTTACACCGCAGGTGACGCAAGAAACCTTGGTAGTCACCACCGCCGTGGCACGGGCGCGCGCCAACGACCGCTTGACCTGGGACCTGTCTGGGACCTCCTCGGCGGTAGTCGGCAATACGTTGACCATTCAAGTTACAACCTCCAATGGGCTGGTCACGTTGGGCACCGCTACAGTCCCGATCAGCGGCCGCTGGCGGCTGTCGACCACCACCACGGGCGTGGTACCGAGCGCTGCCCCAACGGTCACGATCCGCTCCTCGCTTGGAACGGTGCGCACAGTGCCGGTGGTCATTCAGTAGCAAGGCGCCCCGCTACCTTGATCAGGCAGCGGGGCGCAACCCTCAGCTGAATACCCAGAGTACGCGGGTGGGCTTGTCGGTGAGGTTGGCGTATCGAAAACTGGCGTGGGGTTGCAGCTGAAAACTGTCACTGGCGCGCAGCGTTACCGGCTCGCCGCCATCCAGCCAGACGGTCAGCTCGCCTTCGAGCACGAAGCAGCCTTGTTCCGAGCTGTCATCCAGGTACTCCTCGCCGCTGCTGGCCCCCGGTTCCAGGTGGCTATCGAGCATGGAGAACGCGCCCGTTATCGTCGGGGAGGCCAGCACATCGGTGATGCCGCCGGCCAGGTGAAGCGTGCGACGCTCGTGAGGGCGAGTGACCCAGTCGAGCTCGCGAGGCTTGTCCAGCTTGTAGAAATAAGCGGTCGAGACGCCGAGTTCTTCACTGATAGCCGTGAGGTCGGCCACGGTTGGGCGCGACACGCCGCGCTCGACCTGTGAGAGAAAGCCCACAGAACGGCCGATGCGCTGGGCCAGCTCGCCCAAGGTCAGGCCTTTGAACTTGCGCAGGTCGCGAATCAGGACGGCCAGGGCTTCGATTTCTTCGTGCACTTTCATAGTTGAATCGCGGCTATCGGACGGGGAAATTGATGCCGTGAAAAGTACAGGATTCAACTCGCAAAGCAAAATTGTTCACGCTATAGCTGCGTGGGAGTCGAGCATCTGGGGCCGCGTTGCGGCCCATCGCAGGCTTCGGGCGATGGGCAGCACAGCAGCCCCAGCGACGCCCTCACTCAGCCAATAGCCGCGTACGTCAGGTCCAGGCACTTGCGGGCTTTTTCCACCAGTTCGTCGATCTCTTCAATGCTGATCACCAGCGGCGGCGCGATGATCATGGTGTCGCCCACGGCGCGCATGATCAGGCCATTATCGAAGCAGTGCTGGCGACAGATCATGCCGACCCCTTGGCCTTCGTAACGGGCGCGGGTGGCCTTGTCCTTCACCAGCTCGATCGCGCCGAGCATGCCCAGGCCGCGCACTTCGCCAACCAGCGGGTGGTCGGCCAATTCGCGCAAGCGTTGTTGCAGATAAGGGGCGGTCTTTTTCTGCACCTGTTCGATGATCTGCTCGTCCCGCAGGATCCGCAGGTTCTCCAGGCCCACCGCGGCCGCCACCGGGTGGCCGGAATAGGTGAAGCCGTGGTTGAAGTCGCCGCCTTCGCTGAGGACGTTGGCCACTTCGTCACGCACGATCACGCCGCCCATGGGGATATAGCCGGAGGTGAGGCCCTTGGCGATGGTCATCAGGTCAGGCTTGAGGTCGTAGTAGTCGGTACCGAACCACTCACCGGTACGGCCGAAGCCGCAGATCACTTCGTCGGCGACGAAGAGAATGTCGTACTTGGCCAGGATCTCCTTGACCTTCGGCCAGTAGCTCTGCGGCGGGATGATCACGCCACCGGCGCCCTGGATCGGTTCGGCGATGAAGGCGGCGACGTTGTCCACGCCAACTTCCAGGATCTTCTTCTCCAGCTGCTCGGCCGCCCACACGCCGAAATCGGCCTCGGTCATGTCGCCGCCTTCGCCATACCAGTACGGCTGCGGGATGTGCACGATGTCCGGGATCATGCCGCCCTGCTGGTGCATGCCGCTCATGCCGCCCAGCGCAGCGCCCGCCACGGTGGAGCCGTGGTAGCCGTTGATGCGGCCAATGATGACCCTCTTGTTGTTCTGGCCCTTGATCGCCCAGTAGTGGCGGACCATGCGCAGCACGGTGTCGTTGCCTTCCGAGCCGGAGCCAGTGAAGAACACATGGTTCATGCCGTGCGGGGCCACATCGGCGATCGCCTTGGCCAGCTCCAGCGCGGGCGGGTGCGCGGTCTGGAAGAACAGGTTGTAGTACGGCAGCTGCCTCATCTGCTGGCTGGCGACGTCGGCCAGTTCATCACGGCCATAACCGACCGCCACGCACCACAGGCCCGCCATGCCATCGAGAATCTTATTGCCTTCGCTGTCCCAGAGATACACGCCCTTGGCCGAGGTGATGATGCGCGGGCCTTTCTCGGCCAGTTGCTTGACATCGCTGAACGGGGCCAGGTGATGGTCGCGGCTCATCGCTTGCCAGGCAAGGGTCTGCGAATTCTGTTCACTCATTGACTTCACTCCATCAAGTTGCGCAGCCGTGCTGCGCGGGTACTTTTTTGTAGGTGGGAAACACTGGGTATTCAGGCGGACTTCAACAACCTCTGGCGCAGCACCGAGCGGTGCCGGCAAGCCTTGCCGAAGGACTGGAAAATCGTCAGGTAATGCGGGTTGTCCATGACCTGGAACTCGGGGTGCCATTGCACGGCCAGGGCAAAGCCCTTGCTGTGCTCGACCGAAATCGCTTCCACCAAGCCATCCGGTGCCAGCGCTTCCACCCTCAGCCCAGGGGCCAACACATCGAGGCCCTGGCCGTGGATGGAATTGACCTGGATGATTGCCGGCAAGCCCATGCGCTCGAGCATGCCGCCGGGTTCTATATGCAAGGCGTGACGCGGGCCATACTGCTTTTCGATGGGCTCGCCCTTGCCTTCGCGGTGGTCCATGAACATACCGGTCTCGTGGACCTTCTGGTGCAGGGTGCCACCCAGCGCCACGTTCATTTCCTGGAAACCACGGCATATACCGAGCACCGGTACACCGGCGGCGATGGCCGCACGCATCAGCGGCAACGTGGTGGCATCACGCAGAGGGTCGTGATGGGTGCCCGCTGCACTGGCCGGACCGTTGTAGTGGAACGGTTCGATGTTGGACGGTGAACCGGTGAAGATCAGCCCATCCACCACGTCGAGAATATCGGCGCTGTCCATCAGGTCGGCGAGGCTGGGAATCACGATGGGCAACCCACACGCCGCCTTGGCCGCCGCGCGTGCGTACTTCTCGCTGATGGTCTGGGTTGCATGCAGCTCAATCATGCTGGTGCATGCGGTGATGCCGATAACGGGCACACGGGGCATATCGTCCTCCGGCAAATCCATATTGCGCGTTGTATTGAAACGGTGGAAAGACAGGCGTCGCTGTTCGAACCTTGGCACCTACAAGAACCAGCGGTACTCGCGGGCATCGATGTGGCGCATGAAGTCCAGTTGCTCCTGGTATTTGTTTTCGCAATAGACCATCACGAACTCGCTGCCCAGCCCCTCGTTGATCACCGGGTGGTGACGCATGGCGGCCAGGGCGCTGAGGGCATCCTTGGGGAAGTCGATGCCGCTCTGGCGGTTGTCGTTCAGTGGCGCGATGGGTTCGACGCCGCGATCCAGGCCATGCTCCATCCCGGTCAGGATGGCCGCCAGCACCAGGTACGGGTTGGCATCGGCACCCGCGAGGCGGTGTTCGATGCGCAGGTTGCGCGGGTCGGACTCAGGGATGCGAATGCACGCATCGCGATCTTCGAAGCCCCAGCTGGCCTTGCTCGCCGCGTTTACCATCGCACCGTAACGGCGGTAGGCATTGTGGTTGGGGGCGAAAATCGGCATGCAGTGGGGCAGCAGCTCCAGGCACCCGGCCACGGCGTGACGCAGCTTGCGCTGGTCGGTGCCCGCCAGGATGTTGTTGCCGGCAGCGTCGTACAGGCTGACGTGCACATGCATGCCGCTGCCCGGTGCGTCCAGGTATGGCTTGCTCATGAAGCTGGCACGGTAGCCGTGTTTCAGCGCAATACCGCGGGTGCTGCGGCAGAACAGCGCCGACCAGTCTGCCGCGCTCAGGGCATCGTCGCTGTGCGAGAAGTTGATCTCGAACTGGCCGGGGCCCAGCTCCGCCGTGATGACGTTTGCCGGCACACCCTGCTCGTTGGCGCCATCGACCATCTCGTGGAGCACCGACGAGAAGCGCGACAGCCGCTCGATGTGCATGTTCGGCTGGTCGTCCTGGTCCTCGGTCGCGGTGTCGCGTGGGTACTGTGGCAGGCCGTTATCGAGCTTGCGGTCGAACAGGTAGAACTCCAGCTCGAAGGCCACCACCGGGCGGATGCCGCGCTTGGCCAGGCGCTGGATCACGCGGGCCAGCACTTCGCGGGGCTCGAACTCGATCGGCTTGGCGGTGCCGTCGGAGGTGATGAGCATCTGGGCGATCAGTTCTTTTTCCCAGCGCACCGGTTTCAGGGTACCCGGCACCAAGCGCCGCGCGGCATCCGGATCGCCGTCGGCGAAGCAGTAGTCGCCAATGGGGTAGAGGCCGCCCTGGGTGCCCAGCAGTACGCAGTTCTGCGGCAGCTTCAGCGGCGTGCCGGAGGCGACTTTTTCCAGCATGTCGATGGGGTAGCGCTTGCCGTAGAAGTGCCCGGGGATATCCAGCGCAATCAGGTCGACATAACGTACTTCTGGGTGTTCCGCTCGGAACGAGCGCACTTCAGTCAGCAGATCCGGAAAGATGACACTCATCTTCTTGTCCTTGTGAGGTGAACGAATTCAATTGAAGACCCAGAGCACTCGGGTGGGTTTTTCCGTCAGGTTGGCGTAACGGAACTGCGCGTGGGGCTGCAGCTGGAAGCAGTCGTTGGCCTGCAGGGTCACGGCGTCGCCGTTGTCCAGCCATACCGTGAGTTCGCCCTCGAGCACGAAACAGCCCTGCTCGGAGCGGTCACTCAGGTACGGCTCGCCACTGCTGGCACCTGGTTCGAGGTGGCTGTCGAGCATGGAGAAGGCGCCGGCGATGGTGGGCGAAGCGAGCACATCGGTGATGCCCGACTCGAGGTACAGCGTGCGCCGCTCGTGGGGCCGCGTGACCCAGCCGACGCTGCGGGGCTTGCTCAGGTTGTAGAAGTACGCGGTGGAGACGCCGAGCGCTTCACTGATGGCGGTGAGGTCGGCCACGGTAGGGCGCGACACGCCTCGTTCGACCTGGGACAGGAAGCCGACCGAGCGGTTGATGCGCTCGGCCAGTTCGCCCAGGGTCAGGTTCTTGAATTTGCGCAGGTCGTGAATAAGGATAGCGAGGGCTTCAACCTCTTCGTTCATCTTCATCGCTTAGGGCTGCCGTGAAATTTTTAGAGTTATTTTTCATGAAAAAATACACTAAAAAATTCACGAGTCAAGCGATTGGGTAACCGGGGGGATGGCTCCCCTGCCCGCTTTGGCGGATCAGTCCCGCGTTGATTTCAACCAGGATGACGGTTCCGACTCACGTCCACACGTAGCGTGGGGCGATCAAGCTCAATCAAAACTGCTTTGATGCGCTGGCGATGCGCTGGTACTTGCGCTGCTGCCGGTTAATGCTGCGGATATCCAGAAAAAATATCTCTGCGCTACGCCAGAGCAGCATCCACGCGGTGACGGTAACGACGCCCACGGGGATGGTGCCTTCAATGCCCAGAGCCGTGCCTGCCAGCACCAAGGCTAGTGCCAAGCCCAGGAGTATCAACGCTACCAGCCGTAGGCTGCGAATATCCCCCCTGAGTTGTTCGCTCTTTTCCGCAAAGGTATTGCTGATGGCTTGCTGCAGGCGCTCTCGCTCATCTTCCGGGCAGCGAATGTGCAGGGTCAGCTCGGGGTGGTACCAGGCGCTATCTGACAGGTAGTCCACCAGCTCGGGGCTTAACTTGGGGTCGTCCGGCGAGGCAAACGGATTGAGGTAATCGTGGGTGATCGTCAGATCGATTCTTTTAGTCATAACGAACCTTTACCTGGTTGAACTGTGGGCGCAGACGTTAGCGTTCGAGGTAAAGCTAGTCGCAAGACAGCTGCTCTGCCTGATCGGCAGTTGCACGCGGTTGCAGGGGCTGCGTGCGCCTGCTCGGGTTGAACAAGTGATAAGAAAGGTGCGTGAAATGGCTGACGAAACCGGCGGGTTTCACCCAAAGCCCCGCCGCTTTCTCCCTCCCACTATCTTTGACTCAAAGCCGCAATCGAAACGCCAGAGGCGACGAAGGTGAGGCCTGCGCCCACGTTTAGCCCATTTACCAGCCGTGGCCGTTGGTACAGGTAGCGAGACAACACCGTGGCGAAAATGCCCATCAAGGCAAAACCCAAGGCTGTGAGTACAGCAAACCACACCCCGTAAACCATCATCTGCACGCTGACCGATCCACGTGCCGGATCGACGAACTGGGGAATGAATGCCAACACGAACAAGCCTGGCTTCGGGTTGAGCGCAGCCGAAAGCAGACCCGTTAGAAAAATGCTGGGCAACGATTGCCGGGACGCCGGCTGAAAGCTGATCAAACTGCGAGCGCGCAAGACCTTGATGCCGAGCCAGAGTAGATAGCCGGCACCAATGAATTTAATCACCCAGAATGCGACCACCGAGGTTTGCATCAGAAGGGTCAACCCTAAGGAGGCGGCTGCGACGTGAAACAGAATGCCCGCGCCTGACGCCATGCCAGATACGGCCGCTGCGACTTTGCCTTGGCTGAGACCACGGCCAATGGCCAACAGGTTGTCAGGGCCTGGCGCCAATACCAACAGCACGCAGGCAGCGGTGTAGGCAAACCACACATTCATTGGAAACATGGCTCTCTCCTTAAGCCTGATGAAGCATTTATCCTGACGGTGGGATGTACCAATGGCAAGGCGATAACTCAAGGATTGCTGGCTCTGATGGGCTTAGACCTGCTGAGTTGCCTAGGCTAGCAACGAACGCTATATCCGCTATGGGGCCAGGCTGTGTGAAAACCCAAGCTGCTCTTTGATGAACCCGAACGTACGTGAAAAAAAAGTATGGTTATCCATCGTTGTGGGTGCGGGCTTGCCCCGCGATCTGCCGCAACGCGGCAGCAAAGCCTGAATTCGCGGCGTCTTTGACACTATTTGATATCGGGTACAGGAGTGCTTCGCACTCCATCGCGGGGCAAGCCCGCTCCCACAAAACTTTTCGTACAGAGCCTAAGTCGAAAGCAGCCGTTCGCGAGTGACTGCTTTCGACCCAAAGCGCTCAGTCACGTCAAGCCCGCCTTCCTGCCCTGTTCCAAGCTAGGAATGCTTGCCACCGATGGCGGTCGCCTTGCGGCTGAATCTTGCATACGCGTCAATGCTGCTGACTGACCTGGATTATCTGTCTGGCTCTGTATTTCCAGATCGGCCTGAACCGGACCCGCAGTGAGTATCAGCAGTGCAACACGCTTATCCAGGTGCATCTTCATCCCTCCTGGGTATGCACCGCGTACACGTCTTCCGGAGTTCGGTCTTAGATCGACTGACGACAATGTGGCCGTAGCAACCGGTCGCACCGGTAGAAAAAACGCTGAAGCCTGTCCTCCACCGGGGCATTGCTCTTTACTAAGCAATGAATGAGAATCAAGAGCATTAACCTCTTAGTCCTCCATGTTGATGACCGATTCAAGCCTACACCACAGCCAACATTTCCATCGCCTTTACAGTGAAAACCATCGCTGGCTGCAAGGCTGGCTGTGGCGCCGATTGGGATGCCATGCCAATGCAGCAGACTTGGCGCAAGATACTTTCGTTCGTACGCTAAAGTCCCCTCAGCTGACGAGTGTTGAAGAACCTCGGGCATTTCTGTGCCTGATCGCCAAGCGAGTATTGTGTTCGTTCTGGCGCCGTACCGAACTTCACCGTGCCTACCTCGACGCCTTGGCCAACTTGCCCAAAGCGGTAGTGCCGAGCGAAGAAGACCTTGCTCTACTGCGCGAAGCACTCGAAGCGGTAGATGCCTTATTGGACGGGCTTCCCGAGAAAGTGCGCCACGCGTTTTTGCTCAATCGCCTCGAAGGGCTCACCCACCAGCAGATTGCCGAGCAATTGGGCGTATCCCTTGCCACCATCGAGCGATGGATCAAGCGTGCGGTCACCCAGTGTTACTTGGCCAGTCTAGGCATAGGGAGCTAAGGCCGTGCGCCACTCTGCTCTATCACCAGCCGTGCAGGAGGCCATTGATTGGCTAGTGCGGCTCGATTCCGGGGAGGCCGGGGCCACTGAGCGGCAAGCGTTTGACCGCTGGCTGGCCAGCAATACAGAACATCGGCAGGCCTGGGAAAGTCTCAACCGTGCAATGTCACCTGCCTTCGAACCGTTACTGAGCGCCGTTCAGTCACCCAGCACGGCGCGTGCGGCAACCCAGGTACTACGCACTGGCGCGATATCGCCCGAACGTCGTCGGCTTTTACGCGGAGGTAGTGCGCTGTTGCTCCTGGCCGGACTCAGCGGGTTACTCACTTTGCAGCGACGTATGCCGCTCGAAGGCTTGTTCACCGATTCATTCAGCGGCACTGGCGAACGCAAACGCATGGCGCTCGCTGATGGCAGTGTACTCACACTCAATGCACGCACCACAGTGGATGTTGAATACAGCGTAGACCTGCGTCGGGTCCACTTGCACCAAGGTGAGCTGTGCATCGAGGTGAAATACGATGCCCAGCGCCCATTCGAGGTGCGTACCGCTCAAGGCCTTATCAGTTGCTTGGGCGGCCGCTTTATCGTGGCCCAGCAGGCACATCGTACACTGGTCAGCGTTGAACAACAGAGCGTACAGGTACTCACCCTGCATGGCGCCAGCGTAAGGCTCGACTCAGGCCACGCACTGCGCTTTGACAGCGAGACGCTTTACCCGCTCGACGGCCAGCATCGGAGGCTGAATGCGTGGCTGGAAGGATTGCTGGACGTAAACAATGTGGCTCTGGGCGAGGTCATCGATGCGCTGCGGCCATACCGCGACGGGGTACTGCGCATCAGTGAGGCAGCAGCCAAGCTACGGGTGTTCGGCGTGTTCCCATTGGACGACAGCGAACGCAGCCTGCAATCGCTCGCTCAGGTTCTGCCAATCACGCTCAGCCGCTATGGCCCGATTACCTTGATTGACATCGTGTAGGTCCAGCCAAAAAATTTTTCGCCGTCGTGAGGGGTTTCGCCTGCTCGTGCGACAGAGCAGCTGACACCACTCACATAGCGAGGAAAATTCTCCCATGCGCGCCCTTAGATCGCCCACCGCGAACCTGGCTCTAGCCGTCTCCCTGGCCATCACCGGCAGTATCACGGCCTTATCCAGCGCATCGGCTTCAGCTGCGCAGAATGAGATGCGGTATGAGCTATCCGCCCAACCGCTAGACCAGACGCTAAGCCAAATCGCCCGGCAAAGTGGCCAAGTGATCATCGCTGACCCGGACCTTCTACGCGGCCTGCAAAGCCATCCTGTCAATGGCTTGTTTAGCCCCCATGCTGCCGTTGAACAAGCGCTCATCGGCAGTGGCCTACAACTGCGCACCACAGATAACGGCACACTGACCCTCGAAAAAGCCGAGGTGCAAGCCGGCACCGTGCAATTGGGCGCTACCAGTATCCAGGCCAACGGTTTGGGCGAAACCACCGAGAATACAGGTTCCTACACCACTGGCAGCACCAGCACTGCAACCAAGATGAAGCTGTCACTGCGACACACGCCGCAGTCAGTCAGTGTTATCACCCGTCAGCAGATAGAGGACCAAGGCCTACTGAGTGTTGCCGACGTGCTCAACCAGACGCCGGGGGTGACGGTCAGCCAAAGCAATACCGAGGTGAACGCCTTCTATGCCCGCGGCTTCGAGATTAGCAATTTTCAGTTCGATGGCCTGCCAAGCCTGAGCACCAACGCGCCATTGCGTGACAACTATGGCCTGATCGGTACTGCCATCTACGATCGGATCGAGGTACTGCGTGGCTCGGCCGGTCTACTCAATGGCACCGGTTTCCCCTCTGGCGTTGTCAACTTCGTGCGCAAGCGGCCCACGGCTGAGTTCCAGGGGCATGTCAGCGCAGGTGCCGGGACCTGGGACCAGTATCGAACCGAAGTAGATCTTTCTGGCTCACTCAGCGACAGCAACCACCTACGGGGCCGCATGGTGGCTGCCACCCAGGAAGAAGGCAGCTATATTGACTATCTCAAGCGTGAGGATCACGTTTTTTATGGCATCCTTGAAGCAGACCTCAGCGACAGCACTACCATCGCTATCGGCTTGGACTACCAGAAAGGTCATGCCAACGGTTCAACCAACTCAAACCTGCCAGCATTCTTTACCAACGGCGCTACTGTCAAACCTTCGCGTTCGACCAACTCCGGTGCCAAGTGGTCCTACAGCGACACAGAAACCCAGCGTTTCTTCACAAGCGTTGAGCACCGCCTGGCAAACGACTGGCTAATTAAGATGGAGGCCAACTTCCGGCGTTACGACGTTGATAACCTGACCTCCACTGCCAATGGCCAGATCAACGCGCTAGATCATTCGGCCACTGCGTACACCAGCAAGTACTATTCCACTTCCAAAGAGCTAGATTTTGCAGCTTACGCCAACGGACCGTTCGAACTGTTCGGCCGTACGCATGAGATGGTCATGGGCGTCAACTGGGCACGCAACGAGAATGAATCGGCAACCATTTCGTTCGGTAGCTATCGAATTAACGATTTCTTCAATTGGGACAATGATCCAGCCAAGCCTACCAATGCACTGTATGCCGTGCCGTACGATACCGTGGCCAGGGAGCGCGCGGCGTATGTCGCTGCGATTTTCAAACCCACCGATGAGCTGAACGTAATTCTAGGTACGCGAGTAACTGACTACTACTGGGATCAGGGGGGGGTAATCCCACCATTGGCTAACCCGAATGTTCATTACAATACTCGCGACAGCGGAGTAGTGACGCCGTATGCCGGCATTACATACGACCTGGACGAACACCACACGGTCTATGCCAGCTACGCCGATATCTTCAAGCCGCAACCTTTCAACCCGGATCGCAACGGCACACCGATCGACCCACTGACCGGTGCTAGCTACGAACTGGGAGTTAAAGGCGAGTACTTCGACGGTCGCCTCAATGCCAGCCTGGCTGTGTTCACCTCTGAGCAAGACAACGTAGCCGAGGCTGATGGCCTGCGCGTTGATGTGCCCAATTCCACCGCCTACCGCGCCGCGTCTGGGGTCTATACTCGGGGTTTTGAGGTCGAAATCTCCGGTGAGCTGATGCCTGACTGGAATGTCCATGGTGGCTATACCTACCGGCATTCGGAAGACAAAGACGACAATAAAGTCAGCACCACTCAGCCCGAACAAATTGCCCGTATGGTTACCACATATCGGTTGCCTGGCCTGCTCAACCGCCTGACTGTCGGTGGCAATGTCTCCTGGCAGAGCAGGACTTACTACGACACTACTCTAGGCTTCGGCGCCAGCGCCGTCAGTGCCCATTTCGAGCAAAAGGGCTACACACTCGCAGGACTGATGGCTGCGTACGATTTCACTGACAACTTGCGCGGTACGTTGAACCTCAACAACGTTACGGATCGGAAATACTTCAGCGGCATGGGCAGCTATACCTCTACCTTCTATGGCGAACCACGCAACTTGCTAGCCACCGTGAAATATAGCTTCTGAAACCACGGAGTTGTTTTCTGGGGCTTTTGTGATGCATTCCCTTGAGGGGCTGCAACGCGGCCCCAGCTTCACCGAGGGTGCGGGTAGCCGCTGTCGACCCAGAGTGGCCGCTCGCCAGGGGCTGGCCCACAGCTGCCTCTCGCGGAGGGGAGCAATCGGCCATGAGCTGCCCTCCACGAGGGGCCGCTATGGGTCGGTAGCTGCCTTTCGTGACATACGACCCCATATCGGAGGCCCCCCTGCTCTGACTCCGGCCATCCCGCCATGAAAGTACACGTCGCCCCGCTTCTCGCCTCACCACCTCCGGCAACTGCACGATCGATTCCCCAGGCCTGAGCCATTAGACGGCCACGTGCCTTTGAGCATGGGGCAGCGTCGCACGCCGTGCTGACAGTGTTCGCCCAGAGCATGATGGGAACCGTTCAACCCGCCTACCCTGCCTCCCTGTCAAAGGCGAAATCCTTGAAAAACTAACCCCCCGATCCCATGGGAGCACTGTACATGCCTATCGACTTCAGGCCCGCTCAAGCCTCGGACGCGCACGATATTGCGCGCTTCTTTCAACTGACATCGGAGGGCATGGCCGATTACATATGGAGCAAGCTTGCCGCACCTGGAGAAGCATTGCTGAGTGTCGGTGCGTCTCGCTATGCCAGGGAACAGGGCGACTTTTCCTACAAGAACTGCCTGATGGCCACTTTCGAAGGGCGCGTTATCGGCATGATGCATAGCTATGCCTTGCGCGAGACCCCTGACAGTCCTGTCGAGACAGACCCGGTCCTCGCACCTTATTCCGATATGGAAATACCCGACACCTTGTACATATCCAGCCTGGCCCTGGATGAGGCCTGGCGCAGCCAGGGGCTGGGCGTGCAGTTTCTTCGCCACGCCCAGCAGCGCGCGGAGGACGCTGGCCTGAATGGGCTATGCCTGATCGATTATGCAGAGAACCACGGTGCACGCCGCTTCTACGAACGTCACGGTTTTCAAATTGTTAAAACTTGCCAGATCGTTCCGCACCCGATGCTGGGCGTAACCGGTGAAGCCTATTTGATGTATCGCCCTATCCACAACGTGCTCGAGAAAAAACCATGAACAAGAAACTGACCGTGTTCCGCGAACTGGATATCCAACCGGTGCGCGACCTTCCCTTTTTTGAAGAGGTCGTGGAAGGCACCCCTCATACGCTGACGTCCAAGTACTATCACGATGAACAGCAAGGTCGCATTTCCGGAGAATGGGAAGCCAGCACCGGAGCGTGGCGCATCGACTACAAAGTTTGGGAGTTCTGCCATGTCCTGAGTGGATGCTGCGTCATCGAGCTTGAGGGTTGCGCCCCCATCACACTGGCCGCTGGCGACACGTTCATTATCGAACCGGGCGCCAAGGGCAAATGGACGGTGCTGGAAGACATGAAAAAGAACTTCGTGATCCTCTTGCCCGCGAACTAGGCACGGGGTCGCGTTTCATCGAGCGCAGCGCAAGGACAGTTTGCATGCTTGTCTGCTGGCGGCGCTCGACTGCTCTTCGGCAGGCCACAACAGCCCTCTACCTCATGGCTGCGCGGTCGAGCATAGAACTGAGCCTTTGTGGGAGCGGGCTTGTCCCGCGAAGAGAACAGCCCTGAAAATGAACCCGCCTGGCACGAGCTACGCCCGTGTACGCTGGGCAAGCCCGCTCCTATGTATGGACTCGCCCACACTGTCTAGCCGCTTTTATTCAGTTCCCCGCTTCCCCTCTCAATCGCACAAGGCCAACAATAGCCTCGCTGAGGCTGGTCGCGCCTTTGTTGCTTTGCGTCAGCACCACATCCACCCGAGTTCCGTCACGTTTGGCGATCGTCAGCTTTTTATTCATCAGACCGCTGATGATAACGTCGGCGATATCGGCAAGCGCCACGCGGTGCGACTCCTTGAATTGCAAGTGCACATACACGTACTCAAGATCAACCAATACGCCTTTGTCGCCCGAACCGAACAGCGTTTCGTCGAAGAAGAACACCACCTCGTCCTTGGCAATGTTCAGCGCGTTTTTGGATTCGAAGGCCAGGATTTTCTTCACCGGCAAGTCTGGCGCCACGTAAAACTTATGGTCGGCATTGGATCTGAAGCCTCGGGCGGCAGTCGCCACGGTCAACCCGCTGCCACCGTGTTTTGGTGCGCCCGGTAATTCAGGTGCGACGGCAGACTGCGCGCTTGCTTGAGTTTCGCGCGCCACAATTTTCGCGATCACTCGCTCACAGTGTTCCTCGAAACCGTCATAACAGATGAATTGCGCGTAGCGCTTGATGTCCGGCCGACTGGCGTTGAAAGTATCCACCGTGCTCAGGTCGCACTGGCGCAATTGCTCCTGGATCAGCGTTTGCTTTTCCTTGAGCAAGTCGCCCGCACCGAAGTACTCCACAACGCCATCGAGTCGCCCTTGATCACCGCCGAACTTGCGCAGCAGGATTGGGTAGATCCGCTCGTTGTAAGGATAAGCACTGATCGCCTTGATCGCTGATGGCAGAACGGCCTCTTCCGGGATCAGGCCTTTTTCGATATTTTCGGTAATCGCTTGGGATTTTCTGATCTCGTCTTTCGAGTAGCCATGTAACTTCCCAGGTGAATCGGCATTGATGGCGTCGAGCGTCGCCTGGTAGGCCGCATTGACGATACTGCTGGCACCGTCTGCGAAAGCCTTGACCGTTGCCGGGTTCTTGAAAATCTCTTCTTTCTTGAACGAGTCGCCGAGTGCGCTGATCCCTTTGGCCATCAGGTTGAATACACCATGGCCAATATTGGACATCAGGTTCTTCGCGTCGGCATCGTGTACCGCCTTCTCTGAGTAGCCTACCCATTGGCGTCGGCCACGTCGGCGATTGGTGCGATGCGCATCCAGTTCGGCTGAGCGCTCGGCAATGGCTTCATATTGCTCGGCCAATACGCCGAAGTCTTCATCCCATGAGTCGTAGCGCTGCATGAACGCGTCGTAGAAGCGTTCCTCGTCGATATCGTAAATCCCGTGGGCCACGGTGAGTTTGATAGCTTGGCCTATTGCCTCGGCGCGAATCTTGTCTGCTAGATCGTCGCCACCGTCATAGAGGCTATCCAGATTGGAAAACAGATCATAAAAGCTGGCGTTGATTTTCCGCGACCACGTCGAGGCGATCGTCGAGAACGCTCGCCTGACCTGGTTGGTATCAAGCTTGCTCTGCGGTGTTTCGAGGGTGTGGCCGTAGAGTTCAATCTTCTGAATGCTGGCATCCATTGCGTGTCACCGTTCCAAGGTCGCGGGTAAAAGTAGGGGAGTAAGTCAGTTTTATCAAAGGTGAGGCGCGGCCCTCGACAAAGGTGGCTCAAGGCCATCACATCATACCCACATTACTTTCCGTTTTCGACAGCAACCAAGGTGGCTGAAAGACGCGACGGCGATCCCTCTCAACTCAGGGCCAGAAAATGGCTATGCGCTTCACGAGGTTTTTCCTTCGAATTGTTTGAATTCGAGGTTGCACGGTCACGCAGACAGCAAAGGTCATAAGCGAATGGCTGCCCCTGTGGGAACGGGTTCTGCCAAGCAGACGCCGCAGGTATGGCACCGGCTTTGCCGGTGTTCGCGGGTAAATCCGCTCCCACAGGGTCCGTGACTGGCTGACAGCCTTTGCGCTTGCGCGACAGCGCAGTGGGTTTCTTGTTGGCGACCTCTGGGTAAAGCCTGCCTGTAACGGGAGAGTCAAGGCAGGTCAGGCCGTTACTGCGGGTCCAGGTCGTTGATGCACACCACCTTGGGCTGGGTCATGTCTTCATAGGCAAACCGCACCCCTTCGCGGCCCAGGCTGCCGTACTTGAAGCCGCCAAACGGCATGGCGTCGAAGCGGTAATCGGACGAGTCGTTAATCATCACGCCCCCGGCCTCGATCCGCCGGGCCAGCTTCAGCGCCGTCGACAGGTCGCGGGTGAATACCCCCGCATGCAGGCTGTATTCCGGGGCATTGGCCAGGGCAACGGCCTCGTCCAGGGTGTCGAACGGCTCCAGAATCACCACCGGGGCGAACACTTCCTGCAGCCAGATTCGGCTGTTGTGGCTGACCGCTTCCAGTACGGTGGGGGCATACAGCGCGCCTTGCCGACGATGGCCGCAGAGCAGTGTCGCGCCCTCCCCCAGCGCCTCGTCCACCAGTTGCTCGGTGCGCCGGGCCGCCTGTTCGGTGACCATCGGGCCGACATCCGTGTCCGTGCTCGCCGGGTCCCCCACGGACAATGCCTTGGATTGCGCCACGAACTGCTCGCGAAATGCCGCGTAGAGGCTACGTTGCACGAGGATCCGTTGCGTGCCGATGCAGTTCTGCCCCGCTGCCCAGAAGGCACCCGACACACAAGACTCCACCGTCGGCCCCAGCTCGCAGTCCTCCAGCACCAGCACAGGCGCATTGCCGCCCAGGTCCATGGCGAGCTTTTTCAACCCAGCGCTGCGGGCGATCGCTTCACCGGTGGCAAAGCCGCCGGTGAACGAAATCATCCGCACCTCGCGCAGCTCGACCAATGCCTTGCCCAGCTCGACACCCCCGGTTGCCGTGGTCACCACGTTTTCGCCAAGCCCGGCCTGCACCAAGCAATCGACCAGTTTCAACGCCGACAGCGGCGCCAGTTCGGACGGTTTGAGGATCACGGCATTACCACCGGCAATCGCCGGGCCTAACTTGTGCGCCACCAGGTTCAGCGGGTCGTTGTAGGGCGTGATCGCGACAATCAGGCCCAGCGGTTCACGGCTGAACCAGCCTTGGCGGGCCTCGGAGCCCTCATACGCTTCGAAGGGCACCACTTCGCCGGCATTGCGCCGCGCTTCCTCGGCGGACAGCTTCAGCGTGTTCACACAGCGCTTCACTTCTTTCTGGGCCTGACGCAGGGTTTTACCGGCTTCGGCCACAATCAAGTTGGCGAACGCGGCGGCATCGGCCTCGACCAACCGCGCGGCCTCTTCCAGAATGCGCGCGCGACGGTGCCGGGGCATCGCTGCACTTTCAACGCACCCCGCCCGTGCCCGCGCCAGCAAGGCGGGCACAGCGGTGGCGTCCAGACAGGGCACGCGCCCCACCAGGCGGCCGTCAAACGGGCTGAACACGTCGATGTGGCTCGGCGCTACAGCGTGAACACTGGCCATGCGAGATACGCTCATAAAGGCTCCGTTTTACTGGCGGGGGGTGGTGTGCAGGGCGATGATGTCGGAGAGCAAGGCATAGGCGGTTTCGATGCGCCCCGCACCCGGCCCGGACACCGTGACAGCCCCCAGCAGCCCGGTGTTGAACGACACCGCATTGATGGCGCCGCTGATGCCTGCAAGCGGATGGTCGAGCGGCAACAAACGGGCTTCGACACTCGCCGACACCGCGCCGTCAGCGCCCTTGCTGGCAGCGCCGATCAGTTTCCAGCATTGGCCCGTGGCCTGAGCTTTGACGATGTCCGACGCGGTGATGCCGCTGATGCCCGAGCACGTCACATCGCTGACGCTCAACCGCGCATCCAGCAACTCGTTGGCCAGGATCACCACTTTCAGGCGCACGTCATAGCCCTCGACGTCCGCCGTCGGGTCGGCTTCGGCATACCCCAGCTGCTGCGCCTGGGCCACGGCATCAGCGAACGACATGCCGTCTTTCATCCGGGTCAGCACATAGTTGGAGGTGCCGTTCAGGATGCCCTCGAAGCCTTGAATCTGCGACCCCGCCAGGGCCTGCTTGGCCAGGCGGATCACCGGTGTGCCGCTCATCACCGAGCCCTCGTATTCGAACGCGACGTTGTGGCGGCGGGCCAGCGCCTTGAGCTCGGCACCGTGCAATGCAATCGGCCCCTTGTTGGTGGTCACCACATGGATGCCGCTCTCCAGTGCCCAGCGGCAGAAGGTGGCGGCCGGCTCACCATCGACGGGGTTGGTGAAGGTGGCCTCGGCGATGATGTCAGCGCCGGACTGCTTGATCACGGTTTCGTTGAACGCCTCGGCAGTGCCCCCTGCAATCTGTGCAAGCGCGCCCTTCTCGCTTGGCAAGGCAGCCAGCGCGGCGGCGTCCAGGCCATTGCGGTCAACCACCGAACCGAGGAACAAGTCGGTGACGCCGACGATCTTCAGGCTGAAACCGAGGGTTGCCTGCCAGTTGTCGTTGTTCGTTGCGATCAACTGGGCCAGGCCCCTGTTCACACCACCAAAACCGACCAGGGCAATTTTGTATTCAGTCACGAAGGCATTCCTCTTTGCTGTTGTTTGATGGGCCCAGCGTACGAGCCGGCTACGGGCAGTTGAATAGGCCAAAGCGCCGTATTTATTGGGCGTTCTGCCCACGTGCGAAATGGCCGCCACAGGCAGCTCCTACAGAGAGGGGGTTAAAAGACAGCGGAGAGGACGAACGAGGTAACGGTGTTTTCAACACCCGGCATGCCGGCGATTTCCTTCCAGACCGCGTGGACCCGTTCTGGGGTGGCCGCTTCAACCCTCAACATCAGGTCAAACTCGCCACTGAGCACTTCGCACTGGATCACCTCGGGAATGGTGCGCAGTCTGGCCAGCACGTCGTCGCCGCGCATGCGATCGTAGCGATAGACGAAAATCGCCGCGCTGATTAACGAAGACGGCCGACGCGAGTCGCCCAGCCGAACGGTGTAACCCTGTATCGCGCCATCGCGCTCAAGCCGTTCGATGCGCTGGCGCACCGCATTGCGCGACAGGTTTACCTTGGCCCCGAGCTCGGCATGGGCGATCCGCGCGTTGGCACTCAGCTCGGCGAGTATGCGCTCGTCCAGCGGATCGAGGATGCGTTTCATGCGGGCCTCGACTGCGCCGCCAGCAAGGCCTTGCACAAGCCCTCCAGATCCCCCTGGCCTAGGGCTGGCGGCCCGTCTTGCAGCGCTGGCTGAGGCGCAAGCTCACCGTCCCAGACGCCCAACTGCGCCAGCAGCGCGGCAGACTTGACCGGCGCGATCTGGCCCAGGGTCACCATCGGCGCACCCAGGCTGCGCCGATGCATCCGGCCGGCCAACGCGCCGACTGCCGTGTGCGGGTCAACCAGCGCTGCGGCTTGCGCGTGCAGCTTGATGACTTCGCCACGCACCTCCCCCTCATCCACCGCATAGGAATCAAACAACACCCGCGCCTGAAGCCATTGCGTATTGCCGATACTCAGTTCACCGCACGCCTCGAACTGCGCCATCAGCGCCGCGACGCTGCTGCCACTGCGCCCGTACAGCTCCCAGATGAAGCGTTCGAGGTTTGAATAGAGTGAGAAGTCCATGGCCGGTGACAACGTGCGCTGGCTGGCGTGCGGGGCGTAGCGATTGCGGTGCAGAAAACGGTGAAGGGCATCGTTGCTGTTGGTCGAAACGATCACCTGATTGATCGGCAACCCCATTTTCTGCGCAATGAAGCCGGCGTAGATTTCAGCGAAGCTCGCCGCTGGTACGCTGAACCCGACCGGGCGGGTGCCGCCCCCCAGCTGCAAGGCCGCGTGAAAGTAGAACACGATCTGCGCAAGCACCCCTACCCAGTTGGTCGAGTTGAAACACACCGGTATCAACCCCTCCAGTGGCCAGGCACGAAACAGCCGCGCCACCAGCGTCTGGCAATCATCGAAACTGCCATCGACGGGGATCAGCTGAACACTGGCGGGGTCTGCCGCCAGCAAGGCGGCCAGGCGGTCTGCAGGGATCTCGTTGCGGGGGTAGAGGATTGCCAGGCGCACATTCGCCCTGGTCGCGAAGGCCTCGATGGCTGCAATGCCGGTATCCCCGTTGGTGGCGCCCACCACCAGTGCCTCATCGCCCGACTGGTCGAGAAAGTGGCCGACCAGCCGCGCCTGAAGCTGCGCGGCGAAGTCCTTGGAGGTACGTGTGGGGCCATGAAACAGCTGCAGAATCCATTCGTTATGGCCAATTTGCTGCAACGGCGTGATGGCGCGATGGCTGAAGACCTTGAAGCTGTCGCTGAGCAGCGCGCGCAAGCACTGATCATCGATGGCATCGCCGACGAAGGGCGCGATCACCCGCCAGACCAGCTCATCGAATGGCAGCCAAGACCAGCTGGCGATCGCCTCCGGGCTGATCACCGGCAAGTGTGCCGGCACATACAGCCCGCCATCGGCGGCAGGCCCTGACAGCACGACCTCACGGAAGTCCGCCCGTACATCACCGTTGCGGGTACTGACGTAGTGCATGAAAACTCCACAGGGTTACGAAGGCCGGTGCGCGTGTGCCACCAGCCAGGAAGAAAACAGCGCAGCATCGGGCGGCAATGCACGGCCCTGCTCGCGTACCAGGTAAAACGACTCACTTGCTTCGATGCGCTGGCTGAACGGCGCGACCAACTGGCCTTCCCTGAGCTGGTCCTCGACCACGGAAGACCGCGCCAGCGCCACCCCCTGGCCCAGTTCGGCCATGCGGATGGTGGACACCAACGTGTCGAACTGCAGCCCTCGCGAGTAATCGACATCGTCCGCGCCAACCCGCTTGAGCCAATACCCCCAGCCCTCCTCATAGCCCAGCACATGCAGCAGCGGGTGGTGCCTCAGGTCGCGTGGCTCGCGAATGGCCGAGCGCGCCATCAGTGCCGGTGAACACACCGGCACCAGCACGTCCCAGGTCAACCGTTGGGCATGCAGGCCGGGCCATTCGCCATTGCCCCAGCGCACCTCCAGGTCGTCCTCGCCATCCGGCGCCTTGACCCACAGGTTGCTGATGTAGCGGATATCGATGTGCGGGTGCTGGCGGCTGAAGTCCGGCAGCCGTGGGGCAAGCCAGTACTGCAGGAACGACAAGCTGCCACGCACCTTCACCGGCCCGCGTTTGTGCTGGCCAAAAATCTCGTTGGTGCCCACCGCCAGGCGGCTGATCGCATCCTGCACCACCGGCAGGTAGGACTGCCCTTCTTCGGTCAGGCCCAGGCCCCTGGGCAAGCGTTTGAACAAAGCCACGCCCAGGTGGCTCTCCAGTTGCCGGATCTGTTGGCTCACCGCGCCCTGGGTAAGGTGCAGTTCCTCTGCCGCGTGGGTAAAGTTCAAGGCGCGTGCCGACACTTCGAAAGACCGCAGCCAGTTGAGCGGCGGCAGGGATTTTTGCTTCATCGACACGACCTCGTTCACCGTTGGATCCGTGCATCATGAACCGAGTCGTTCAGGTCGCGCCAACACCTGATCCTGCCGGCGCTGCGGCCAACCGTTGGGCACGTTTGTTGCGGGTCACCCAGTAGACGAAGTAGCACCAGGCAATGAACGGTATGCCGAAATACAGGGCAACACGCTGTTCGGGGTCGAAGGCGATGCCGACGCACGCCAGCACGCAACAGGCAATCGCGCCCAGCGGCACCCACGGGTAGCCGCGCACCCTGAAGTGCAGGTCCTCGACCCGACCGCCATTGGCCACATAGTGCCGACGGAAGGCCATCTGGCTGGCGGCGATGCTCATCCACACCACCACCACCGCCAGGCCGGAAATCGACACCAGCGCCAGGTACACCGTGTCCGGCGCCAGCACGCTGCTGAGCAGCGATGCCAAGGCCCCGGCCATGCTCAGCATGATGGCGTTGACCGGCGTGCCGCGTGGCGACAGGCGGGCGAAGCACTTGGGCATATGGCCTTGGTCACTGAGCGTCCACAGCATCCGCGAGGCCGCGTAAAGCCCGGAGTTGGCGGCAGACAACAGCGCGGTGAGGATCACGAAGTTCATGATGTCGGCCGAGTACGGGATGCCGATCAGGTCAAAGACCATAACGAAGGGGCTTTCGACCAAGCCTGCCTGTTCACGCGGTAACAAGGTGGCCAGGACGATGATGGTGCCAACGAAGAACAGCGCCAAGCGTACTACAGTGGTACGTATCGCTTTGGGCACGCTGACCTGTGGGTCTTTCGCCTCACCGGCGGCAATGCCGATAAGCTCGGTGCCGGAGAAGGCGAAGGACACCGCTAGCAACGTCATTGCAATCGGCAGCAAGCCGGTTGGGAACAAACCTTCACGGGTGAAGTTGGACAACCCGATGCCCTGCACATGCTGCACCTCGAACAGCCCGAAGATCGCGGCCCCACCGATGGCGATGAAGGTGATCACCGTCAGCACCTTGACCAGCGACAGCCAGAACTCGGTCTCTGCGAACAGGCGCACCGACACCACATTGCTGACCAGTACCGTGATGGCGAACAGCGCGCTCCAGATCCACACCGGCGTGTCGGGGAACCAACGCACCATCAGGATACCCGCGGCGGTGAACTCCGAGCCGATGGCCACCGTCCAGGTCAGCCAGTACAACCAGGCCACCGTGTACCCGGTGCCCGGCCCCAGATAGCGGGTTGCGTAGCTGCTGAACGAGCCGGTTTCGGGCATCTGCACCGCCAGCTCGCCCAGGCAGACCATTACCAGGTAGACCATGACCGCGCCGACGATATAGGCGATCACCGCGCCCAGGGGCCCGGCCTGGTTGACCGTGTAACCCGAGGTGAGAAACAGGCCAGTGCCGATCACACCGCCCAGCGCCAGCATGACGATATGGCGCGTGTGCATCTCTTTCTTGTAACCGGCCGGTTGGCCCGACGCCGCGTTTGAGTGTTCGGTGGACATAATTGGGTTCTCATGAAGTGTCTGGCAATCAACCGGCAACAGGCCCTGAGGCCTGCCCCGTCGATGTGCCAGCGGCTGTTATTGTTATGGCTTTCATGAATCTTGAAGGGCGTGCGCAGTGCCTCAGGTGGACACTTCGACGTGCCGGCCACAGGTACCGCTGGCCTGCCCCTGCACCCGTTGGGCGTGCACTGTGGCGAACGCCTGGCGCAGGTCTGCCAGCAGGTCGGCGGTATCTTCGATGCCGACCGAAACCCGCACCAGGCCTTCGGAAATGCCCAGTGCCTGGCGTTCTTCCAGGGTGTTTTCCACGTGGCTGGTTGTCCGTGCCGGCCCGTAGATGGTTTCCACCGCACCGAGGTTGCCGGCGCGGTGGGCATAGCGCAGCTTGGGCAGCAGTTTGACGACAGTGTCCATGCCGCCCACCAGCACGAAGCTGACGATCGCGCCAAAGCCGCGCATCTGTGCACTGGCAATCGCGTGGCCGGGGTGTTGCGGCAAACCGGGGTAGTTGACCGACTCGACCAGCGGCTCGCTGCACAGGTATTCAGCCAGGGCCTGGGCGCTGGCCTGCTGCTGGCGCAGGCGCAGCGCCAGGGTCTTGATGCCGCGAATGATCAGGTACGCGGAAAACGGGTCCAGCGAGGCACCGTTGATTTCACGGTAATGACGCACCTGCGCCATCAAGGTTTCGCTACCGCAGACAACCCCGCCGAGCACATCTCCATGGCCAGAAAGGAACTTGGTCGCACTGTGCACCACCACATCGACACCGAGCAGCAGCGGGTTCTGGTTGAGGGGTGTGGCAAACGTATTATCGGCAACGACCAATGCCCCCACGCGCTTGGCCGCGGCCACCAGGCGGCGGATGTCGAGAATTTTCAGTGTCGGGTTGCTCGGCGTCTCCAGGTAGACCACATCGCAACCCCGAGCGATTTCACGCTCGATGGCCTCGGTATCGAGGGTGTCGCACAGCGTCACCTCGACGCCCTGACGGGGCAAAAACTCTTCGAATATCTTGTTGGTGCCGCCGTAGCTGTCGCGGGTCGAGACCACGCGCTTGCCATTGCACAAGAAGGTATGCAACACACCGCTAATGGCCGCCATTCCGGTACTGAAGGCCACGGCCGATTCGGCGTGTTCAAGTGCGCAGAGCTTGTCCTCAAGCACGGCAACCGTCGGGTTGCTCATGCGGCTGTAGATGAAGCCCGGTTGCTTGCCCAGCGCAATGTCGTACCAGGCGTCGATATCCTGGTAGCCATAGGCGGCACTGGCGATGATCGGGGTTTGGGTGGCGTTGAAGGGGTGCTCGACCTGTTCCCCCTCCCACACCACCCGCGTTCCGATACCCGGCTGCGCGCCGTTAGCGACCTTTGCTTGGTTATTCATGTAATGGTCTCGCATCGATGAAACACGACGGTGTTTCGACTGGTCTGCGAGGACTATAGAGCGCGCATGCGCCCATGAAAAACGATGCAATTGGGGCCTAAGGGGCGCTTATTTTAATGGCTGTGGGGCCGCTCTGCGGCCCCTGCTCTTAACGGGCCGCCTGCAGTGCCTGCTGGTCGGCATGGTAGGACGAGCGCACCAGCGGCCCGGACGCCACGTTCTTGAAGCCCATCGCCAAAGCCCGTTCGGCAAACCAGGCGAAGGTGTCCGGGTGCACGAAACGCTGCACCGGCAGGTGGCTGCGCGACGGTTGCAGGTACTGCCCCAGGGTCAGCATGTCGACCTGATGCTCGCGCATGCGCTGCATCACCTCGATCACTTCCTCGTCGGTCTCGCCCAGGCCCAGCATCAGCCCGGACTTGGTCGGCACCCCGGGCACGCGGCGTTTGAAATGCTCCAGCAGGTCCAGCGACCACTCAAAATCCGAACCCGGCCGTGCCGCCTTGTACAGGCGCGGCACGGTTTCAAGGTTATGGTTGAACACATCCGGCGGTTCCTGCTCGGTGATGGCCAGGGCCACGTCCATGCGCCCCCGGTAATCCGGCACCAGGGTTTCCAGCTTCACGCCCGGCGACAGCTTGCGGATTTCGCGCAGGCAGTCGACGAAGTGCTGGGCACCCCCGTCGCGTAGGTCGTCACGGTCCACTGACGTGATCACCACGTACTTAAGGCGCAGGTCGGCGATGGCAATTGCCAGGTTTTTCGGCTCATCGGCATCCAGCGGTTTCGGCCGGCCATGGCCGACGTCGCAGAACGGGCAACGCCGAGTGCAGATGTCGCCCATGATCATGAACGTCGCCGTGCCGCCAGAAAAGCACTCGCCCAGGTTCGGGCACGAAGCCTCTTCGCAGACGCTGTGCAGCTTGTGTTTGCGCAGTAGCGCCTTGACCCGCGCGACCTCGGGTGAAGAGGCAATTTGCACACGGATCCAGTCAGGTTTGCGCGGCACCTCCTCGGTGGGCAGGATCTTCACCGGGATGCGCGCCACCTTGTCGGCGCCGCGCAGTTTCACGCCGGCTTGCAGGGGCTGCGGGCGCGTGGCGGCAGGCAGGGTCTGGTTCATGTTCATGCTCCGGCAGTCAGGGCTTCAGCCACGGTAGTAACGTTGCGCCACGAACGGTGTGCGCACCACCCGCATCGGCACCCGCTTGCCACGCACCAGGGCGAAGACTTCGGTGTCCAGCGCCGCATGCGCGCTGTGCACGTACCCCATCGCCAACGGCCCGCCCAGGCTGGGGCCGAAACCGCCGCTGGTGACACGGCCAATTTCCTGTTCGTCAGCATCGACGATCAGTGCCCCTTCACGCACCGGCACACGCTCGCTGGGCATCAAACCCACGCGCTTGCTGGCCGCGCCCTCGCGCAGCTGGGCAAAGATGCGCTCGGCACCGGGGAAAGCGCCGGCACGTACACCTTCGGCACGCCGGGCCTTGGAAATAGCCCAGGTCAGGCTGGCCTCGATCGGCGTGCTGCCCACGTCCATGTCATGCCCGTACAGGCACAACCCGGCCTCCAGGCGCAGTGAGTCGCGGGCACCCAGGCCGATGGCCTCGACCTCGGGCTCGGCCAGCAGCACACGGGCGAGCATTGCCGCAGCCTCGGCCGGTACCGAGATCTCGAAACCGTCCTCGCCGGTATAGCCCGAACGGCTGACGTAACAGTCGACGCCCAGCAGCTTCACACTGGCGAACTGCATGAAGGTCATGGCGCCGACCTGCGACGCCAGGCGCCCCAGCACCTTGGCCGCCGCCGGCCCCTGCAGGGCCAGCAAGGCGCGGCTGTCGAACAGCGATTCGACCTCACACTGCCCCTCCAGATGCTGCTTGAGGTGCGTCAGGTCCTGGTCCTTGCAGCCAGCGTTGACTACCAGAAACAGCTCGTCATCGCCCAGGTTGGCGACCATCAGGTCGTCGAGGATGCCGCCGTCGGCATCGGTGAACAGCGCATAACGCTGCATGCCCACCGGCAGGTCGAGGATGTCGACCGGCACCAGCGCTTCCAGTGCCTTGGCAGCACCAGCGCCGCGCAGGCGAATTTGCCCCATGTGCGAAACGTCGAACAGCCCGGCCTGCTCACGGGTGTGCAGGTGTTCCTTGAGCACCCCCAGCGGGTACTGAACCGGCATGGCGTACCCGGCAAAGGGCACCATCCGCGCGCCGAGCTTCAGGTGCAGGTCGTGCAAAGGCGTGTGTTTCAGTTGTTCTGTAGACATGAACGATTCCCCGTAGCCGATTCAGGCGCGATAGACCGGATATTCCGCACACAGCCTGGCCACCGACGCGGCCACCTGGGCCTCGACATCGGCATCGCCAAGGTGGTCGAGGATGTCGCAGACCCACCCCGCCAGGGCCACGCATTCGGCCACCTTGAAGCCACGGGTGGTGACGGCCGGGGTGCCGATGCGCAGGCCCGACGTCACAAATGGCGACTGCGGGTCGTTGGGCACGGCGTTCTTGTTGACGGTGATGTGCGCACGGCCCAGGGCGGCGTCGGCGTCTTTACCGGTGAGGCCCTGACGAATCAGGCTGACCAGGAACAGGTGGTTGTCGGTGCCACCGGAAACCACGTCGTAACCACGGTCAATGAACACCTGGGCCATGGCCTGGGCGTTTTCGATCACTTGCTGCTGGTAGGTCCTGAACTCAGGTTGCAGTGCTTCTTTGAAGCACACGGCCTTGGCGGCGATGACGTGCATCAGCGGGCCGCCCTGGGCGCCGGGGAATACGGCAGCATTGAGCTTTTTCTCGATCTCTGGGTTGGACTTGGCCAGGATCAGGCCGCCACGCGGACCACGCAGGGTCTTGTGGGTGGTGGTGGTGACCACATCGGCGAACGGGATCGGGTTCGGGTACAGGCCAGCGGCAACCAGGCCGGCAACGTGGGCCATGTCGACGAACAGCAGCGCACCGACCTTGTCGGCGATGGCGCGGAAGCGTGGAAAGTCGAGGGTCTTGGAGTAGGCCGAGAAGCCGGCAACGATCATTTTCGGTTTGTGCTCGACCGCCAGGCGCTCGACTTCGTCGTAGTCGATCAGGCCGGTTTTGGTGTCGATGCCGTATTGAACCGCGTTGTACAGCTTGCCCGAGGACGACACTTTGGCACCGTGGGTCAGGTGGCCGCCGTGGGCCAGGCTCATGCCCAGAATGGTGTCACCGGCCTGCAGCAGGGCCAGGTAGACCGCGCTGTTGGCCGAGGAGCCCGAGTGCGGCTGGACGTTGGCGTAGTCGGCACCAAACAGCTGTTTGGCGCGCTCGATGGCCAGCTGTTCGACCACATCGACGTGTTCGCAACCCCCGTAGTAGCGCTTGCCTGGGTAGCCTTCGGCGTACTTGTTGGTCAGCTCGGTGCCCTGGGCCTGCATCACTTGCGGGCTGGTGTAGTTTTCCGAGGCTATCAACTCGATATGGTCTTCCTGGCGTTGCACTTCGCGGCTGATGGCCTCATGCAGCGCAGGGTCGAAATCGGACAGGGTCAGGCTTTTATGGAACATGTGGGTGCTTCCTTCTTGTTGTTTGCGGGCAGGCAAGGCCCGGAGCAGGTCCGGGCCTGTGCGATCAGGCGTCCTGGTAGATCGACATGGGCGGGCAGGCACAGGCCAGGTTGCGGTCACCGTAGACGTTGTCCACGCGCCCCACCGGCGGCCAGTACTTGTTCTCGCGCAGCGCTTGCAGCGGGTACACCGCCAGCTCCCGGCCATAGCGATGGGGCCATTCGCCCACCAGTTCGCTGGCGGTATGCGGTGCGTTTTTCAGCGGGTTGTCGAGCTTGTCGAGGGTGCCGTTTTCCACGGCCCGGATTTCCTCACGGATGCAGATCATGGCATCGCAGAAGCGGTCGAGCTCTTCTCTGGACTCGCTCTCGGTCGGCTCGACCATCAGCGTGCCCGCCACCGGGAAGGACATGGTCGGGGCATGGAAGCCAAAATCGATCAGGCGCTTGGCCACGTCCTCGACGCTGATGCCGCTGCTGTCCTTGAGCGGGCGCAGGTCGAGGATGCACTCGTGGGCGACCAGGCCATTCTCGCCGGTGTACAGCACCGGGTAGTGGTCCTCCAGGCGGCGGGCGATGTAGTTGGCACTTAGAATCGCCAGCTGCGATGCCCGCTTGAGCCCTTCCCCGCCCATCATGCGGATGTACATCCAGGTGATCGGCAGAATGCTCGCACTGCCATAAGGCGCCGCGCAGACGGCGCCCTCTTTGTGCGCCATATGCGCATGGCCCGGCAAGAACGGCGCCAGGTGCGCCTTGACCCCAATGGGGCCGACACCTGGGCCACCCCCGCCGTGGGGAATGCAGAAGGTCTTGTGCAGGTTCAGGTGCGACACGTCGCCGCCGAACTTGCCTGGGGCGCAAAGGCCGACCATGGCGTTCATGTTGGCGCCGTCCAGGTACACCTGGCCACCGTGCTCATGGATGATGTCGCAGATGCGGGTGATGCCCTCTTCGAACACCCCATGGGTCGAGGGGTAGGTGATCATCAGCGCGGCCAGCTGGTCCCGGTGCTGCTCGGCCTTGGCCTGCAGGTCGGCCACATCGACGTTGCCGCGCTCGTCGCAGTTGACCACCACCACACGCATACCGGCCATCTGCGCCGTGGCCGGGTTGGTGCCGTGGGCCGACGACGGAATCAGGCAGACATCGCGGCCCGCTTCGCCGCGGCTGGCGTGGTAGGCGCGGATGGCCAAGAGGCCTGCGTATTCACCCTGTGAACCGGCATTGGGCTGCAGCGACATCGCGTCGTAGCCGGTGGCCTCGCAGAGCATGGCCTGCAACTCATCCGTCAATTGCCGGTAACCGAGCGACTGTTCGGCCGGGGCAAACGGGTGCAGGGCGCCGAACTCCGGCCAGGTGATGGGGATCATCTCACTGGCGGCGTTGAGTTTCATGGTGCACGAACCCAGCGCGATCATGGTGCGGTCCAGGGCCAGGTCCTTGTCGGCCAGGCACCGCAGGTAGCGCATCAGCTCGGTTTCTGAATGGTAGCGGTTGAACACCGGGTGCTGAAGGAACGCTGTTTCACGCAGCAGTTGCGCAGGCAGGCAATCAGCAGCCTCAGCAGCCAGGGCACCGAAGTCAGGAAGCGCCTGGCCGGGGGCAGCGAAGACCTGCCACAAGGCCTCGACGCTGGCCTGTTCGCAGGTTTCATCCAGCGACAGGCCGGCCCGCGCGTGGTCAAGCAGGCGCAGGTTCAGCTGTGCGGCGCGGGCGGCGGCCAGCACATCGGCTACAGACCGTGCGGTGAGCACGCTGACGGTGTCGAAGAAGTGCGTCTGCTCCACTGTGTGCCCGAGCTGCAACAGCCCTTGCACCAGAATCGCGGTCAGGCGGTGTACGCGCCGGGCGATCTGCGCCAGGCCCTCGGGGCCATGGTAGACCGCATACATGCTGGCGATATTGGCCAGCAGCACCTGCGCGGTGCAGATGTTGCTGGTCGCCTTCTCGCGGCGAATGTGTTGCTCGCGGGTCTGCATGGCCAGGCGCAGCGCCGGCTTGCCGAAGCGGTCGATGGAGACACCGACCAGGCGGCCGGGCATGTCGCGCTTGAACGCATCGCGCGTTGCAAAGTACGCCGCGTGTGGGCCACCAAAGCCCAGCGGCACGCCGAAGCGCTGGGCACTGCCCAGTACCACGTCGGCATCGAATTCGCCCGGCGGGGTCAGCAAGGTCAGCGCCAGCAGGTCGGCGGACACCGCCACCAACGCGCCGACGGCATGGGCGCGCTGCACCAGGGCGCGATGATCGACGATGGCGCCAGTACTGGCGGGGTACTGCAGCAGCAGGCCGAAGTACTGCTCAAGGCTCTGCGCTTGCAGCTCGGCTTCATCACCGATGACCACCTCGATGCCCAGCGGCTGGGCCCGGGTGCGCAGCACGTCGAGGGTTTGCGGGTGGCAATGGCGGGAGGCGAAAAAAGCCGGTGCCTTGCTCTTTGCCAGGCGCTTGCAGAAGGTCATGGCTTCGGCGGCGGCGGTGGCCTCATCGAGCAAGGAGGCATTGGCGATCTGCATGCCGGTGAGGTCGCTGATCAGGGTCTGGAAATTGAGCAGCGCTTCCAGGCGGCCTTGGGAAATCTCTGGCTGGTACGGCGTATAGGCGGTGTACCAGGCCGGGTTTTCAAGCAGATTGCGCAGGATCGGCGTAGGCGTGTGGCACGGGTAGTAGCCTTGGCCGATGTGGTTGCGAAACAGCTGGTTCTTCGCGGCAATGGCCTTGAGCGCAGCCAGGGCCTCGGCTTCGCCCTGCCCTTTGCTCAGCGCCAGCACGCTGGTGCCTTTGATGCTGCCTGGGATGACGCTGTCGATCAGGGCGTCCAGGGTGTCATGGCCGGTCAGCGCCAGCATCGCCTCGATGTCATGCTCGCGCGGGCCGATGTGACGGGCGATGAACTCGTTATCCGTGGTCAATGGGACAGGTGCGTTGTTCATGTCGATACCCTGGCTCAGGCGTTGTCGGCCAGGAAGCGGTCGTAGCCGTCCTGGTCCATCAAGGTGTCGAGGTCGGCGAGGTTGGCCACCTGGATGCGGAAGAACCAGCCGTCCTGCATGGGCGAGGCGTTGACCAGTTCCGGGTCGTCGGCCAGGGCCTGATTGACCGCTACCACAGTACCGTTCAGGGGCATGCTGATGTTGCTGGCGGCCTTCACCGATTCCAGCACTGCGACTTCATTGCCCTCGCCGTACTCGCCCGGATCCGGCAACTGCACGAACACCACATCACCCAGTGCCTCCTGGGCATAAGTGGTAATGCCGACGGTCACCTCGCCAGTCGCTTCCAGACGCAGCCATTCGTGCTCAGGGGTAAAACGCAGCGTGCTCATGGGTCTTCCTCTCTTGTTATCAGGTGGGTCCCGGTACAGGACTGAGAACTACCAGAGCAAGGGTAATGCCAACTTAAACAAACCCTTATATTTCAATGACTTGAACCATTTAAAGCGCCATGTTCACTCTGTGTTGGCGGAACGAAACAGCTCCACCGCATCACGCGGGTAGATACGCCTGAAGCGGCGCACCAATGAATGCGGGGATCACCTTCCACTGGAGTGCATTCACTCCAGTGGAACGTATTGGCACCAGGCTGACTACGAGGGCCGGGTGGCGATGCCGTATTTGCGCAAGCGCTGGCCGATAGCCGTGTGCGAGGTCTGCAGGCGCGCGGCCAATTGCCGGGTCGAGGGGTAAGTCGCATACAGCTTCTCCAGCAGGGTCTTTTCGAACCCCTGCATGGCGGCTTCCAGGCTGGTGACCTCCTGGGCGTCAGGCTGCTGGCTGCTCAAGGCGGTGCCGGCCAGCTCCAGGTCATCGCAGTCGATCACCTCCCCTTCGCTGATGGCGGCGGCGCGGAAAATCACGTTCTGCAACTGGCGAACGTTGCCCGCCCAGCGGTTGCCCAGCAGCAGCGGATGGGTAGCCAGCGCCAGCCGGCAGGGCGAGCGCTGTATCTGCGCGCAGGCCTGGCGCAGGAAGTACTCGGCCAGCAGCAGGATGTCCTTGCCGCGCTCGCGCAAGGGCGGCACCTTCAGATTGAGCACGTTGAGGCGGTAGTAGAGGTCTTCGCGAAAGCTGCCTTCGACCACCATGCTTTCAAGGTTGCGGTGGGTCGCACAGACCACCCGTACATTCACCCGCACCTCACCGCCACCACCGACCCGCCGGAAGCTGCCGTCATTGAGAAAACGCAACAGCTTGGCCTGCAGGTAAGGCGACATCTCCCCCACTTCATCGAGGAACACCGTACCGCCATCGCCCAGCTCCAACAGGCCTGGTTTGCCGCCGCGCTGGGCGCCGGTGAAGGCGCCGGCGGCGTAGCCGAACAGTTCGCTTTCGGCCAGGCTCTCGGGCAGCGCGGCGCAGTTAAGGGCCAGGAACGACGCATCGCGCCGGGCACTGAGGGCGTGGCAGGCACGAGCCACCAGCTCCTTGCCCGTGCCCGTCTCGCCCTGGATCAGCAGTGGCGCCTCAAGGCCTGCCACCTTGTGCAGGCGCACCTTGAGTTCCTTGAGCGCTATAGAGTCACCGAGCAGCCCCTCCAGCCCTTCGGTATGGTCGTGCAGCAACGACGCCAGGCGCTCGCCGATGCGGCTTGGCGGGTAGAGGGTGAGCAGGCCGCCCACCAGGCCATCGGCACCGCCGCTGATGGGCGTGGCTTCCAGCAACAGCGCCTGGCCCTGGAAGCCCACCTCGCACATGGGCAGGCGAAAGCCCTTGTCGATCAAGGTCTGGGCCAGGTCCGCCTCGGCAAACAACCGCGACAGCGGCTCACCGGCCGGCTCGCGGCCGATGAGGCTGACCAGGGTGGGGTTGGCCAGCAGCACATGGCCGCCTGGGTCCACCGCCAGCACCGGGTCACTCATCGCCGCCAGCAGCGCCTCCAATTGCAGGCGCCGGCGATGGCCAGGCAGAAAGTCGACCAGCTCGACTGCCCGCACACCGACCACCCGCAACAGCGCATCGTGGAGTTCGTCCAGCACCGCCTGTGACAGCGCCGGGGCGTCGATGTAGACGTTGGGCGGGATCATTTCCACCGCGTCCAGGTTGAGGTTGCGCGCCCCCAGCAGTGCCAGGATTTCCTGGGTGATGCCGACGCGGTCGATGAAGGTGACGTGGATTCTCATCGTGATTCCCTGGTTGGCGAAACGACAACAGGGGGACAGCGCACCCGGCGCTGCCCCCCTGGTTGAAACGTGAAGGTGGTGGTCACTCCGCTTCGAGTGACAACGCGCTGTGCTCCTGTTTTTTCTGGCGGATGGACCGGTAGAACAGGAACAGCACGGCAAACCACACCGGCACGGCGAACAACGCCATGCGGGTGTCCGCTTCCAGGGCCAGCAAGCCAAGGATGAAGGCGAAGAACGCCAGGCAGACCCAGCACATGACCGTGCCGCCGGGCATCTTGTATTTCGACGCACGGTGCAGGTGGTCGCGCTGCTTGCGGTACGCCAGGTACGACAGCAGGATGATCGACCAGACGAACATGAACAGCAGGGCCGACACCGTGGTGATCAGGGTGAAGGCGTCGAGCATGTTCGGCACCAGGTAGATCACCAGGGCACCGGCAGTGAGGCACACGCAGGAAAAGATCAGGCCGTTGGAAGGCACTGCGCGGCGCGACAGCGCGCTGAACCTGCCCGGTGCATCACCTTCCACCGCCAAGCCATAGAGCATGCGGCTGGTCGAGAACACGCCGCTGTTGGCGGACGACGCCGCTGAAGTCAGCACCACGAAGTTGATAATCCCTGCGGCGGCTGGCAGCCCGGCCAACACGAACAGTTCGACGAAGGGGCTCTTGTTGGCCACGACATCGCGCCACGGGGTCACGGCCATGATGGCAATCAGCGCAAGCACGTAAAAGACGATGATGCGCAGCGGGATGGAGTTGATCGCCCGTGGCAGGTTGCGTTCCGGGTTCTTGGTCTCGGCCGCCGTGGTGCCGACCAGCTCGATGCCGACAAAGGCGAATACCGCAATCTGGAAGCCGGCGAAGAAGCCCATGGCGCCATGGGGGAACATCCCCTCGTCGTTCCACAGGTTGGCCAGCGAGGCGACGTTGCCGGCTGGCGACTGATAGGCCGCCGCCACCATGTACACGCCGGTGCAGACCAAGGCACAGATGGCGACGATCTTGATCATGGCGAACCAGAATTCCAGCTCACCGAACATCTTCACCGTCATCAGGTTGAGCGACAGCAACAGGCCGACGCAGGCCAGTGCTGGTAACCACAAGGGGATATCCGGGAACCAGAACTGTGAATAGGCGGAGATGGCGATAACGTCGGCAATGCCGGTGACAATCCAGCAGAACCAGTAGGTCCAGCCGGTGAAAAACCCTGCCCACGGCCCCAACAGATCGGCCGAAAAATCGATGAAAGACTTGTACTGCAAGTTGGACAGCAGCAATTCGCCCATCGCCCGCATGACGAAGAACAGCATGAAGCCGATGATCATGTAGACGAAGATGATGGAAGGGCCGGCCAGGCTGATGGTCTTGCCAGAGCCCATGAACAGGCCGGTGCCAATCGCACCGCCGATGGCGATCAACTGGATGTGGCGGTTGGACAGATTGCGTTTGAGTTCGTGCGTGTCACCCTCAGGCGGACAGTGACCCTGCGGCAAGTTTTTCATTGTTATTTACCTTGCTAGTTTAATTGTTTTTATAACGTCACAAGTTCAACTTTCTGACCGGGCATGCCTTGGAACAGCCGGCCGGACACAAGGGAAAGAGCAAGGTCTATGCCAAAGGCTAGAGGCCGCTGAATACGGGAGTTTGCGCGGGTATTAACTGTTATTGCTGTAATGAAGCCACTCCAGTCGGTGGGGGTAATGGCGCGGTGTACGACACCAAAGCGTCGTATACCGTGCCCTGCCCTGTGCTGTATCGAAATCACTACAATGGAGCGCTATCAGTCCAAACGAGGCGGCTTCAGCAAGCCCTCCGGGGGGCCAGCGCTATTTCTGTGGGAGCGGGCTTGCCCGCGAATGAGGCCACGCGGTGTATGGCACCGGCTTCGCCGGTGTTCGCGGGCAAGCCCGCTCCCACAGGCACCGCGTAGCCTCACCCTCGCTTGATCACGCACGAACCTCGCGCCTCGGTGCACGGCTGCGCTGTGCTTCTTCCCACCCCTCCACCAGCCCGACCGGCACATCGACCGGCGCCAGCGGCTCGCGCCCGCGCACCAGGTCGGCGGCACGCTCGGCCAGCATGATGGTCGGTGCGTTGAGGTTGCCGTTGGGCTCGCTCGGGAACACCGATGAGTCGATTACCCGCAGCCCCTGCAGGCCATGCACACGCAGCGCGGAATCGACCACTGCCATGTCGTCCTCACCCATGCGGCACGAGCCGCAAGGGTGCATGGTGCTTTCCATGTTGGCACGCACGAAGGCGTCGATCTGCTCATCGGTCTGCACCTGCGGCCCAGGCGCCAGCTCCTCGCCCCGGAAGCGGTCCATGGCCGGCTGGGCGATGATTTCGCGGGTAAGGCGCACGCAGCGGCGGAAGCCCTCGCGGTCCTCCTCGCTTTGCAGGTAGTTGAAGCGGATTTCCGGATGCTGGTAAGGGTCGGCCGACAGCGCCCGCACATACCCGCGGCTCTTGGGTTTGTTCGGCCCGGTCAACACCATGAAACCGTGTCCCTTGAACGGTTTGTCACCGTCGTAGCGCATGGCTGCCGGCAGGAAGTGGAACTGGATATCGGGCCAGCGCAGCCCCTTGGACGAACGGATGAAACCACCCGCCTCAAAGTGGTTACTGGCACCCAGGCCATCCTTGAACAGCAACCAGCGCAGGCCGATCATCGCCTTGCCCAGCAGGCTCATCTTGCCGTTGAGCGTTACCGGCTCCTTGCAGGCGTACTGGATGTAGATTTCCGAGTGGTCCTGCAGGTTCTCGCCCACACCTGGCAGGTCGTGAAGCACCTTGATCCCGGCCTTTTTCAGCACCGCCTCGGGGCCAATACCCGAGCGCTGCAACAGGTGCGGCGAGCCGATCGGGCCGGACGATACCAACACCTCGCGGTTGCAATGCACCGTGTGGGTCTGGCCGCCCTCGTCGTACTCCACGCCCACCACACGTTTGCCATCGAGCAGAAGGCGCCGGGTCATGGCATGGGTGACGACAGTCAGGTTCGGCCGGCTCATGGCCGGGCGCAGGTAGGCATTGGCGGTGGACCAGCGCACCCCGTCCTTCACGGTCATGTGCATGGCGCCGAAGCCTTCCTGCATGTAGCCATTGCAGTCGGCGGTCTTGATGTAGCCGGCTTCGGCACCGGCCTCCACCCAGGCGCCGTACAGCGGGTTCTGCATGTTATTGCCATTGTTGGTGGCCAGCGGCCCTGCGCCACCCCGATAGTCGTCGCCACCAAACTTGAAGTTTTCGGCGCGCTTGAAGTACGGCAGGCAGTTGCGATAGCTCCAGTTCTTCGCGCCCAGGCTTTCCCACTCATCGAAGTCGCAAGCATGGCCACGGATGTACACCAGCCCGTTGATCGAGGACGACCCCCCCAACACTTTGCCCCTTGGGCAGTGCAGGCGGCGGCCGTCCAGGTGTGTTTCGGCGGCGGTCTCGTAGCGCCAGTTGTATTTCTTGGTGTTCATCGGCAAGGAGAACGCACTGGGCATCTGGATCAGCACACTGCGGTCGCTGCCACCGAACTCCAGCACCAGCACCGAGGTGCCGGCATCTTCCGTCAGGCGGTTGGCCAGGACGCAGCCGGCAGAGCCCGCGCCGATGATGATGTAGTCGTATCGTTTTTTCATTGTTCTAGTCCTGTACGCGAAGGCCGGCGGCCTCGATGTTGCGTTCATTGCCCTTTGGGTAGCCGCCCCAGCCCAGGCGTGTGGCCAGCAGGCGGGTGAGGCCGTAATGCACCAGCCCGGCCAGCAGGCAGGACGGCAGCGAGGCGGTGGCGAAGGTGAAGAAGTCGGTATGGGCCAGGGTCTGCGGGTTGAACACCACCACGTAGATGGCAAAACCTGCCACCAGCGCCAGCAGCGCGATGGGGTTGAAGCCTTTGCAATAACGCAATGGTGAGCCGTTTTGCTCGGCATACAGGTGGCGCAGGTTCAGGCGCTGTTTGCGCAGGAAGAAGTAATCGGCGATGCCGATGCCGGCCAGGGCGCTGTTCAATGCCGACGTCCACACCAGGAAGATGAAGAAGCCGTCGTAGATGCCTGGGAGGAACACCACGATGACCACCGGAATGATGCAGAACAGCCCGATCAGTACCCCCCAGCCCATGCTGCGCAAACGCTCCCCCGCCAGCTGACGCAGGCCGATGACCGCCGTGTAGAGGATGTTGACCATGCCGGTCAGGTTGGCCAGCGCCAGGAAACTCAGGGCGATCACGCCGAACGTCATGCCACCGGCCAGCCGCATCCAGGCCGTGGGGTCGCTGCTGCCCAGGGTGGTGGCGGCGAACAGGCTGACCGACTCACCCAGGGAAGCTGCGCCGAAGATGCCCACCAGGTTGGGCCAGAAGGCCGTACGCTGGTTGCTGCACAGGCGCGACAGGTTGCCGATGTAGGGCCACCACGAAAAACCTGCGGCGATGTTGATTTCGACCGCGATCATGAAGTTGACGTGCGGGTTCTCGAACGGCGGCTGCAAGGGCGGCATGGCCAGCAGTTCGCCGAAACTGTAGCGGCGGGAGATGAAGTACATCAGCGCCAGCATGATCAGGATCAGGCTGGGCGCGATCACCGCGCTCAGACGGCGGATCATGTCCGGCCCACGCATGGCCACCAGCGCCGCCAGCACGATGGCCAGCAAGGCCCCGGCGGTCACCAGCCAGTCGTTGCTGTCGGGCTGGCTGTGCTGCACCAGGGTTTCCAGGTTGTCCAGCGCCCGCCCGCACATCAGCCCCAGCACCGCCAGCCAGCCCATGGTCAGTATCACCACCGAGAGGGTGTAGACCAAGCGGCTGCCATTGAGGCCGAACATGCTACGCAGAAAGGTGAACTGCTCGACACCGTACTTGCCGCACGGCAGGCAGGTGGACGAGGCCGCGAGCACCACGCCGATGATGTTGCCGATGATGATCGCGGCGATCCCTTGCAAGGGCCCGACGAACAACGCAGTGGCACCGCCGATCAGGAACACCCAGGTGGCCACTGCCAGCGCCGAGTTGGCGTAGGCATAGCCCCAGAAGCCCCAGACCCGCTCGCCCGGCAGCAAGGGCGTATCGCCGCGTTCGGCGGCCAGGCGAAACTCCTGCTCTCTGGACCGGCTCATGGCTGGCCCCCCAGGCAATACGCGCCCACCACCATGACCAGGGTCAGCACGGCAAGGGCAACAACATCCGCCGCGCTCAACGCGCCGGGCCAGTGCGCCCTGCCCTCCAGTTCTTCATAGGCGCGCAGGCGCCGTTCCAGGTCTTGTGCACGCTCGGTATCCACTTGGCTGTTCATGGGCATCACCTCGACGGGTTCTTGTTCTTGAAATTCGATGCGTTCGTGTTGCCTGCGTCGCTCGCCAAATCAGGCGACGCAGGCCGGCCCTGTACCTCAGGGCAAGGTGATCCAGACCGCCTTGGTCTCCAGTAGAAACTCCAGTTGTTCAGCGCCCATGTCCTTGCCATAGCCCGACTGCTTGTAGCCACCGAACGGCATGGACGGGTCCAGCGTGCTATGGGCATTGACGTAGACGGTGCCAGCGCGCAAGCGCGGGATCAGCCCGTGGACCTTGCCCAGGTCGTTGGAGTAGATCGCTGCCGCCAGGCCGTATTCGGAATCGTTGGCCAGCGCCAGCGCCTGCTCCTGGGTGTCGAAGGGCATGGTCACCAGCACCGGGCCGAAGATTTCCTCGCGGACGATGCGCATGTCGTTGTTGCAGTTGGCGAAGATGGTCGGCTGCACGAAGAAGCCAGCGCCCTCGACCGGCGCGCCGCCGTAGTACACCTGCGCCCCTTCGGCCTTGCCCAGGGCGATGTATTCCAGCACGCGCTGCTGCTGCTGGCGCGACACCATCGGGCTGATGAAGCAGTCCGGGTCCAGGCCTGGGGCGATCTTCAGCGTGGCCGTGTAGCGGGCCAGCGCTTCAAGGAATGCCGGGTAGACGCTGCGCTCGACATAAGCGCGGGTACCGGCATCGCACACCTGCCCCGAGTTGAAGAACACACCGTTGGCGACCGCCTCGGCCGCAGCAAAGATATCGGCATCGGCGAACACGATTACCGGCGACTTGCCGCCAAGCTCCAGGGTCAGGCGCTTCATCTGGTCCATCGCCGCCTTGCCCACCGAGCACCCCACCGGCGTCGAGCCGGTAAAGCTCAGCTTGTCGATACCTGGGTGGCTGGACATCGCCGTGCCCACCACGCTGCCACGCCCGGTGACGATGTTCAGCACGCCGTCCGGGATGCCCGCCGCCTGCACCAGCTCGGCAAAGCGCAGGGCCGACAGCGAGGTCAGCTCCGCCGGCTTGACCACCACGGTGCAGCCGGTCGCCAACGCCGCGCCGAGCTTCCAGGCCATGGTCTGCAGCGGGAAGTTCCACGGCACGATGGCCCCTACCACCCCGACCGCTTCCTTACGGGTATAAGCCAGGTAGTTGCCCGGCAGTGAGGGCTCGACGGTGCGCCCGTGGATCTTGCTGGCCCAGCCGGCGAAGTAGCGCAGCGTATCGACGGTACCCTGGATATCCACGGCCCGGGCCTGGGCGACCGACTTGCCCATATCGATCGACTCGATCTGCGCCAGTTCGTCGGCATTGGCTTCGATCAGGTCGGCCAGGCGATGAATCAGGCGCTCACGCTCCAGGGGCTTGAGCTGGCTCCAGGGGCCGCCGTCGAATTGCGCACGGGCGGCGCGCACCGCACGGTCCAGGTCGTCCTGGGTGCCCATCGGGATGCGCGTCAGCACGCCCTCGGTGGACGGCTCGATGACCTCGGCGCTGGCACCGTCACTGGCCTCAAGCCAGGCACCGCCAATGAACATGCGCTGGGGCTTGGAGAGAAAACGCTGGGTGGCTTCGCAAACGCCGAAGGCCTGCAGGTAGGCTTTTACCTTGTTGTCCACGGTACAGTCTCCGGATCAGCGGGCGTTGGCACGCGCGTGGAAGATGAAGCCGATGCTGTTCATCAGCAATTGCGCGGCGAGGATCGAGGTCACGCCTGCCGGGTCGTAGGCCGGGGCCACTTCCACCAGGTCCATGCCGACAATCCGCCCCTGGCTGCGCCGGGCCAGCGCCTGGATGATTTCCAGCACTTCGTAGTAGAAGAATCCGCCATGGCTTGGGGTGCCGGTGCCTGGGGCGATGGACGGGTCGAAACCGTCGATGTCGATGGTGATGTAGTAGTCGCGGCCCTCGGGGATCTTCGCCAGCACGCCCTCGCAACCCAGGCGGCGCACGTCGCGTACCGAGAGGATCTGCGAGCCGGCTTCGCGCGCGGCGTCGTAGTCGTCACGGTTGGAGGACGACACGTTGCGGATACCCATCTGGGTCATGCCGACGATGTGGTCCAGCTCCGAAGCACGGCGCAATGGGCTGCCGTGGCCGTAGCGCACGCCATGGCGTTCGTCGACAAAATCCAGGTGGGCATCGAAATGCACGATGTGGATCGGCCCACGCCCTTCGAACGCCTTGATCACCGGTGCGTGGATCGAATGGTCACCGCCCAGCACGATCGGCATGGCACCCGCCGCGAGAATCTGGCGCACCGCCGACTCGATGTTGGCATTGCTGCTTTCCATGTCGGTGTGGACGATATCGGCGTCGCCGACATCGACCATGCGCAGTTGGTCATCGGTCAGGTAGGTGGCGTCATCTTCGAAGTCGTAGGCGCCGGCATGGCCGAAGGAGAACAGGGTCGATGCCTCGCGAATGCCGCGCGGTCCGAAGCGTGCGCCAGAGCGCCATTGAGTACCCATGTCGTTGGGCGCGCCGAGGATCGCCACGTCGGCGTCAATGGCATTCCAATCGGTGCAGATGGGCGATTTGGCGAAGGTGCAATGCCCGACGAAGGGCAGGTTCAGGCGGCCGGATTCATAACCGTGCTTTGCCATGTTCAGGTTTCTCCACTTATTGTTCTGGTCAGGAGACGGGGCGACTGCTCGACCGCCGTTGCAGCCACTATGGCGGCAGGCCAACGCGGGAAAAATGCGCAAGTGCAGATACATACATCGGGCAACCCGAAGTATTTGCCCCCCCTACCAGCGGCCCGCCGAAGCGCCGCGAGTGCGCCTTCAGGTATTTACAGGCACCAGGCATTGCAGTGATCACAGGCGCATGGTTAGCTTGAAAAAAAACAATGGTCGGACGCTCATATCAGCCAGCACGATGTGACGCACCGCCAGGAGGCCACCGTGATCCAGCTCCACGATGTCGATCTGAAGCTTCTCAGGGTTTTCACCACCATCGTCAGGTGCGGTGGCTTTTCTGCCGCGCAAGCCGCCCTCAACGCCGGCCAGTCAACTATCAGCGAACAGATGACGCACCTGGAGACCCGCCTGGGGGTCAAGCTTTGCCAGCGCGGGCGCAGCGGCTTTCGCCTGACCGAACAGGGGGTGGCCATCCATGAGGCCACCTTGCGCCTGCTCAGCGCGGTGGAGAGCTTCTGCATGGACGCTGACGTGCTCAAGCAGCACATCAGCGGCAAGCTCAACCTGGGCATCATCGATTCCACCCTGACCGACAGCGCCTCGCCACTGCCGCGCACCACCCAGCGCTTTGTCTCACGCGGGCACGATGCCCACCTGCACATCTACATCGGCGCCCCGGCGGAGCTGGAAGAGCGCGTACTGGACAGCCGGCTGCACCTGGCCATCGGGCACTTTCCGTTGCGCGTACCGGGGCTTTCGTACCTGCCGCTGTACGACGAAGCGCTGGGGCTCTACTGTGGCCGCCGCCATCCGCTGCACGCCAGCAAAGCGGCCAACGGCCGGCTGCTGGAAGAGGTTCGCCAGTGCCATATCGTCGTGCGGGGCTACATGCAGCAGTACGACCTGGAGCAACTGGGCATCACCAAGGCCGCCGCCACCGTGGAGAACATCGAGGCGGCCGCGATCCTGATCATCTCTGGCGCCTACATCGGGTTCCTGCCCGTGCACTTCGCCGAGCAGTGGGTCAAGACCGGCGAAATGCGCCGCCTGGGCGCGAACACCCTGGACCTCACCTCCCCCTTCGATGTGATCACCCGGCGCGGCGTTTCGCCGCCGCCGATCCTGCGGGCGTTCCTTGAAGATTTGAACACCTGCATGCACCAGAGCAGCGTCTGACCGCTGAACTCACGCTGGCTCAGCAGCCAGCTGCCCTTCGATCCAGTCGATAAACGCGCGCACCTGGGGTCGTTTCAACTGTTCTTTACGGGCGACCAGGTAGTAGGCGAAGCGTGACGGCCACGGCCGGTCCACAGCCACCACCAGGCTGCCGTCACCCAGCCCTTCTTCGGCGTGCTGTGCCTGTACCAGAGCGATGCCTTGACCGCTGGCGGCAGCGCGCAACAACAGCAGCTCTTCGTCAAAACTCGGCCCGCGCCGGCTGCGGCTGTCAGGCTCGAAGCCGTGGGCCTGCAACCACAGTGTCCAGTCGGCACGGTCGGCATCCTGCAGCAAGGGGTATTGCAAGCAATCTTCAGGTTCATGTAGTGCCGGGCCAGTGGCGAGCAGCGCAGGGCTGCAGACCGGCAGCAGCACGGGCGCCAGCAAGGGTATCGACTGCAGCCCCGGGTAGTCGCCCAGGCCATGGCGCAGGGCAATATCGACACGCTCGCGATGCAGGTCGACCAGTGCTGCTGTGGCCTCGACATGGACCTCGATGCCTGGGTGCTGCGCGTTGAAACTGGCCAGGCGCGGCACCAGCCAGCTGGAGGCGAAGGAAGGTTGAGTGCTGATGGTCAGGGTACTGGCACGTGCCAGGGCTTCAAGGTCGAGTAGCGCACTCTCGATTTCACCGAGGCCGCGTGAAACGCCGGGGTACAGGCTCGCTCCGGCCTCGGTGAGCTGCACGCCATGGCGGCTGCGTGTCAGCAGGGTGACGCCGAGGCGTTCCTCCAGCAAGCGAATCTGCTGGCTGATGGCCCCAGGCGTCACCCCCATGCGCTCGGCAGCGGCTTTGAGGCTGCCCAGGCGGGTGGTTTCGCTGAAAGCGCGCAGGGCAAGCAGTGGCAAAACGGCACCCATTGAATTCCTCAATTTAGAAAAACTAACGTTTACGGAAGAAGCAATCGTTTTTGTATCGCACTACATCTGCATAGCATAGCGCTCAGGCCTAACAACTTGCGTTAGTTTTCCTGAGGTTATTGAACATGCCTGATCCTTCGCTGGTCCTCTACACCGACAGCTCGCCCAACGGCTTCAAAATCACCATCGCACTCGAAGAGATGGGCCTGCCCTATCGCCTGGAGCATGTGCGCATCGAACAGGGCGAGCACATGCAAGCCGCGTTTCTGGCGCTCAACCCGGCGGGCCGCATCCCGGTCTTGGTCGACGCTGCTGCCAATATCGTGCTGTTCGAGTCTGCTGCCATCCTGCTGTACCTGGCACAGCTCAGTGGCCGCTTGCTCGATGCCGCACCCCAGCCACGCTGGGCGGCGATCACCTGGTTGATGTACCACAGCGCCAGCATGGGGCCGCTGCTCGGCCAGCGCGTGCACTTCGAATGCTTCGAGCCCACACCCAACCCGGCTGCGCTCAAGCGCTACCGCAGCCTGACCGAAGGCACCTTCACGGTCCTCGACCAGCAACTGGCTGCCTGGCCATGGCTGGCCGGCGAGCACTATTCCATTGCAGACATCGCGACCTTCGCCTGGCTGCACATCGCTGCCCTGGTGGGCTTCGACTTCAGCGCCCACCGCCACTTGACACGCTGGTACCAGCAGGTCGAGCAGCGCCCCGCCGTGCAACGCGGTATTCGCCTACCAGCCCCGGCCACAGGCCCATGAAGTCACCCAACCAAGGAACGGCCATGAACACAAAAACCTCCCCCCGCGGTGCCAACGCCAGCGCCTTCGCCGACCACCCCGGCTACCGGCGCATGTTTGCCCCTGATCAACTGACCCTGGGCATCTTCATGCCCCAGCGCTTCTATGATGGCGACCTGCAGGCACTGGCCGGGCAGGCGCGGTTGGTCGGCGAGATCGACCGCCTGGGCTTTGCCGCCGCCTGGGTGCGCGACGTGCCGTTGTTCGACCCGGCCTTCGGTGACGCCGGGCAGGTCTTTGACCCGTTCACCTACCTGGCCTACCTGGCCGCGCATACCCAGCAGATCGCCCTGGTAACCGGCAGCGCGATCTTCGCCCTGCGCCACCCGATCGACCTGGCCAAGGCGGCCGCGACCGTCGATACGTTGTCGGGCGGGCGCCTGGTGTTGGGCATCGCCTCGGGCGACCGGCCCGTGGAGTTTCCGGCGTATGGCCTGGACCACGACAGCCGCGGCGAGCGCTTTGCGCAAAGCGTGGACTACTTCCGGCAACTGCTGGCCGAGCAGCCAGGGCCGATCCAGTCGCCGCTGGGCCACCTCAGCAGCGCCCGCCTGCTGCCCAGGCCTGTATCGGGGCGAATCCCCTTGGTGGTGACGGGCTCGTCACGCCAGAGCCTGCAGTGGCTGGGCGAGCACGCCGATGGCTGGCTTACCTACCCCGACGCCACCCACAACATCCTTGGCCCACGCCGGCTGGCTGAAAAAATCCGTGCGTGGCGCGAAGCAATCCCAGGCGGTGGTTTCCGCCCGCACATGACCAACGAGTGGATCGACCTGGACGACGACCCCAACTTCCCACGCACGCCGCTGCAAGGCGGCTATGTACTGCGCACAGGGCGCAACGGGTTGATCGATCTGCTTGGCGAGTGGCGCGAGGCTGGGGTCAATCATGCGGCATTGGGGGTGCAGATGGCGCGGCGCCCGGCGCGGGAAATCATTCAGGAACTGGCCGAAGAGGTACTGCCGCTGTTTCCGGCGCTAGCGGGGCCTGCTCCGCAGTCGCAAGACTGGTAGCGCAGCCCTTGACGTATTACCTGTGGGCTGGCTTAGAATTTTGAGCACGACAGTTGCGCCCACAGGTCCCTGTTCATTCAACGAGTTATGCCCCATGCCCCCCTCTCACGGGTTAACGACGCTTAGTTTTGCCTTCATTTTTTTGCTGCCTTGGGCAACGAGCGCAGCCAACGATCCTGTTACCGAGCAATGGCAACGACTGATCAAAGCAGACTTCCCTGGAGGATGCGTCAGCCGGCTCGACCTGTACCTGTCCACCGTTGGCGCCAACGGTGCCCGTAGCGGCGCATGGCTCGTGCAAACCTGCGAAGGCAACTTTGAATATGGCGCGCGTTACAGCCCCGCTGCTCTGCCCGCGGACAAAAAGCAGATCAGCGTGAGCCGTAAGCAGAAGCTCGATGGGCTGACGCCGGAGCAGTTGGAGCGCATGTATTCTCTCTAATAGCTGACCTGAAAGAGCAATCACGGCTAGGCACCTCGATGCCTGAACAACGGATGCTAGCGCTCACCGCACCTTCCAGAGGCTCCGTTCGTTGACTGACTCACAGCACAGCCATACCTACGCAAAACGGTTCGAAGCCGTGCTTGCCTACATCGACAATCACCTTGAAGGTGACCTGTCGGTGAATGCCCTGAGCCGCATCGCCAACTTCTCGGCGTTTCACTTCCATCGGCAGTTCACGGCATACATGGGCGTTCCGGTTTCACGGTATGTGCAACTGATGCGGCTTCGACGCGCGGCGCATCAACTGGTCGCCTCGCCTGCAACGCCCGTGCTGGAAGCCGCATTCGGCGCCGGCTTCGAAAGCCCCGAAGCCTTTTCCAGAGCGTTCAAGCGTGCCTTCGGCATGGCGCCGAGCCTGTTCGCCAAGGCGCCGAACTGGCAGGCCTGGAGTGCGGTATTCGTTGTTCCTCACTTTTCTAGGAGTATCACCATGCAGATCCGTATTGTGGATTTCGCCGAAACCCGCGTGGCCGCGCTCGAACACCAAGGGGCGCCCAGCCTGGTCGGCGAAAGCGTCGCGCGTTTTCGCCAATGGCGCGTGCACAGCGGCCAATCGCCAGTGGCCAGTAGCCGCACCTTCGGCATCCCCTACGACAACCCCGACACCACCCCAGCGCATGCCTTCCGCTTCGCCATTTGCGGCGAGCTAGACGAGGCGGTGCAGCCCAACGATTTCGGTGTGCACGAACGGCTTATCCCAGCGGGGCGTTGTGCGGTGATTCGTCATTGCGGCTCGCCTGACTACATCGGCGAAAGCATCTACCCGCTTTATCGCGACTGGTTGCCAACGAGCAACGAAGAACTGCGCGACCATCCGTTGTTCTTCCATTACCTGAGCGCGTATCCGGAAACGCCGCTGGAGCAATGGCAAACGGATATCTACGTTCCGCTGAAGTAGGTCGGGCCATGGGCAGTGGGCAAAGCCAACCACTACCGGCCCAGGCACATGACAGGCCAAGTCGATAGACAATGCCCATTCCCCAAATGCACCCGGCGCCGGGCAACCGCGCCGGGCCGCTCTTCTCAGCACCTTTCATCGATCTCGCTGATGTTTACTATCGAGCGGCGCGCCTGTGCGCTTGCCCAAACCCACTCGTATAATCGCCTTCAATTTTCGCCCCTCCCCTCGTCTGTTTCAGGCGACTTCCCCCTTGGAACCCAGCATCATGCCAAGCGACAGCCAGGCCCCTAGCGGCCTTCCCGAACATAATCAACAAAGCGTCAAACAGCAGTGGCTGGCCATTCTCTCGGTTGCCGTGGGTGCCTTTGCCCTGGTGACCAGCGAGTTTCTCCCGGTCGGCGTACTCAACGACGTCGCCAGCGACCTCGGCATCAGTGCCGGCCAGGCCGGGCTGATGGTTACCCTGCCCGGTATCATGGCCGCCCTCGCCGCCCCCTTGCTGTCCGTGGGCATTGGCGCCATGGACCGTCGCTACCTGCTGATCGGCCTTACGCTGATCATGATCATTGCCAACGCGGTGGTGGCCTACGCCAGCGACTTCGGCCTGCTGCTGTTCGGCCGCGTACTGCTGGGCATCAGTATCGGCGGGTTCTGGGCGACTGCCATTGCCCTCAGCGGCCGCCTGGCGCCCAAAGGCGTGGGCGTCGCGCAGGCCACCTCGATCATCATGGTCGGTGTCACCCTGGCCACCGTGCTGGGCGTGCCTGTAGGCACCTGGCTGAGTGGCCTGATGGGTTGGCGCATGACCTTCCTGGTGACCGCGCTGGTGGGCGTGCCGGTACTGCTCGCGCAGGTTTTCCTGCTGCCACGGCTCAACCCGGACAAAGCCATTCGCATCAGTGACCTGCCGGCCCTGTTCATCAACCCACAAGCGCGGGTTGGCTTGATCGCCGTATTGCTGATTGGCCTGGCGCACTTTGCTGCGTACACCTATGTCGCACCCTTCTTCAAACAGAGCGCTGGCTTCGATGGGCCGACCATTGGTTCGCTGCTGCTGCTCTATGGCGTGGCGGGCGTCATCGGCAATATTTTCGCCGGCTTCGCCGCCAACCGCAGCGTGCGTCACACCCTGATGCTGGTCGCACTGATGATTGGCGTCAGCACGGCCCTGTTCCCGCACTTCGCCACCGGCATGACCGGCGCGGCGATGCTGATTGCGCTCTGGGGCTTCGCCTTCGGCGCCTTCCCGGCCTGCGCCAGTATCTGGATGTTTGTCGTGGCGCCCAAGGATGTCGAACGCGGCATGCCACTGTTCGTCGCCATGTTCCAGGTGATCATTGCCTTGGGCTCGTTCTTTGGCGGGCAGATCGTCGACCAGATGGGCAGCTCGGTGTTGTTGAGCTTGGCCACGGCGCTGGTGGGTTGCGGCTTTGTGACGGTGCTGGTGTTGGGGCGTAGCGTGAGTAACCGATTGGCGGCTCAACCCTGCTGAGAGCCTCGATATAAACCCCGCCACCTAAGGCGGGGTTTCTACCAGCTACTCCCCCTTTTTGTGCTTATGCACTTGCAAATCGGGATGCTTACGTTGGTTCTCAGGAGTAACCCGACGACGCTGGTCGGTTTTACCCGTCGACTCTGCTTTCGGTTTCGGTCCAGGTTTGATTGCCATACATTCACCTCCTTTCCATTGTTATGTACATGAAGTTGCACACTGTGGCTGTGTAGTTATGCCCAATACGGGTCCCAAAACGCAAACAGGACCGAACCCGTTGCGTCGTTCCGGCTAAAAGACTCTTCAGTAAGGCCTTTGAACCCCGCCTGCCGCCCTCAAGCTTTACCACATCCAGCCCACCCGCTACTGTGACGCGAAAGCAGTCACCGTTTTGCCACACGTCACCTGGGATGGCTTCAGCGCATGCAGCAGCGCCTTTGGCGCCTCCTAAGCGTCAACCACCCCAGTTGTTATGACTCAGCAAGCTCGGCCTGCATCTGCCTCTACACTTTCCGATGGATGAATTACATGACGGCGCAATCTCCAGCCAACAAGCCTTTGACAGTCAATGAAAGGGAGCTCGTACAGGACTGGATACTGGATCTGGTACCTGGGGACGGCGCCACAGTAGGCAACAAAACCCTCAAGCAGCGGCTTGAACAAAAAGCAGAGCTTCATGACTTCGCCGTTACCGACGAGGACTATTGGTCAATTCGGGAAGAACTGATCGCACGAGGCGAATTGCAAAAAGGCAGCGGTCGGGGCGGATCAGTGTTCCGTTTCGACAGCAGCTGGCAACCTGGCACCCAACAAACATCCAACGATGAAGAATCCAATTGGGAAGACCTGGATGAGCCGACCTGCGACAGCCCGGAAAGCCTGGAAAAACTACGCAGCCGCCTACTGGATCTCAGTGCAAGAAACCGGCTTCTGAATTTCTCGCACGCTCGCTCCAAGCGTTTCGCGAGAATTATTGACGAGCTCCCGGACCATCTCTTCGAAACACTGACGACTGACCAGTCGATGCGTTTCGCGCCGGTTCCCGAGCCCACAGAACGCCAGTTGATCGAGCAAGGCTATCTTAAGTACGACGAGCAAACGGGCAGTGTCAGTGAGCTCAAAAAACCGCCCACTGCAGAGACCTGGGCGCAAATGCTTGGCATGAAAACCAGCTACGAGTTGCCAACAGGGTCAGAGGTGCCCAGCGACAAACACGCTGACGATGCCATTCAAACCCTGTACTACCCAACTGAGCTGGAGTCACGGCTGCAGATCCTGCATGCACAGTCGCGTCTGTCGCTTGATGAAACCGGCGCCAACATCCTTTACCTGGCACTAGGATTTCTCGAGTGGGACGAATCAATCGTCGGAAAGAACAGTGCACGCCTTGCCCCTCTGATGCTCCTACCCGTCCGCCTGGAGAAAGGCAAGCTCAACCCCAAAACAGCGACCTTTGACTACGAGCTTCTATACAGCGGCGAAGATATCCTCACCAATCTCTCGCTCAGAGAGAAGCTGCGCCGAGACTTCGGCATTGCACTGCCGCGTATAACTGAAGACCTGCTGCCAGAGGAGTACTTCACGCGTGTACGGGACACTGTTCTCGAAGTAAAGCCTGACTGGAAACTGCACCGCTTTGCCTCACTCGGCCTTTTCGAGTTCGGCAAGCTCATGATGTATCTGGATCTCGAACCTGGAAAAAACCAGGTGTTACTCCAAAGTAGCCTGGTGCAACGGCTGATTGGATTGGCAGAGAGTGAACGAATCGAATCTTCTGCCAATGGGTTCAGCAGCGAGCATGCCATCGACGAACTCCAAGATGTGCACCAGAACTACCCTCTGATCGATGACGCGGACAGCTCACAACACAGCGCATTGATCGATGTCATGCGCGGCGAAGATCTGGTGATTGAAGGGCCACCGGGTACAGGTAAATCGCAGACCATTACCAACATCATTTCCGCCGCCATGGCGCAGGGCAAGAAAGTGCTCTTCGTAGCGGAAAAACGTGCTGCGTTGGAGGTTGTTAAAAACAGACTCACACGCGCAGGGCTGGGCGAGTTTTGCCTGGAACTGCACAGTCACAAAAGCCAGAAGAGTGCAGTGGCCGCGAGCATTGGACAGCGAATCAGCAACCGGGGCAGTTACCGCCAACCCAGCCAGCTGAACGATTTGATCAACAACTACGAGCGCCTGAAACAGCAGCTCAATGATCACGTCCGTCAGCTGCATAGGCTGCATGCCAATACTGGGCTGACTGCTCACCAGATCCTGATGCAAGCGACGCGATTACGTGAGAGCTTGTCCATCCGCCCTGCTGACTTCCACCCCTCTAACGCTATCAGCCTGGACCAGAATCAGGTACATGAGCAAGCGGGTTACTTTGCCCACATCTACACCAAAACTGCTGAGGAGGCCGGCCAGAGCGGCCAGCTTGAAACGCATCCATGGTTTGGCTGCACCAAAACGCACCTTAGCGGGGTAGAACGCTCCGATATCCTGCTCCAGCTGAAACACGCCATAGACGCACTCGATGAGCTCGCCGCAGTACGAGCCAAGGTCTCGACCGACCTTAAAGCAGCTGAAGCAGCCACGTTTTCACCCAAAGCGATTCAGCAGTTGGCAAGCGCATTGACGGCAATGCCAATGCCCAAAGGTGATGAAGACTGGGACTTGATCAATCGACTCGATGCCTCCAGTTGTGAGGCGCTTCATGCCTGGCTGGAAAGCATGGATGCGTTGATGGAGCAACACATTTCCCTGAGCCAAGCGTTGCACCCCAGCGTCATCGGCTCAGCTCAAGCCCTCGAAGCGATCAAGAACTCCAGCGCACAGATTCGGCAGCACAATGATAGTGGTAGCCTGAAACTGGACGACCTCTTGGAACTGATCCAGAAAGCCCAAGCGCTCATTGACGAAGCCCCCAAAGCCCAACTGCTGATTCAAACCATCGCGAACGCGCCAGCCACCCCGCCCCTCAAGACTGACAAGCAGGGCATCGAGCAACTGAGCCTGTTGCTTGAGCTCATGCAGCACATGCCCATTGCCCTGGCAGAGTGGCGCCACAAACGCTTCGAAGAAGCTTCGCTGGACCGGGTTCTGCCTGAACTCAGCGAGCTTTTGGCCAACATCAAGCAGCTTGAAGAAAAGTCCGCCAGCGTTTTCTCGCTTGAGCGGCTCCCGGATCACACTCGCCTGGAAGACCTTCAGCAAGTGCTCTCGGATGACTCGCTATTGCGCTGGTTCAAGAGCGGCTGGCGCGCCGCCAAGAGAGAAATTCTTACAATGGTGCGGCCAGGCATCAAACTGAAGTCAGCCCTTCAAGTGCTGCCGGATGGAATCGCTTACAGACGCAACCATGATCGCCTCGCTACCGACTCAGGCTATCGAGAGGCGCTTGGCGAGCATTTCAAAGAGGTCAATACCCGAACAGCTGATCTGCTTGCCCTGCGCAACTGGTACCGCGAACTGCGGGACAAATGCGGGCGCGGTTTCGGAGGCAACGTCTGGATTGCTGAGTACCTGCTAAAAGAAAGCGCTGAGGTCCTTGAGCGTCTGCGTGGTGATGCTGACGCGTTAAGAGAATACTGTTCGGACGTCCTGTCCCATCGCAGTCAGCTGGAAAGTACGCTGCCCCTGGATGGTCACCCGCTGAAGTCAGAGGACCTGCTGGCGTCCAACGGCTTATACAGGCGGCTGATCAAGGAACTAGGTACCGCACTCAATGCGCTACTACCGCTCATTAACGAACAGGCACCGACCACCGGTCGAGTACTGGCGCTCGCGCAAGAGGTAGAGAATTGGCAGGAACGTGCCGCAGCCCTGCAGAACAATGCCGAGCTGCTCGCGTGTCTGGATGGCGAAGAACTACCCCGCTTCGACAATCTGACCGAAGCACGTGGCCGTCTGATCACCTGGCGCCACACCCTATCGTTCGTCCGCCCGCTCATGACGGTGTCGATACGGCACCTGCTGGTGTCCCAGCTCTCGGTCTGCACCACCAAACAGGCCGAGCATCTGGTTGGCAGCTGGAACGCCCTGAGCCAGCAGTTGGCTAGCGCGCTGGAAGTCTGGGAGCATGCCTTGACTGGCTTTATCAGCAGCGCTGAAGTAGAGGCGGCGCATTGGTGGAAGCGTGTTGACCAGGACGACCTCACAGCCCTCAAGCAACGCATGCAATGGGCCGCGCAGAACGATGAGATGCTAGAGCACTGGCTCGAATACCGCCGCCTACGCAAGCGACTTGCAGACTTGGGCTTTGAAGCAGTCATAGCTGCTGCCGAGAATCAAACTTTAGCGGCAGATAGAACCACAGAAGCCTGCCTACTGGGGCTGATGGATCGTTGGGCCAAACAGATACTCGAAATCAATCCAGCGTTGGGGCAGTTCTCTGGAAAGGATCAGGAGGCCATCCGAGCTCGGTTTGCAGAGATAGACAACCAGCTCACCAAGCTTCAACGCGAGCAGTTGGCCGCAATGATCGACGTGCACCGGGTTCCGGAAGGCAACAACTCAGGCAAAGTCAAAGATCGCACCCAGCTCGCCTTACTAAAACACGAGGCAGGTAAGAAAACTCGCCATGAATCTATTCGCTCACTAATGCTGCGCGCCCCCGAGGCCCTACAAGGGCTGAAACCCTGCTTCATGATGTCGCCCATGGCTGTTGCACAGTACCTGCCCGCTGGCAAGGTGCACTTCGACATCATCGTCATGGACGAAGCCTCGCAGATGCGGCCGGAAGAAGCTTTAGGCGCCATCTCCCGGGGCAGCCAGCTGGTGGTCGTCGGCGACCCCAAACAGCTTCCACCTACAAGCTTCTTCTCCCGCCAAGGTGGCGATGACGACGAGGACAGCGACGAAACCTCTCTGGCTCAGGACTCGGAAAGCATCCTCGAAGCGGCAATGCCACTGTTCAAGTTGCGCCGCCTGCGCTGGCACTACCGTTCGCGTCACGAAAGCCTGATCGCCTTCTCCAATAAAGCGTTCTACGACAGCAACCTGGTGGTCTATCCGTCACCTCACCGCGAATCGAACGAATTTGGCGTGAAGTTTGTGCGGGTAGCGCGCGGGCGCTTCGTGGAACAACGCAACATTGAAGAAGCCGAGATCGTCGCCAAAGCAATCGAATACCATATGCTGCACCGGCCCGAAGAATCGCTCGGCGTCGTCGCCATGAACGTCAAACAAGCCGAACAGATCGACCGCGCCCTGGAGCAACTCGCCAAACAAAATCCGGCGCTCCAGGAGGCCCTGGGCCGTAGCAAAGAGAACGATGAACCGCTGTTCATCAAAAACCTCGAGAACGTCCAGGGCGACGAACGCGACGTCATCTACATCTCCACCACCTACGGCCCAATGGAGATCGGCGGCAGCGTACCGCAGCGTTTTGGCCCCATTAATGGCACAGATGGCTGGCGCCGCCTGAACGTACTGTTCACCCGCTCCAAGAAGCGTATGCAGGTGTTCGCGTCCTTCAGCGCCAGCGACGTGGTTGCTACCGGTACATCCAGTCGTGGCGTGCTTGCCCTGCGCGACTTTCTGCAGTTTGCAGAGTCTGGCCAAATGCCGCATGTCCGTGAAACGGGCAAAGCGTCAGACAGCGACTTCGAAGTCGCTGTTATCAAGGAGCTAGAGCGCCACGGTTATCAGTGCGAACCTCAAGTCGGTGTCGCCGGCTTCTTCATTGATTTGGCTGTTCGCGATCCAGGCCAGCCCGGACGCTACTTGATGGGCATTGAGTGCGATGGTGCGGCCTACCACTCGGCCAAGTCAGCCCGCGACCGCGACCGCCTGCGCCAGAGCGTGCTGGAGCAGCTCGGCTGGCGCATCCGCCGCATCTGGTCGGTGGATTGGTTCCGCAATACCCGACTGCAGCTCGAACCTATCCTTCAGGAGCTCGCCACACTGCGCACAGAACCGGCGATGGAAGCAGGACTGGAACAGGCCGAAGAACAGATCATCCAGCAAGTCGCCGAGGAGCAGAGTCAGCACGCTGAGAGTATCACTCAGGAAGGAGGCACGAGCCTGCGCGAGAAACTGCTCTACCTGGATGAGCAGATCATCCGCCCAGCGCTCCCCGACACCCCGGACAACCGCCGCCTGCTGCGCCCCGCCATGCTTGAGGCTCTTTTGGAGTTCAGACCGGCCGACCGCAGCGAGTTCCAGCAGCGGCTGCCAGGTTACCTTCGCGAGGGCACCGACCCAACAGAGGGGCGTTTCATAGACGACGTACTCACCCTGATCGGTGAATACGCGTAAGGCATTACTCAACTTTTTGCAGGCGTGGTTTATCCACGCCTACCACCCCTGAATCCGTAGCTACGCTTTGATAGCGGTCAGTTGACCGCACCTCTAAAAGGACGTAGTGACCAACACCAGGCTTAGGCTCTGTACGAAAAGTTTTGTGGGAGCAACTGTCTTCTTGTGGAAGCTGGCCTTGCCGGCGATGGGGCGCGTAGCGCCCCAGGCCCGGCTGTGCCGGGCATCGCCAGCAAGGCTTGCTCCTACGAATGAGCTATTTGCTCCTTCCAGGGCGTTCCGGTCTTGAGCATCGCATTTAGCCTCACTATCAATACTCGCATACACGCCACCACCGATACTTTCGCGCACTTCCCCTGGGCTCGCAGTGCTTTGTAGCGCTCGCAGAAGTCCTTGTTGTGCCGTATCACCACCCAGCAGGCCATATAGAGCGCCCGCCTGACTTGTGAGCGTCCCCCCCAGATTGAACGCTTGCCCGACTGCTTGCCGCTGTCCTGATTGAACGGCGCAACACCGACCAAGGCGGCAATTTCCTTCTTATCCACCTGGCCCAGCTCTGGCAGCAAGGCCATCAGCTTTCCGGCAGTAATCAGACCAATTCCTTTGACTTGAGTGAGCTGTTTAACCCGGTCATCAGGCAAAGCTGCTGCCTGCTGTGCGATCTCTTGTTCCAGCGCTCGAATTTCACCCTTCAGATAGGCGATGTGTTGTTCCAACCGCAAACAAACACTGGGAGCCCGCGCCTGCTTCAGGCGCCGCTTGTCATCGTCGCGCTGTTGGACGAAGCGATCCCGCTGCATAAGCAGTTCGCGCAGCAAGGCCCGCTCGGGTGTCATCACCTGGCAAGGCCGTGGGGGCATAACTTCAGCCAGGTGAGCCAAAACAGCTGCGTCAATGGGATCGGTCTTGGCGCGTTTACCCATCGACTTGGCAAAGTCCCGGGCACGACTGGGATTGATCCGGCAAACCGGAAAATCGGCATCCTGCAGCGCTTTGAGGACATTGCACTCGTAGCCACCGGTAGCTTCGAGCAAGACCATTGAAACTGCATACCCGCCAAGCTTTTCGACGAGCAGTTGGAATCCCTTCAAGTCATTGGAAACACTGAAGTTCACCCCCTCAGGGCGGATGTGAACAGCAAGTGTGGCACTGGAAACATCGATGCCGACAGAGGAAGACATGGCCAAACCCTCTTAAACTCAAGGAGTGAGAGCGCTTTGGCTTGGCCCACGCTTGTGATTCGAGATTACGCCCCTCATCCAACTGTTCGGGCTCTCGCCAAAGTGGAACGGTGGATGGCAGCTTTTGCTCCCACACGTGCTCTGGGCACCTCGGGCTATCAGCTTGCCATTCACCGCTCTCACTTCAGATTCTATTCCCTCTCCAAGACACAAGCGGGCTTTGCTGCCGCGTTGCGGCAGATCGCGGGGCAAGCCCGCTCCCACAACGATGGATGACCATACTTTTCGTACAAAACCTAAGAGCCTGCTGTACATCGCTGCCCGGCGTTTAGACGTCCCAAACGCCGGGTCGGCCGCTTCGCGAGTAACCCCGTACCCACAGGTACAACACTAACCCCAAGATAAGTGTTTTAGCTGTGGGCGCGGCGCTATGCACTTGGCCCAGCTCACCCCTCACGCTGTGAAGCGAACAGCGTGGGAACGGCGTCAAGAAAATGAAACTTTTCTGGCTCTTTCGTATTCAGGCTTCGCCCACCATCATCTTCTTCTCTGATCGCGAAATTACCGCTTTCGAGTTGATCGACCAGCCACTCCATAAACGCCGCTACCGAGCTGGCCACAACGAATTTTTCCTCTTCGTCGCCGCCAAAGTTGATGACTTGCCCCACGGTCCCGCGCGCGCCAGGGTCTAGATCCACGCCTAAGTGGTTGCCACCGTAGTCGTACGCAAACGGGATCCAGTACGGGTTGGCATACAGCGCCTGAACAGCGCCTGGCGTTGCCGAGCTGGAAAACGCGCTCGCTTCAGTCATTTCTGCGGGCGACCATTCATCGACAATGCTTTTCCACGATTCCCAATGTGACCTGGCGCCTGCCAGAGGCAAGAAGTTGAGCCCGTAAAAAGGCCCTGCGTTCACAGCACCTTTTTGCCCATCATGCAGCCTGTAAAGGTCTTTGAGGCTTTCGGGAAGCGCCCTGCCGACCTCACGTTCAAACTCGGTGATTGCGGCTTCCGAGCAGCCAGGCGCCAAATCTTCACGCACCTCGGGAAGGTGGGCTTGCAACCACTTTTCCAGTCGTTCCATCGATGTCTTCATTACGGGTTTCCTTGTGGGCAAGACGTGCACGCCAGCGTTGCTTGAGGGCGTTTGACATCAATGGCGGGTAAAATTCCCTGCTGGAAATTCAGACAATTCCATATACAGGGTTTCGCCCACGCTCCAGACTGGCAACACACCAGATGCAAAAGGGAAAGTCGATCCGCACGGTCATTCATTTTTGGTGAGAGCGCCGGGCGTGGCCCCAGCCCACGTCCAACACAGCAAAACCAGGAGGGACCAGCACCATGAACAACGTAAAGTTGCATCCATCGATCGACCAGGGTATTCAGCCGGAGCAGCCTGGTTTCACCGGCGGCACCCTGCAGTGCCTGTGCCCGACCGACAAGGTCCAGGTCGCCATCAACGCACAAACGCTACACAACCATGCCTGTGGCTGCACCAAATGCTGGAAGCCCGCAGGCGCGACCTTCTCGGTGGTGGCAGTGGTGCCACGCGACAAGGTCAGCGTGCTGGCCCATGGCGAGAAACTGCAGGTGGTTGACCCCAACGCAGTGATCCAGCGCCACGCCTGCCGTGACTGTGGTGCACACCTGTTCGGCCGCATCGAGAACAGCGGCCACGCCTTCTACGGCCTTGACTTCGTACATACCGAGCTGTCCCCGCAAACGGGCTGGTCTGCACCGGCATTCGCCGCTTTCGTGTCCTCGGTGATCGAAAGCGGCACGCCTGCGGCACAGATGGTAGCGATTCGCGAACGTCTGCGTGAGCTTGGCCTGGAACCCTACGACTGCCTGGCGCCCGCGCTGATGGATGCACTGGCGGTTCACGCCGCCAAACAAAAAGGCACCTACCGCGAAGCCTGACACTGCCCTTGGCGTCGACGCGGCCAGCCCGCCTCGACGCCAGTTTGCGCCTCATGCCGGCTCAGCGGTTCGATGCCAAACGCACCGGTTGGTAGATACCCAGTTGCATCGCTTGTTGCTTTTCTTTTTCCGAGTAACTTCCTGGCGCCGAATAGGCCGGGGATTCGATACCCCACACAACACCCGCTGATGCAATTTGCTTTATCAGGTGTCGATCAAGCGCCTCATCACTGACTAATTCACGCCGTTCAGCCAGCCTGCGAGGCAGGCACCATCGATCCCAGAAAACGGGCTGCCCTGCAGCCATGAGCGCATTGGTTTTTTCGAAGGCCGCCCGGGTGCCATCGCAAATCCGGTAGCTGATGAAATTCACTGGCTGGTAGCGCAATTGCTCCACATGCAGCTGCAACGGCTCTGCCGACTCCAACTGACGGATGCTCTGCAAGCATTGGCCAACGGTGGTCACATCATTCTGGCACACAGGATTGGAGCCGCCCGCTGCGGTGACGCTTCGAAGCAAGGGAAGTACCCGCGATACATCACTTAGCGCATACCATTGCGAGTGTTCAGAGGCAACGAAGCGCAGCTTGCCGTCATCCGCTTGTTCGACGCGCTCAACCTCGATGGAGGCATCGATGCCCGGCGCAAGTACGCCCCAGGGCGAAAACACCTGTCCGATAATCCAGAGGGTATCGCCCTCTCTGATTTGCCGTGTAGGGCCGGTCTTGCGGCGACTGGTGTGGAACAGTGGCTGCTCGAAGCCTGCGCTGGACGCTTGTGCTTCAGCGAACCAGGGATGACTCGGGTCATCGGGAAAGCGCGAAACGATTCGCCGCGGTACGTAGTGTATGAAGTGTCTGGTCATCGCACATGGCCTCCTTCTCGAATCAGCTGCTGCAACATGGGCGTTTCAAGGTGCCTCATTCCTGTGCCTTGACCCACTCACTCATCTTTTCTTTGAGCACTGTCACTGCGTCTTTTTCGGCGTTGCTGGCCTTCACCCAGTAGCGATCCAAGACAAAATCGACCTGCATCTGCACTTCACGCCATTTGAGCACGGCCGGGACGCGTCGCTTGAGATTGGCAAATTCGTTGAGCAGCCGAGCGCTTCTGGCCTTCAGCTTGCCGTTGAGCAGTGCCAGGTACAGACCCGCGATGATCAGCGCAACGACGTTGCGAAAGTCCGGGTTGTTTTTGACTTGGGGCTTGAGTTGCTCCTGCACACTCAAAATATCGGCCTTGACCCCTTCGGCAGCGTCAATGAACAGCTGCGCAGCAAGCCGTTGCAGTGCTGCTTCGCAAGCAAGGAGCGGGTCATTGAGGCTGGCTTGCTGCTCGGCATCGGTGAAACAGGCCACCATCTTCTCCAGGGCTTTACCTTCGGCCAGCGGATCCTTGGCCTGCACTTCGATCCAAGCGAGGCGCTTGTAGGCCTCGCCACAAAGGCTGGTGCGCCGCAAAGTCGGGTGCATTCTGCATACGCGGGTCAGCAGGTTGATCGCCGAACGTGCCTGCTTGCGCGACGTACTGAGTGTTTTCGCCAGCTCTTGAGGCGTCTTCTTGGCGGCAGCTTTCACCTCCATCCAAGCCAGACGTGCCTGCAAATCCCCCAACTGCTCGCTGGAGCTGAGACTGGCACTGCCATCGTTGGCGCCAATGGCATGCTCGAACCACTCAATTGCACGCCGGGTTTCTCCGGCTTCAGCCCAGGCCTGGCCGAACGCTTCGCACACACTACCGATCTCGACCCACTGCCGGCCGAAACGGCGCTCCAGCGTCTCGATCATGTCGATGACCTGCGTCTTGGCAATCTTTTTGTAACGGCTGTCGTCAATGGCGATCTCCAGGGCCAGCACCAGTGCCTGCGGCGAGGCGATGCTACCCAGGCTCAAGTCCCTGGCAGAACAGGGTTGGTTGGCATCTTCAGTAGAGCGTTGCAGTACCCAGTCCGGATCGCCGTAACACTGGAAAGCTGCCCAGGTGTTGCTTTGAGGGTCTGAGCGCATGGCATCGCGCCGGGCCGAAGCTACCGCGTCCATGAACCGGTTGCCATTGAGCAGATGACTATAGAGTTGGGTTGCGAACACACAGGCCGGACCGTCATCGACGGCCCAGCCAGCCACCACCACACAGCGCACGCCAATCGCAATCAGCTCTTCGGCCACACTGGAGGCGAAACGGGTTCGGTCATAACTCAAGTGTGCGCTGTTGAGTATCCGGGCCGGGTCGATCATCCCCAGGTAGCAGCAGTTGATGAATACCAGCTCGGGCACGATGCGCATGCTTTGCATCTCCCGCGGGCCAAGGAAAATACCGTTGGACAAGACGATGCCGCGTGGATTGCGCATCCGTCTGCGTGAGGCGTCTGAATGACTCAAAGCATCAATGCCCTGTGCAGGCACCATTTCATACTCCGGTGGTTCGCCGTGGCCAGCGATATGCACAATGCGCCAATCATGGGCGAGCAAGGCGCCGGTCACCGCCAGGGCATCGACGTTGGAGGCATCGCTATCCTCGGCAATCAAGGCATGCACCCGGCTTTGCGGCAGCAATGCCCCTTCCATCAGCTGAGCAATGGCGCGCGCTTCGGCGCGGGCACCGGGCAGGCGTGGATAGCGGCTGGTGTCGGTGGCCGGCTCACCAATGATCAGCACATAGGCGTCGGCAGTAGCATCCACCACCTGCTCACGATAGTTTTCGGTGCGAAGCTTGCGCAGCAGTTTGCTGCGAATTGCCCAAGGGACCTGCGCTTCGGGCGTCGACCGATCCGGATCCCGCTCTGTGTTGAGCAGTTCCCACGGAATGGCCGCCGTGGAGGCATCCAGTTCGATTTGCATTTCGGTGGTGCCGCTAAGGTAGGCATCCATTTCCAGCGGTACCAGCAATTTGAAAAGCGTGCGCCCAATCGTACTGGCGGCTGAAGGCTGATTGGACGAGGCACTGACCAGTTCATGCAACAGCGCCACTTGGGTCGATTGGCCCCGCACCGGCGCGCGCGCCCGCTGGCTGTCAAGGGTGTAGGCAATCATCGGAAGCTGGTTTTCGTCCAGCTGGGCGACGACCGAGATAAAGTCATAGCGCGTGCTTCGATAGCCGCCGGCCAGCGGCCTGCGCAACCAACCCGTACCACGTTGGATCAATGGCGTTACCTGAAAGTCCATTGGCCGAGAAACGCCCAAGGCCTGAACCGCGCCCCAAGCATCCGTAGCACGATCCAGATAAAGCTCGATCAGGTGCAGGTGGCTGACGGTTGGCCAGGCTTTCTGCCTGAGCCTGATATTCGCGTCGCGCACCCCTTGGGCGATCAACGCGGCTGACTGCCCCGGTGACATCCCTGCCCCACCGCTACCGATCAGCGCGGTCGCGATCTCAAACTGTACGGGCGCACCGCGAAACTGTTCAGCCAGCCGCTGAGCCCATGCCAACACCCCTTGACGCACCGTCTCCATCAACTCGGTAGAGCTGAGCTTCCCTTCTGGGCCAAGTCCCACCACCACAACCGCTTCAGGACGCGGCAACTGCAGAGGGTTTACGCCATTGGCAGCGATGTTCATGAACACCTGATGACTGCAGGGGAGCGCGGGATACAGACTCATCGCCAAGGCATCTGCGAGCAGCCCACCGACCATTTCATCCACAACCCGCTCGCTGCCCGTTAGCCCGGCACTGGCGTAGTGGCCCACGATCAACGGGTCGCGCGTGAACTTGAGGTTGCCATTGACCACAGTCACCGGCAGCGCGGGCAGTGCTTCCCTGGCGGCAGGCGCAGTGACCTGGCTGTAGAGACCGAACACATCGTTGACGGTGACTGGCAGTGTGATTCGAGGGTTGCGCACTGGGCGGCTCGACACGTAAGCCTGCGATCGCTGCGTGGGGGCCCCGCGGCTCGCCCCGTCGAGCAGCGGCTGCAAGCCTGTGGTTCGCCCCGTCTGCAACAACGACAGAAGTGCAGGAAAAGCCGCTGTCTGTTTGGGAAGATCACCGTGTTGACAGCTCAATCGGTAGGTCAGCACGCCGGGCAACAGGGCGCTGTGCAGCGGCACCCGACCATCCCCACCGCGCACCGCATCCAGGTAAGTGAAGCCCTTTTCGTCGTTTATGGTGTAACCGTCCGGCGTGAATTCAGCTTCGCCGACTACCATCACAAGCTTGCTCCGCCAGGCACTCAGGTCCTGGGCATCAAGTGCTTTTCGCAGCGCCACGGCCTCATCCAGCACTTGCTTGTCTGGCAAGCCCCATCGGTAATAATCCTGCTGTATCGGTAGCCGGTGCCAGATACTGTGCGCCTCAAGCCACTGCGCGTCCTTGTCGGCCAGATACTTCCAGGCCATCGGGTCGGCCAGTTTCAGGACCGGATCGAGCAGGTTGGCCTGCAACTGGATGAAGCCTGGGAAAGTGGCCATCAGCCTTCGGGAGTCCTGCGGCGCGAACGGCGCACCGGCGAATGCGAGGCTGTTGCCAAACGTATCGTCCCCGGACAATACCTGCATCGGTGCCCATGAACCGCCGTGCGGCGTGCCCAGCATCACCAGCCTGGCCTGTGGATTGGCCATCATGCGCGCCCACACTTGCGGGCATTCAAGCAGCATCGTACGTGCCAGCAGGCCGCCCATGGAGTGCGCCAGCATTCTCACCGGTTGCCGCGTCTCGGTGCGCGCATTCAAGGCGCTCTGGACGGCATTGCCCAAACGCTCCGCCTCTTTTTGCAGCGGCACGCGCCAATCGTAGGCGAACTCGATCACTTCATGCGTCGCATCGAGGTAGTCGATCAGCTCGTCGTAAACCAGCCCCACCGCGCCATCTGGTTCCACCTGATCGCCACTCGCCGAGTAGCTCAACTTGTCCAGGCCATTGATCAACCAAGGCCCAAGCCAGATGCGCCGGCCATCCTTCTTCAGGTTACTGCCCAGGATCCCAGGCAGTACAAACACGGCTGGTTTTTGCGCAGCGGGCATGTCGCTGGCTGCGCCACGCTGACCACTGGAGTCCTTGCCTTGCCATGAGAGTGGTCCGATGCTGCGAAACTCCTTGGGCTGATCAATCAGCAGCCCCTCGACTATCGCTGCGGCGGTGCGATCGTTACTGAAGTAGGAAAAGTGCGAAACTGCGCTGCCCTGATTGAGCAAGAAAAGCGCCGACCCGGCCCGGGGTGCCCCGCCATACATGGAGCTGGTTTGTACGACCAAGTCGTTGTCAGTCCAGAAATAGGTATCAGCAAGCAGCGTCTTCAGCCAGCTGGTCAGCGAATCACCTTCCATATCTGCGGCAATCACCCGCAATTCACTGTCGAGCGGCGTACGCGTCTCGTGCAACCATTTGATCAGTGGGCTATCGGGCATCTGTGCAGCTAAACCCGGCATCAATAAAGGATCGCTACGACGTCGCGCCACTTCGGCCAGCAAATCGACCAGCGCTGGCACCACCGGCACACCGCTCAGCTCCATGCTCCATTTCAGAACCGAGAGGTACGCATCCAGCCTGCTTGAGGCCAGCAACGTACCGCGCGCCGGGCACGCTACGCGGACGAAGCGGGTGACCTTGATGCGTTTTTGCTCGACCTGCTCGATCAGCCGTTGCAGGTGTTCACGCTGGTGCTTGTAGTCATCGCCTCTTGCCTGTTGTTCGAACCCTTGCAACAGGTCGGCATCACCGCTGCAGACCTTGGCCAGCACTTCGCCGACCAGCCCACCCCGTGAATGCGAGAGCAAATGCAGTACGGCATCCACCGGCAGTGCCTGCGCCAACTCCATGGCATTCTGGATCGGGCTGGCCGTCAGCGTGTAGTGGTCCAGGGCATAGACGCCGCTGTAGGCGCTGAACAGGTTCGCGACCTTGCCTGGATGCTCGGTCCAGAACTTGCCGAACGTGCCTTGCGTACTGGAAAAGGTGCCATGCAACAGCACCAGCATCGGTTTGCCAGCGATAACGCTGGGCGTGGTTATCGTGGCGCTCTTGAGTGGGTCAAGCGCCCTTGGGTTGAGCGCGTAGAGCCCAGGGGCAACCTGCTCGTCGATCCTTTTCGATGCCTGCCCGGCGACCGCGTCTGCAACAGCATCCTTGCCAATCCCGGTAACGACCTGGATCAGCTTCACCAGCACCACACCTACCGCTCCACGTGAAGCCCCCCGGGTTTGCCCTTGGGCTTCAGCCTGCCCGTCCCATGCCAGTTGTGCGGGTATACGAACACTTTCGGCCCCCTGCGCACTGCGAGACGCTTGGCTCTGCTGCGCCTCGAACAGGTCTCGAGCGGTCTCGGGGTGCAGCACCAGTACAGGGCCGTTGGCGATGTGCACCGCAATCACATCTTTACTTGCATCGACGTTGAGGGTCACCTCGCTGCCAGTGCCACGGCGCACCGCGACCTGAACAGAATACTTGACGGTGCCTTCCGCCAGCCCGTCAGGCAGCGGTAATAACGCACCTGAGTTCAAAGGGGCCTGATCGTACCCGGAAACAACAAACGATAGGTTCATTAGTTGGCCCTCGGGCAAAACGAGAAGTACTTCGTCAACTTGATAGTAGGTGTGAGCGCCTTATTCTTTATATTTTTTTGAACAGCCCACTAGAGCAAACGGTTTTGAAGTACAGCCGTGTGTTACGCAGCTGAAACAGCGCGCGCACCCCAGCCATACTGTTTGTCGCCTCGTCAGTCCCGGTGTTGGCAGGCGCGGGTGACGCGTGCTTTCCTTGATACTTACAACCCCTAGTACTTTAACGCGGTAGATGCTCAGAACGACCAGAACAAGTGCCTCGTGTGGCGCGGCTAGCCCGATGTACAGGCGATTTCCAGTATGTGAATCGGAGCTAACCCATCATGTCAAACACTGGTCAAGATGTAGTGGATGTCGGCCTCACCCGTGTCGGTCAGAAGTACATACTGGGTGCGCGAGTCCCCTTGGACAACCCGAACTGGAAAGGCCCATGGGATTGTGCCGAGTTCACCTCCTGGTGTGTGTATCAGGCGTATGGGCAAATCTTTGGTGCTGGCAATCCTGCGCGTATAGACAAGGCCGAACCTTATTCTGGGTATTGGTACTCCGAGGCAAAGGCCAAAGGCAGAATCATTGCCTGGCAGGACGCGCTGAAGATTCCCGGTGCAACCCTTGTAAGGGCACCTGCGGCCGGCCGGATCGGGCACACCGCGTTTTCGCTGGGTGACAATGACCACACCCTGGAAGCCAGAGGGGCTGCCTTCGGGGTAGACGTATTCAGTGGCGCCACCGGGCGACCTTGGAGCATCGGGTGCCTGCTCCCAGGCGTGGAATACGCCCTGAATGACGTGCAGCCGGTTGTGCTGAGCACCACAGCCCCTCCTCCTCTACCAGAAGGCTACCTGTGGTTTAAAGTCCCTGCGCTGAAAGGAGCAGCCGTCATCGCGGTGCAGGAGAAGCTCAAAGCAAAGGGCATTGATCCAGGCCCCATTGACGGTGTGTTCGGGTCAATGACTGTCGCTGCCGTCAGTGCCTTGCAGGCGATGAAAGGGCTTGAAGTCGATGGCGTCGTCGGCCCCAGGACGGCTGCTGCGCTGGGCCTTTCCTTTCCAATTTCGCCCGGCGCCAGTGATCAACAAGCATTCACGAGGGCGCAACAGCCACAAGGCCCAGGGCCTATCGCTCTGCCGGCAGCAGCCACAGGTTTAGACCTGGTGGTCGATATCGTGCAAAGGGAACAGTCCTTCTACGCCACCACAACCGCAGGTTTCACCTTCATGGTCGGCACCGCGACACGGTTTACCGATGACATGAATCGCACGGGTTTGTTCCAGGGCAGCCGCGCGATCCAAGACAGCCTGAATGCATTTGGCGACTATCAGGCGGAGCACTTCGCCGCGTCGTTCGGCAAATGGGCATACTTCATCGAACCGACCCTGAAAGCTGAAGGCGGGGGCCGTTTTGCCACGCTGAACACCTACGACAGGGCAGCGTTCACCTTTGGCGCCCCGCAGTTTGCCGCACACACACCCGGCGCCAACCTGATTCTGTACTTGCGGGCTTTACTTGCACTGCCGGGGGCCGACCAGCATTTCCCCGAATTGAGCCTGCACGCCAATACAGCCGGGAAGCACACCCTGCACGTGAACAAAAACGGCACCTTGGTGGATCTGGAACAGGCCAGCGTGGTCACCCGGCCCAATGGCAAAAAAGAAACACAGTTGGCTGCACTAATGAAGTACCTGAACAACTCTGCGACTGACATTGATGCAGCAGAACTCTCTGCGGCCGCTCGGCTGATGAACTGGTTACGTACCGACCCCCAAGCCAAGGCACTGCAGATCGACTTGTTCATCGACAATGCCAAACAGAAGCTGGCCACGGCAAAAGTTAAAGTACATGGCTTTAGCGGCAATGATTGGCAGACGGCGTTATGGATCATGGACATCTTGCACCAGGGGCGCGGGCGTTATGACGAAATCGCCACAGCGCTACTTGCCAGCGACGTTCAAGCTGCCCTTAAGAAAATTGGCTGGCCCACCTACAAAACACGGATCAAAACGGTAGAAAAGGCTGTACAGGCATTGGACAGCAGCGGCAAGTTGCGCGGCTTCACAATCTGACAAGGCATCACGCATGAGCTCGCCGCTGGCGACCAGGAACCGCACCGCTGCAATGACCATCACCCACAATGAGGGTCACTGGGCCGGCGCGAGCCTGCGGATGTCTATCCAATGACACGTGCCACCGCTCGCCCGCACAGCGTCCATCATGTGTTGCGTACCCCCAGGGCCATCACCGCGCTGGCCATCCCACAGGCAGAGGAACAGGATTTCGCTGCCTGCTGCATGCCTCGCCGCATCGAGCATCCAGAGGTTGCAACGCTCAAAAGGATCTTCGCCCGGGCCCAGCGGCCCCAGCACGTCCGGCGCCGCAACAAGGGCGGATTGAGCAGTCACCTGGTGATAGCGCTCGACCCAGCGTGCGCCTGCGTAAGCGACTGACTCGGCGATAAAGGCCGGCTCATCCAATGGCAGATAGATCTGCAGGCGCGATTGACGCTCGAGCATGAGCGCTGCAAACAAAAGGTCACCACCGCAGGCAGCCCCACACAATGCCAGGTCTCCTGGCCCTGCCTGAAACCGATCGATTGCCTTGGCAAGCGCATCGTTGACGGCGGGCTCCAGCTCAGCCGGAAAGCGCGGCAATGCTCGGCCAGGCGCATCGATCATGTGCCCGCTAAAAAGAAAAATGCGTTTCAGTGGAGCTGAATTCATGGGGCATCCTGCATTGATCGAAAATGGCATTTACCCAGTGATTTCCACGACGGCATCTCCTGGGCATCGTGTAGATCAGCTGCAGGCAACCTGGCCTCTACTTCGCCGCCTGCTGACCTTCAAGTTTGATAGGGCCGTCGGAAAACCAGAGTTCGTAGTGCCGCGGACGCAGGTTCTTCAGCGTCTCATCGGACACGCTGAAGCTCTGCAGCTTGACCTGCGGAGTGACAAGCACTTGGTTAATCATTTCAACTAACCTTTGGCCGTCTTCTTGACACTCTTCAACGCGGAAGCAACGCAACAGCGCATAGGGCGCAGACGGGCTCTTGATGGCGGGGACTATAATCGCAGCGCCGCCCAGTTGCGGCCCACCGAGGCGCTTAGCGAGCATCCCGGCGGCATCGCGTTGCGACTCCTGCGCGATGTGCACATAGATACGCAATGCGATACTGGCTGCCTCAAGCTTGTCGACCTGCTGCACGATGCTGTTACTTGCCAGATCAATGCTGTCTTTCAACTTCACGTCAGCGGTTTCGGCCGCGCGCCGCCGCAATTCGTCCAGCTCCGGCTTGATTTTAGCCGCGAAACTCCTCTCCCGCTCCTTGGCATATTGCAGATCAAGACGATTGATTTCAGCGACATTGGTCGCCTCGACGGCTCTCTTGGTTTCCACGCGGGCTCTGTACAACTGAGACAGTGCGAACGCCATCATCACGACGACAACCGCGAGCGCCCAGCGGTAGATTCGCTCACGACTGGCCTTGGCTTGTAGCTTATGCTCGCGAAGACGCGCGGCTTCAGCCCGTTCCCGATCCTGCACCTCTTCGCGCGCGAGCCGCTCAAGCTCCTTCACGCTGGCCTCAATCAACCGCGTGATGAGCTCCCAGCCTCCACCGTAGCGTTCGCTCCAAGCAGGGTTGCGCCGCATCAACCAGGCTTGGCGTTCTTCGGCCGTGGCCGCCGAGAGAATGTTGGAAGCGTCCCGCTCGAAGCTCTCGGCCTGAACCAGCAGTGAACGCCACACCAATCCACTCTTGAACTCCCGGATCAGCCAGCCGTCGCGTGGGTCGGCTAACGCGTTCCAGTAGCGAATCAGCGCCTCATGACTGATATCGACATGGTCATCGGCTGCGATCGGTGCGGTGCCATAGGGCCGCAGGAACGACACGCCTTCGGCACGAAATGCATCGATCACCGCCCGAACCTCGCCCTCATCGCCCCCTGACACTGCAATCAGCTCCGAGAGCCTTCGTGGCCGACGAATCGCCTGTCCGTCGGCGTTGATCTCGGTCAGGGCACGGAAGACTTCTTCGACGATGCGCGAGTGCTCCGGCCTCACGTTCGACTGTGCCACCTGATCGGCATGGTCGGACAGCAACCGAGCGAGTCCGCACGCGACGGAATAGTCCTCCAGCGTCAGCGTCCAACCGCAGGACGCCGCAGAAACGCAGCGACGATGCAGCACCATCAATCCATGCTGGATCAGCGGGAGCTGGTCCTGCCCACCCATCGAGTCGGCAATCAGCTTTTCAGCCAGATCAAGCGTAACGTTGCCATCATAGAGCGTCGCAGGTTCGCGAATCGCTCGCACCAGGTCGCCGTGCACCATCCGCGGCAGTAGATACTGCGTGGCATTGACGACTTCGGCAAAGCCCTCGAATTGCGCGCAGGCGCCAAGGAATTCCGAACGCATCGTCAGCACGACGCACAGGTGCGGCGCGGCCAGCTTCTGCAAGCCCACGAGCAGATCGATAAGCAGTGTCGCTTCCTGCGGCCCCTCACGGCGCGCATGCGCGAAGACTTCCTCGAACTGATCGAGCAGCACACAAACCTGCGCCCCTGAATGGGCACGGTGTAGATGGTCTGCGAGGGCCGAGGCACCGTCACGGCCACAATTCAGGCAGCGTCGCAGTTCCAGAAAACTCGCGTCGATCTCTGCGACAGCTTCCAGCCCCGCGAGGGCCATTGCGAGATTGTTCAGCGGTTCGTCCCCAGGCGTTGCCCAGCACGTGAGCCAGCGCATTCCACCGCGCGCAGCTTCCTGCTCCAGCCGAGGCAGCACGCCAGCGCGAACCAATGAACTCTTGCCGCAGCCGGAATCGCCGTGCACCACCAGAAAGCGCTGATCGACCAGACGGCGGACGACTTCGTCCGTCATGCGTTCGCGACCAAAAAAGATCGGCCATTCGTCCTTCCCGAAGGGTCGCAACCCTGGATAGGGTCCAGGGGGAAGCGTGACATCGAATACCGACTCGATCTCGCTGTACGACGATACGTTCATAATGCCTGCCCCGCAGTGCCGCTCCTGAGCGTCAACCAACGCTGGACTTCATCGGTCCATGGCTCGCTCGTCGCATCGATCCAATCTACCTGCAGTGCCTTTGCCGCGTTTTTTCGCCGTTGCGTCGCAATTGAAGCACCGACGGTGTCGAGAAGGCCGCAAGGCAGCAGGCGATTGGAGAGTGCACGCACTGAATGGCGATCCTGGCGCCCCACCACCACCATGTCCGCATCCAGCGCGCGGCCATCTTCGGTGCCAAGGAGCAGAAGCGCATCGCATCCACTGAGTACTTCGATCCGACGATTCCTGACCTCAGTCGCCTTTCGCGGATCCTTCTCGACGCGGTCCGGTTCGCTGGGCATCACCGTGAGGCCGCCGTCCGCAAGCACGCTGTAAACCTTTTCCCATGCCTTGGACTGCTCCGCACGCCCCTGCAGGTAAACGACTTGCCCTGAGTCGCAGGCCAGGCGCGCAACCTCCTGCTGGATTCGTTCACGTTCTTCCAGGCGCTCCTTCAGTGCATCGAGCTTACGCAGCACCGCACCGGTGACTTTCAGCACCGCGTCGCGGAACTGCTTGTCCTCGCTCACTGCTGCACCCCAGCCGAATGGGCGCGCGACGTACTCGTCGACAGCGCGGTCGTAAAACGGGAACCCGACCAACTGTGCGCCGGTGACATCGGTCAGCACACTGGGCCACTGCGTCGTCGTCGGCGAAATACGCAAAACCGCCACGCGCTCATCATGAGACAGCCCGTGCTCCGCCTGTTTCTCGAACCACCAATCCCGCTCGTAGCCGCACCAGCGTGACTTGAGGTATTGCTCGGACATCAGTATCGCAAGCAGTGCCGAGCCGGAGATATCGTCACGCAGCTGGTCCGTCAGTAGAGCCATCGGATCCACACGCTGGTCCGGGCGATAATGATCGTCGAAAAAGACCTTAAGGTCAGCGCTGAATTTCGGGTTGAAACGCAGTTCCGCCTCCAGTTCACGCGCCAAACCCGCAGACCAGCTTTTAAGCAACGACGACCCGGTGCCCTCTACGTCACCGTGGCTGTAGCTCACGAACAAGTCGAATTTAAACGGGGATCCAATGTACGACATAGTCACTTACCTAATGTCGGAGCGCCCAAGACGCCCGTTGAAATACCGCCCGGCTCGACAAGTGAAGGTCGCCTACCCTTCAGATTTCGACGTTCTTCACAAAGTCCGCAATGAAGGACTGAACGCGGCCTGCGATCACATCCTTGTCGGCGTTTAGCCGCTCGGCCGTGGTACCGAACAGCGAGGTTCTGCGGCTCAGCTCTGCCTGCTGCGACGAGAATTTGAAGAACAGCACTTGCGTGATCGTAGCCTGCGCCTTCACGCCCACGGCCAGCAGCTTGATTGCCGGCTCGCCGTGCTGGTCGGTGTCGATATAGCCGATCTGAAACTTCGCACCACTCGCATGCTGACTGGAGCGATCGAACAGCGTGATCCAGGGCGTGCCAGTCTCCATGTTGTCCAGCCCCTCCAGCACGGAGACGACCATCGACGTGGCCGCAACCGCCGGCCCCAGCAGGGCAGTCAGCACCGGAATGATCGACTTGTGTACACTCAGATTCTCATTGCTGACGCGCTGAACCTGTTCCTCACTGTCGTGAGCCCGCCAGCCGATGTTGCCTAGCACTGCACTGTAATTGCGATGCCAGTCGAAGATATCGCTGGACGCAGAGGTCGCCTTGTTAGCGGCCAATTGCGCAAGCAGCATCGAGTTGGAAATCAGTTGGCGCAGGTTGACGGGAACGCTATCGCTGAACTCCGCCAACTGAGCACCCACTGTGACGACTTGCCGCGCGGCGGTAAATTCGGGCGCATCCGCCGCACGTGCAGATTCCAAGTCTCGACCCCGTTGCACTTCGGGAAGGTCCAGCTCCAGCACGAACGTGCGAATCGCATCGGTTGTCCGGCTCATGAAGATTCTCCTCTGGTTGCATTCACCTATGCAGGTCGTGCGCCGCCCAGCGTTGACCCTGCGCACACGGGACAGCGAACAATCGGTCGCGTTGCAACGTTATTGCCTACTTGCCCAGCCACGCCTGCTCGATTGCCTGCAGCGCGATACCCTCGTTCGCTTCGTACGCACCACCGCCATGCAGTCGCGGTGTAGTGAACGATCCGCCATGGTGCAAGGCCACGACCTCCCATTTGCTGTTGAACACTGGGCTGCCAGAGCTTCCGGGATCGGTGGGCGTGCGGTAGTGGACCAGCCGTTCATCATCGTCGATATCGAGCAACCGGCTGTCCTGCAAAGAAATCTGCAGCCCGCTACCGCGCGGATGGCCGACCACGAAGACTCTGCCCTTGCCGTCGATCAGAGGCAGGTTGTTGGCCTTGTTCAGAACCCTCGCCGTGGCGGGAAGCTCGTTCAGCCGCACGATGGTCACGTCAAGATCCTGTCTGGCACTGTTCGAGACCCCAAGGTCTCCAGGCGGCGAAGTGAACAGCACCTCTCCGACCTTGTAGCTGACCAATTTTCCCTTGGCGGTCGACTCGACCTCGAACGTTACGTACGCGTCTGCCGGGGCGATGGCATTACGTACATCGTTGCTAATCACATGTGCGTTGGTGACGAACACCGGTGCGCAGTCACCTGCACGACTGAAGGCGCTGCCAGATAGCAAAAACCCCGTCCCGACACGTTCACCGCTCGCAGTCATGACACACCCTATCGACTCACAGGCGGTCAGCAGCATCCTGATTGACTGCAAAGACAACGTGGACTCGCCGGAGAAATTTTTCTCCAGCTTCTGCAGTTCAGCATTTGAAAGCCCGTCGATGGACCGTTTCGTTTCCCGCACGTCGCCGGGGGAAATGAAGAAGCGTCGCTCCGTCTTGGCGATGTGTCTTGCCATGATGGCTGACAAGCGATCGGCACAGGAACCCACGCCAACCAGCGGATTGCCATTCCAGATCTCCCGAATCTGGCGATCGTACGATTCGATGTCGAACGATTTGACAGCCGGATGCATGAGAAATCGGTAGAGCCAGAATTCCGCCGCATCGCACGCGCCCAGGGCCAGATGGGCCTCCGATACGGTCGCAGCGGCAAAAGCATCGTTCGGATCGGCGAGGTGCGCCGCCATGGCGATTGCAAGAACCTCGGTCGCCAGCTCGCCCGAAGACGCAATACCCGGCGCGAGCAGCCCTTCGCGCTCTTCATGCACTCGCAGCGCTGCCGCGTTGATACCCTGCCAGTACCGAGACCGGCCGCGCCGAAACGTCTGCAGATACTGTTTGCGAGCGCGGACCAGCAAGTTTGGGTCGCGCGTCGCCACATAGCGCTGCTTGAACACTCGACCCAACAACCCCTCGAACTCGGGAACCTGCTGGATCGCGCTCGCATCGTTCTTGAGTGCGCGTAGCTGCGGCAACCCTTCTGTCAGCACTTTTTCGGCTTCTTCGAGCGCTGTGAGGTTGATCAGCGCCTGTGCCAGAAGTTTACCCAGGATGGGATCGAAGCCCCGGTGCTGCACCCAGCGCTGGGCGATCGTCCGTGCATGGTCATAGTGGCGGCTTTTGATCAGCACCAGCGCGGCTTTTCTGGCACTGTCCAGCGACAAAGCCCCACTGTCGATCTGCTGGGTAATCGCTTCAACCGCCTCAGCCAGATCCCATGGCTGGGCGTCCCTCATGTGGCCGCTTTTGAGGTCATCGACCAATGTGTCCATGATCACAACCCCAAAGCCTGAGCCAGCTGTTTACGCAACTGCGTCCCTGCCAGGTAATGGGTGATCGTGTGGCGCCACTTTCCCCAATTGGACTCTTGGATATCCTCTACCTGCTTGCCGCCGACCGAACGGTAGTCGTTCGCGAACTTTGGATCTGCGCCACAGATGGGGTCGAGCGGGTCGTAGATATTGATCCACCGCTCTAGGGTTGCAGCCGGAAAGTCAACCTTGTCATTACCTGTGGCGAGCAGCTCCTGTTGCACTTCACGAATGCCCAATGGCGACCCCAGTGTGATCAGGGTATCGATGGGGGGGCACTCCGGGCAGTTGCGAATCACGTCGTAGGCAACCATCGTGCCCATGCTGTGAGAGATGATTGCGATCTTCCCGGCCTTTTCCTGCACATGGTGGAGATCACGCAACAGCCGCGAGCGAAGTTCATCGCGCACGTCGAACCGCACGCCATCCGCAAGCCTCACGTATTGCTTGTTGAACAGAAAGTAATAGGCCTCCATTGCGGCCTTCTTGATGATGGCCTCGCGTACCGGCGACGGGATGAACCGCGCAAGTTCATGATCGCTGGCACCCTGCGACAGGCTTTCGGTGGTTACTGCGCTATCAACGATCAGATTGGCCCAGAGCTTGGCTTGGAAACCTTCAAGGAAAGCTACCTCGCGCGGTGTTTTCGGCGTCGGCAGAGGTAGCTCCTCCCCCGCAGGGTCAAGGCTTTCGGCTTGCAGTTCCAGATCAATGTTGCCTTCCTCGTAAGAGGCCAGATCAACCTCATAGTCTGTGCCATAAAAGACGTCTGCGTAATAGTTCAGCGCATGCGGCACACCGGCCCCGGCGAGGTCGAGGCCTTCATTCGGAGGTGCAAAGACACTCGGCATCGGGTTGCCGCGGCTCAGGCCCCACTGCCACAGTTCAAGCAACTTCTCAGGCGCCGGCTTGCGAGCCAGACCATGGATGAAGACCACCGCAAACGGACGCTTGGCAGACATGAACCCTCTCCTTCGAGTGCGTGAAACAAAATACAACGTTGTTCGCTAACGCGTTTTGGGCAGCTGTTGCCCGAAGTTAGTCAGCAACAGCAAGACCGAAAAGGACTCGATCAAAAAGGTACGCCATCGGCGTGACAACCTTGGGCCAAGATAACAACTAGGTTTTGTACGAAAAGTAGGGTCATCCCTCGCTGTGGGAGTGGGCTTGCCCCGCGATCTGCCGCAACGCGGCAGCAAAGCCTGAATTCGCGGCGTCTTTGCACTATTTGATACCAGGTACAGGAACGCTTCGCACTCCATCGCGGGGCAAGCCCGCGCCCACAAAACTTTCCGTACAGAGCCTAGTTCATTCAGGCTGATGGCCCTTTTCATCCAACGTGAACCGTTACAAAGGCAGTAAAGCCCAAGCAGGGAAGCATTTCAACACGCGTAAAAACACATGAACGTACCCCCAAGCAGCGCAACCTTCTAACGACTTGAAAATGACGTCAAAAAGCAAACCACCGGTTCAACCCACTCAACGTTCACACCCCACCAAATTATAAGAAATAGAGATTACCTCTATAACAAACCTCACCAAGCTCGACGCACGAAAACAGGCTTTGCTCTAACCCAACGGAACTCGAATTTATTTCGATGCCATTCAGATAACAACCTAGACTGGTCATAACTCAGGGCTTTACACACGGTCGCCTTCGCCGCAGGGAGGGATTGCACCTTGATAACCCCATCTACTCGTGTGTTTGTCAGTCATGCTTCCGAGGATAAGCCCCGTGTGCGCCCACTCGCTCAAGCGCTGGCGATGGAGGGTTTGAGTTTGTGGCTCGACCGCCCCGGAAGTGGAGCGGACAACTTTCAACTCGAAGAGGAGTTCATTCGCAAGCATGACATTCAAGGTTTGGTCGCCGGCAGTGACTGGGATGACCAGATTCTTCAAGCGCATCGAACGTCCGGCGCAGTCCTGGCCTGCATCTCTAGCTCCCTGTGCAAAGACAGGCAAGTGCTAGTACTGGAAATGGCATTTGCGCGCTATTCAAACAAGCTGGTTGCCTGCATTGTGGACGACCTGGAATACAGTAAATTACCGATAGATCTCGGCCTACTAGATGGTACAAAACTACAAGCACCGCGTGTCGATACGGCGATCATTCAAGAAGCGATAAATCAATTGCAATCCAGCCCATCGCTCACCCCAGACACCTTACCTGAGCACTTGCGCAGCGAATGGCAAATCGTTCGTCATCTTGTAAAAGACATAAACAGAGTCATTCGCGCTCAAGGCGGTGTCAAAGCCTCTCCCTTTGAGCTTGAGGACGCCAGAAAGATGCTGCGCACGATACCCGTCGGCCCCATGGTACGTGCGTTTGAAATCCCAGCTTTCCTTTATGAGCTTCTCAGCGATCGCATACCCAATGCCGTCGCAGCGAAGCAACATTTCACCCTGGCGATGAGCCTCGCTCTTGAATGTGCTGACAGCGTACATACGACCTTGCAAGTGGTCGTTTCCCTCGGTGAGGTGGTTAATCCAGAGACTAACGCCTTGAACCAGTTCTGGGCTGATGCACTTATGAAAGCCGGAAAAAAATCGAGAAGGACGCTGGCCGCACTGCTCATAGCACCCGGGCCGTTAATACCCAGTGACTTACCTGAAAGCACGGCAAAAAAAGTTGCAGCATTCCTCAACTGGCTGCAAAACCCAGTCGCTTCCACGCATTTAAATTAATGTGAGGGTTGGCCACCATGCAAACGCCAAGCACCCCCAATGCAATACAGAAAACCGCCATTGCATTCAGAAGGGCTGTAACAGCATGCCTCTGGTGTTTGCTCTGCCTCAACATCCATGTCGCCCATGCCGATGACTACCTTGGGCCATCGGAGGTCATACAACTAGTCAGTCATCAATTGGCTGAAGGCGGCGGCCTTATGCACGCCGAGCTCGAAAAACTGGGGTTTGTAACTGAGATCGAAAATCTGCAGCGTTTTACAGGGAATTCGCTGCAATCCTTTTCGCCGCAGTCCGTTATCGAAAACTTCTATCAAAGAGCCGAAGCCTCAAAAAATGGGGATGGCCTTCGCCTCCTCGCCATTCTTCTAAATGAACAGGTTAAGTCTTCAGCAGCCCTTGCAAGCGACCCTGCGATCAAACCGATTCTCGCTAAATTTTCTAAAGAACAGCTTGACGTCCAAAAACACGGTTTCAAACTTGCTGCCTACAAGCCGTTCGAACCTGGAGTTCCCCGTCCACCCCTACCCAAAATCGTGCAGCGCGGGATTTCTAGCCTGACGACGATTTACGCTGACCAGGGGCTTTCAGAGCTGCGGTTATTCACGCTGCACACCTTTAAAAAAGAAGGGTATGACAAAGCGGCATTCGACAAAGTGGTGCTTGAGAACCCCAGCGAGCCAGACAAAGCCTTGCTAAAGCTTCTTGAGATAGGCACCCCCCAACCCACCGTGGAAAAAGCGATACATTCGCTGCTTGGTCAAACCCTTGAACGAAGCGCTGCACTGAGCGCGGATGCTTCCCTTCATCAAATAATGGTGGAGCTATCAAGCGAGCTTTCCCCGGAACAACGGCAATACTTGAAAGCCGAGGAGCAACTGGAAAGTCGCAAGCGTCAGTTGGCAGAGGCGTCCGCAGCGAAAGGGTTGGGTAAAGTACCACCTTCCGATCATAACGAATTGATTTCATCCATTAAGCCGCTCGCCCCGAAAGCCATCGTAGCCACAACCCAGGACACGCGCGCGCCCCTTAAACCCGGAGAACTTTTCGCAGCCAACGATGCTCACGACTTAAAAAACTCAGCCTCTTATGAGAACTATATAAAAGACACATTTGCGCCCTTGAGCGATGTGGCCCCCGTCGAGCCATCGAACCCGGGCTCGCCTCCCCCTGCCAAACCCTCTAAACCGACACCCAGGCTATATACAAAAGCACGGGTGTCCGCGCGGGCTGGCAGGGGCGTTTCAGTGGGTGGCAACGTAGATATCAAGATAGAGCAGGATCCGATACATGCAGTGTGGCTCACAAACGCTGAGGACAGTCGGTTCGGACGCCTTTTCGTTACGCTCAAAGAATCCCCCACAACAACATTGGTTGCCGCTTCACGCATTTTGTTTGCTGACAGTTTCTATTCTGCGTACTCGGTCATGTCTACGCCGCAGACCTCAGCCTCAGCATTCCGTCAGGGAGACATATTGGTACTCATGAGCATGAGTGTAAACGGCGAGCTCGCAAGTAATAGAACCGCCTTTAGCAACGAAGTCATGATGCGTCCAGATTTTTTTGAAAGCGCACTGAATGAGCTTAATGATTCAGATCAAAAAAAGCTTGATGAGGCCGCAAAACGCATCATGAGCACCACCTATCCCAAGCCCTCCTTCGACACACTACTTAAAGCCCTGATGGAAAACGACGAAACGAAAAAAATACTTTACAAAGGCATGCAACTGGCAGTCCACCGAGCGATCAAGGAGGACCCAGCCCAACGAAAACTTTCCACACAACGAGACATTGTGATTCATCCAGCACTGTTCGGGCGTGAGCTCGCGTGGTCCGCAACCCGCGTAGACTTTTGGAGCAATCAACTTCAGCAGCTTGAACAGGAGTCAATGATTGAAAATGGAGGAACCCCTTTTCCGGCTAACTTAAAAAGTATCGACACTAAAAAAAGCTCCACATGGCAATATTACGAAAAAGACTCAACCCTCCTCCTGCGCCCATCAACCGGCACGTCTTTCCAGCTTGTCGTCACCTCTGCCCCTGAAGATACATCCGGCACGGGTGAACGCAGCCATTTCAAAGTTGCCATGTTCAATCATGAGCCCGGGCCGCGCGGCCTCCGCGCAGAAGACAACCTCTACCAACGCCCCGACATTGAAGAAGCCTTTCAACCCCTGCTGGACTGGTTGTCAACAAACCACCACGACTACATAAGACTTAATGATTTTTCCGAGGCCTTTTCACTTCTACGCTGGCTTGATACCAAAGGAACGGACTTAGAGATCGTCGACATCGGGCCAAAAGCCAAGCCGTTAATAACGCCCAATCGAACTGACATTGCCAAGGGCCCGCTTGTTGGAGACAAGTAATATCTCGCGGGTGCCCTCGAGCGCTAGGCTTTGTACAAAAAGTTTTGTGGGAGCGGGCTTGCCCCGCGATGGAGTGCGAAGCGCTCCTGTACCCGATATCAAATAGTGCAAAGACGCCGCGACTTCAGGCAGCGCCACGCACTGCCTTGCCGAGAGACTATGGCGTCGAGGTATGCCCATTCAAAGGCAGGTAAGGTATAGTCAGCCCGTTAGAAATGGCACTGGCCTCAAGCTTCGCACGCTCCGCGTTCAGAAAAACATAGGCGGCTTGCAGCGTGGTGATCTTCGCTTGTATTTCGGCCATCTTGCTGGCAACCAGCACCGCGCCTTGCGCGCAATCGATCGTATTACCCCGCTTGGCCGCAAGAATTTCGCCAATCTCAGCGAGTGAAAAACCAGCGCTCTGGGCACTCTGAATGAACGTTAGATCAACAACGGTCTGGTCGCTGTAGCTGCGGTAGTTGTTGGCTTGTCGATGGGCCACAATAAGCCCGAGTTGCTCGTAATAGCGCAAGGCATGGCGACCGACTCCACTCCGGCGCTCCAACTCCCCAATATTCACAGTAAAAATCCTTGACTGTAGAGTACGCTCTACACCTTAGCCTGCACCGACCATCCAAACAAGGGTTCAGGCATGAGCGTGGAATGTTTCGTCACAGGCGGCAGCGGGTTTGTCGGTCAACATTTACTGGCCCGTCTTACTGCGACAGGGCACAAGACCTGGGTGCTGATGCGCACCCCTGCAAACATTGAGCGCCTCAGAGAGCAGGTCGGCCGGCTGGGAGGTAACCCTGCGTTTATCCATGCCGTTGAGGGCGATATCAGCAGGGAGGGGCTTGGACTCAGCGAGTCAGACAAGGAACGCATCTCTGCAGCCGCTGTGGTCTTTCACCTCGCGGCGCAGTTTACCTGGGGGCTGACAATGGAGCGCGCCCGCACCGTCAATGTGCAAGGAGCGCTGAGAGTCGCCAGGCTTGCGGCGAGCTTGCGTATCCGATTGCTGATGGTGGGCGGCTATATGCTGCAAAACCTTACCCACCTTGCGAGCATAGGGATTGATAATGAGTGCCCTGAAAATACAAACTGGCCCGCCGTCTACAGCCGTGTAGGGGGCTACGAAGGCAGCAAGTTGGAGTCCCATTTTGCAGTCATCCGTTACATGCAGGAAGCAGACGCTGATTACACAATCGTTCATCCTGCTACGGTGTGTGGCCACAGCGAGAGTGGGCACATCCTTGAAGGGCAACCTCTGGTCGAACTCATTCGAAATCTGGCCCTGGGCCGGTTCAAAGCTATCCCCGGTTCCAGCAGGCACTGGTTGCCAATGGTCAGCGTCGATTACCTGGTGACGATGATAATCTGCGTGGCGTTCGACCCCTCGATGGCCAACCAACAGGTCCTGGCACTCTATGAACACACGCCGAACCTACAGGGTATGCTCAAACAGCTGGCAGAAACGCTGGAGGTCAAGGCACCCCGCCGCCATGTAGCGATAGGGTTGCTCAAGTGGTTATTGGCGGTGCCAGGGCTCGCCGCCCGATTTTCGATCAGCGCCGAGTCACTGAACTTTATTCAGACGCAGCGCTTCGACATGACCCACAGCAAGCAGTTGGAACATAAGTATCAGCTGACACATCCCGACATGACGAAAACGTTGGAAAAGACCGTGCACTACGTCAAGGGCTACTTGCCCAATCGCCATGCTCACGCGTCTGAAAACCCTGTTGGACGATAACGGCGTCGCGCCCCTGACGGCCAAAGACCCATGACAAGGAATGTATTAATGCACTCTCATTTCAGCAAGGGCGTCCTCTTTGCGCTCTGCGCTGCTGCACTGAATGCAACGATCGGCGTACTCAGCAAGGTATTGATGAACAGTGGCTTCAGCGCCAGCAGCATCGCCCTGATAAAAACCGTACTCGGCTGCCTACTGCTGTCAGTCTTGCTACTGTTCCTCAAGCGGCCCCTGCATACGGCCAAGTGGCTCCAGGCTGCCGTTTGCGCCTTTCTCGGCATTTTTGTGTTGTTCCACTTTGAAACCTCGGCCTATAGCCATTACGCCGCAGCGGGCGTGGTGGTGATCCTGATGGCAAGCGCTTCCATCTCTTCGATAGTACTGGGACGGATAGTCCTCAAGGACCCCATCACCGCTAACGCAACGGTAGGCGCCGGGTTGACGATAGCCGGTATCGCCGTGATTTTTGGCGCTGACCTGGAACAAGGCTTCACGTTGCAAGGCGCAGCACTCGCTTCGATTGGAGGCTGCGGTTATGGCGCATTTTCGGTTGCCATGAAGCGCATGGGCGTTTCTGGGGGCCTGCACTTCACGCGGCAACTGTTGTTCTTCGGCAGTCTTTACCTGCTCATGCCGGCTGCGACCGATGGCTTCGTCATGGGAGAGCTGTCGCTCGTGGCGGTCATGGCAGTGCTGGCTTTGGCTGCGTTGCCGACCATCCTCGGATTCTTCTGTACCACCAAGGCCATCGAGTATTTAAAGCCATCACAAGTCCAAGCACTGGAACTGACCGAACCGCTGTTTGCCGCGCTTCTGGCGTTCGTGATCCTCAATGAGTTACCGCGTGACACGTTGTACCTGGGAGCCGCGTTGATCCTCTGCGGACTGTGTTTCTCCAACGAGCTGATCCGCTTAGGCAAGAAAGCGCCGCAGCCGTCCGGAGTGTGATGCGTTTTTTCGCTCAGCATCCGGTGATGCACACCTCATTCCCCTCCCAGGCCCAGTTGGCTGGGCCTGCGCTTCTCGATTGCAAACGTGAGCACAGCCCCTCGGTTTCCCGTCAGCCAGACGGTCATGGCAGTTCGCCTTGAGGGGGCTATCGTTGCTTGTCTGGGCAACGACTACCGACCGAGGGCGGTGCGATGAACACTAGTGATCTACTCGAACAGTTACTTCGGGCCGGCCAGGGCTCGCAAGCGCAACAAGGCGGCGGCATGTCAGCACAAGACGGCCTGGGCGGTTTGCTGGGTGGCCTGCTTGGTGGCGGCGGTGCAACGGGTGGCGGTGGTGGCCTTGGAGGCCTGCTGGGCGGCCTGTTGGGTGGCGCTGGCGGCAGCAACACTGGCGGCTTTACCCAGGGGCGTTCCGCCGGTGGCACCAATTACGCAGCCCTGGCATCGTTGGGCATGATGGCGTTCCAGGCCTATCAAAGCTGGCAGCGTAGCCAGGCGGCAGCACCGCAACAGGCCGTGCGTACGGTCGATCAATTGGCCGGCCCCGAGGCCGAGGATCACAGCCATGCAATCTTGCGCGCGCTGATTGCGGCCGCCAAGGCTGACGGCCGTATCGACGAGCAAGAAGAACAGTTGATCTACGCTGAAATCAAACGTCAAACCAACGACCCGCAACTGCAGCAATGGCTGGATGAAGAAGTCAGCAAGCCACTCGATGCCAGCGAGGTGGCACAGTCGGCCCAGGACCCGGCCATGGCCGCAGAAATGTACCTGGCCAGCGTGATGCTGGTGGATGACCAGCAGGCCGCAGAGCGGGCGTACCTTGACGAACTGGCCAGTGCACTGCAAATCGACCCGACATTGCAGGTGCACCTGGAGCAGCAGGCCAAGGGCGCCGCCTGAGCGGGCCAAGATGCAGGCGTGAATGGATGATATCCTCCACCGGTTTAAGCCCGTTGGCAGTATCGGACGGCGAACCGGACAAAAGGAAATGTCATGCATCCACGCCCCCTCCTCGCGGCAATCGGCACCGCGTTCACGTTGATCTCAGCTCAGGCTTCAGCCACTCAGCCAGCATCGCTCTCGCCCGCTCAAATAATCCAGGAGCGCATCTCGGTAACGGTCGAAGGCAGCGGCCCGGATGTCATCCTGATCCCAGGCTTGGCGTCTTCGCGTGAAGTCTGGCGTGATCTGGCCACCCGCTTGCAGCACAGCCACCGCCTGCACCTGGTACAGGTCGCAGGCTTCGCCGGCGCACCTGCCGTGTCCGACCCGGATGGAAAAGTAGCGGCGCCGACGGCCGAGGCCATCGCTGCGTACATCCGCACCCGGCACCTCAAGGCCCCGGTCATCATTGGCCACTCGTTGGGTGGCGAGGTGGCGCTGATGCTCGGCGCGCGTCACCCCGATCTGGTCGCGCGCTTGATGATCGTCGATGCCCTGCCCTTCTACACACTGATCATGGACCCTTCCGCGACCCGCGAGACGGCCGCACCGCATGCGGCAGCGTTGCGCGATGCCCTGTTGGCGTCACCGCCTGAGCAGGCCGAGGCCCTGCAGCGTGCCTCCATCGCCCGCCTGGTAAAAAGCGAAGCGGCCAGGCCTGCGCTACTCGCGGCGGCAATGGGCTCGGACCGGCAAACCACTGCCGAGGCCACCTATGAACTGATGACCACCGACCTGCGCCCTGAGCTTGATCGCATCCAGGTACCGGTTGAGGTCGTGTATGCCTACGACCCGATTTACGGCATCCCCGCGGCCAACGTGGAGGCGACCTTTCGCAACGCCTACGCCACCACTCCGAACATAAGCTTCAAGCGCATCGACGC